>CANTDZ010000032.1 GCA_947652665.1 uncultured Clostridia bacterium
TCCAGGGGAGTCTGCAATTCTCTTTTATCCACCAGGGAATAACCGCTGCCCGATTTCCTGGAATCTTTACAGCCTCTCTGCTTCTTCCAGCCAGAGGGCGGCGCAGGCGTCGCTGGGCATCCGGAAGTCTCCCCGGGGGGACAGGGTGACAGAACCCACCTTTGGCCCGTCCGGCAGGCAGGAACGCTTAAACTGCTGGGAGAAAAACCGGCAGTAGAAAGAGACAAGCCACTTCTTGATAACAGCGCGGCTGTATTCCCCCTGGAAAGCCCGACAGGCCATCCTATAAATTTTCCCGGGGCAAAAGCCATAGCGCAGGATGTAGAAAAGGAAAAAGTCGTGCAGCTCATAAGGCCCTACCAGCTCTTCCGTTTTCTGGGCGATTTCCCCGTCCTTGGGAGGCAGCAGCTCTGGGCTTACCGGGGTGTCCAGCACGTCCAGCAGGGCCTTTTGCAGGCGCTTCCCGCTTTCCGTCTCCGGGCAGTGCTCCGCCTCGTGGCGCACCAGATGGCGCACCAGGGTTTTGGGAATGGAACCATTCACGCCGTACATGGACATGTGGTCGCCATTGTAGGTGGCCCAGCCCAGGGCAAGCTCGGACAAATCCCCTGTGCCAATCACCAGCGCCCCCCGCTGGTTGGCTAAATCCATCAGCACCTGGGTGCGCTCCCGGGCCTGGGCATTTTCAAAGGTAACGTCCAGGGTTTCCGGGTTCTGCCCAATGTCCGCAAAGTGCTGGGAAACCGCCTTCTCAATGCTGATTTCCCGGAACTCCACCTCCAGCTCCTCGGCAATGCGCTGGGCATTGCTTTTGGTGCGGCCTGTGGTGCCAAAGCAGGGCATGGACACCGCCAGAATCCCCTTGCGGTCAAGGCCCAGGCTGTCAAAGGCCCGGACGCACACCAGCAGGGCCAGGGTGGAATCCAGGCCCCCGGAAAGGCCCACTACCACCTTGCTGCCATGGATGTGGGAAAGCCGGGTGGCAAGGCCCTGGCTCTGCATAGTGAGAATCAGCCGGCAGCGGTCGGAAAGCCATGCCTTGTCCTCAGGCACAAAAGGGAACCGGGAGAAATCCCGCCGGGGCACAAAGCTTTCCAGGGTTTCCGCCTTATAGGCAAAGGGAATGCGCACCACGTCCCTGTCCTGCCGGGGCTGCCAGGTATTCATCCGCAGCCGCTCCTGCAAAAGGCGTTCCAGGTCAATTTCCCCTATAACCAGCCCTCTGGAAAACAGGCTGCTTTCCTGTAGCACAGTGCCGTTTTCCGCAAGGATGTCATGCCCTGCGAACACCATGTCCGTGGTGGATTCCCCCGGCCCCGCGTCCGCGTATACATAGGCCCCCAGCAGATGGCCCGACCACATTTTCACTAAATCCCGGCGGTATTCCGCCTTGCCAATGGTTTCGTCGCTGCAGGAGAGGTTGAAAAGCAGGGTGGCGCCGTTTTGGGCCAGCTTGGCGCTTGGCGGCACAACGCCCCACAAGTCCTCGCAGATTTCCCCGGCCACGCACAGCCCCTCCACATTCTCGCAGGGGAACAAAAGCCCCTTGCCCAGCACAGTCTGCTGTCCGGCAAAGAAAACCTCCCTGGGCGGGCAGGCAGGAGTGAAATACCGCATTTCGTAAAACTCGCTGTAATTGGGAATGCTCTCCTTGGCAATAAGCCCCAAAAGCCTGCCCCGGTGGAACACAGCCCCGCAGTTATACAAAGCACCCTCCAAGGCCACAGGCACCCCCACGGCGCAGAGGATGTCCAACTCCCTTGTGTCCTCCAGCAGGCGGGCAAGGCCACGCTCCGCCGCTGCCAAAAGGGTGCGCTCCCGGAAAAGATCGCCGCAGGTATATCCTGTGAGGGAAAGCTCCGGGAAGCACACAGCCCCGCAGCCCTCCCCCGCCGCTTTTCCAATCAGCTCCAAAATGCCCTGCCTGTTAAAGTCCACGTCTGCAATCTGCACAGCCGGGGTGGCGGCCGCCACCCGGAAAAATCCGTCTTTCATCTTCATTGCCACTGGGTACAGGCGCCTGCAAAGCAGCCTTTTCTGTCCTGTACCGCTCCTTTCTTCCTATATTCACAGGGGTATCCCCCCGCCGACCGGGCGAGGGGATACCTTCCTTCTTCTGCCGTTCTTGTACGGAAAGCCCCGGGCTTTTGCAATACGCGCTAATCCAAGAATCCCTGGGGCACGCCGCTGCCCTCTCCTGACCCGCCTTCAGGGGGCTGGGACACAGGCGGCTCCGGGTTAAAGCTGGGCACAGGATCCGGCGTAACCGGGGGCGGGGTTACCGGTGGAGGCGTGACAGGAGGCGGGGTAACCGGAGGAGGCGTAGGCTCGCTGGGCTTAACGCTGGGCGTGGGGCTGGGAGAAACAGAGGGCTTGGGAGAGGGCGAGGGCGAGGGCAGGGTATTGCCCTCCTCCTTGCCGGTGTCTATCTTGCTGGTGTCTGTGCCCTCCCCAATGATGAACACCTTGCCTGTAGGCGGATAGTAGGAAGAGGGCAGTTCTTCTGTGCGCACAGTGGCGTCGCCCTTCAGGAACGTGCGGTATGCCTTGGCGGAATAGCCGTTGTTCCCGGAGGTCTTGCGCTTATAGGCCCCCTTGGCAAGGCCCGCGTCCACCACAAAGCTTACCTCGGAAAGAGGGCCGGAAGAGCCGGTCTGCTCAGAGGAAACGCTGATTTTATCCCACTCCTTGGGGAACACCCCGAAGAAGCTTACGTGGAGATCCACATTGTCCATCCAGGCGGCAATATACACCGGGGCGTCCAGGGGGTTTTTAAATTTAAAGTCAATGTTCCCATAGTCCACCGTAGCGTCCAGGCCAATGGGACAGTAGGAAGAGGGCATGCTGTGGCATTCCCGGGCCGTAATTTCCATGCCCGCCAGCAGCGCGGCATTATACAGGGTGGTGGAACCCTGGCAGATGCCGCCGCCATACATCTGCACCAGCACCCCGCCGTTAATGCCTCCGGCAGGCAGCCACCCCCGGGATGGGTCTGTGCTGTCGCCCAGGGCTGTGTTGTAGGAAAATTCCTGCTCCGGCTCCAAAACCGTGCCGTTTACATGGGAAAGGGCCAGGCGCATGTTGCTGTTGCCGTTTTCCGTGTTGGTGGAGGTGGTGGAATAGGTGGAAAGGAGCTTAAAGTTTTCGTTTAAATAGCTTTGGGTCAGCTTGGGCTTTGTCTCCAGGAACGCCGCCTGGATATCCCCGTCATGCTTCTGGGAGAGAAGCTGCCGCACGCTTTTCAGGGTGGCGGCCATGTCCACCCTGACGCCGGCCTGCTCCTGGGTGAAGGAGAACTTTTCCCCGTTATAGCTTTCCACTGTGGCGTCCTTGGCCTCTACATAGCAGGTTTTTGCCGCGTCCTCCAGCTTCTGCCTGCCGCTGGGGGACAAATCCGCCACATAGGGCAGGGCATATTCCTGGGGGCTGCGGTTTTCCAAAAGCTTTGGCAGCTCTTTTTCCAGCACGTCCTGGATAACGAAATCCCCCTTTTGCAGCAGGATGGTGTCATCCTTGAACTTCACGCTGATTTCCAGGCTGTCCACCGCCTCCTCCAGGGCTTTCTTCGAGATATCCAGGGCCTCGTCCAGGGTTTTCCCGCCAATATTCCGCCCGCCCATGGTGGTGCCCGCCGGGAACAGGGAGGCGTCCTCCGCCGCTGAGGAAAGCAGGGAAGAAGTATCCTCCTCCGGCTTGGAACAGGCCCCCAGCCCTGTAATCAAAAGCAGGGAGGCCGCCCCGGCCACCACCGCGTACTTCCAAAAATGCTTCATGCTTTTACCATCCTCTCTGCCGGCCTGCGCCGTGCCTTTTTACCGTTTTATCGTCCTGCCGCTCCCCTGCGTTAGCTTCCCACGCTTCCAAACAAGGCTTCCAAAGAAAACCCTTCCATTCCCATGCCCGCAGAGGGCTTTTGCTGCGTGAGAGCGGCTTTCCCGCTTTTCGCATTTGCGCCGCGCAGCCTGCCGCAGTTTCAGGAAACAAAAAAGCCGGGCAGCGCAAGCGCCATTCTTATTATACCGTCTGCCCGGGGAAAAGTAAACGGGGAAATGGTTTCAATTTGATTAAAAAACTGGCATTTTTGTGTAATCTTTTACCCGCATGGGATTTGCACGTCCCAGGGGTGTTAAGATTTCTGTAAAAGATTCGACAGGGAAAACCGCTTTACTTTCTCGGAGGATGTGCTATAATACTAGGTAAGAGGAGAAAATTTCTCTTGAATACGGAACCATCAAAAGGAGGCAAACGCTATGGGAATTTTAGATGACGTGGTCGTAAACGCAAAGGCTGCCGCTGACGCGGTGGGCCGCAAGGCCGGGCAGATCGTGGATGTGTCCAAGCTGCGCATCGGCGCCGCCGAGATCAACGCGGAGATCGCCAAGCGCTACGAGGTGCTGGGCCAGTATGTGTATGAGTGCAGCCGCGACAACCTTTCCGCCGACCCCGAGGCCATCGGCCAGATGACGGAGATCGACGAGCTCAAGGCCCAGCAGGCCGCTATCGCCAAGGAACTGGGCGACAAGCAGAACAAGGTCTTCTGCCCCACCTGCGGCAAGCAGAGCCCCACAACGGCTACTTTCTGCAGCGCCTGCGGCACGAAGCTGGCGGCTGACCCGGAGCCCATCCCCCAGGAGGCTGGCCCCAATGATGCCAAAGAAGCCGTCGAAGCCGACTTCCCCGAGGCTACCGAGGCGGACATCCCACCGCGCCAGTACCCGTAAGCAACATAAAAAAGGCTGACCCGCTTTGGGCCAGCTTTTTTTACATATTCACGTGTTTGCGTATAGCCTGGAAGGTTTCCTCGCTGATGACGTGCTCAATGCGGCAGGCGTCCTCGGCGGCCACCTCCGGGTCCACGCCCAGGGACTGCAGCCATTGGGTAAAAAGGATGTGCCGCTGGTAGACGCCCTCGGCGATGCGCTGGCCCTCCTCGGTGAGGGTGATGAACCCATCGCCGTCCACGGTGATGCAGCCGCGCTCCCGCAGGTGCTTCATGGCCACGCTGACGCTGGGCTTGCTGAACTCCATCTCGGCGGCGATGTCGATGGAACGCACATGGCCGCTGCGCTGCTGCAGGATGAGGATGGTCTCCAGGTAATTTTCCGCCGACTCCTGTATTTTTTTCAAGGCGCGCTCCCTCCGTTTTCAAATTAAATTACTACGATTATAGCATTTTTAACAAGGTTTTTCAAGCCCTCCTTACACATTTGTAAGATTCCGCAGGTTTTGTAAGGGCTTTGAAAGAAACCAGGCCGGGAAATCGCAAGGGAGGGATGGTAAGATAAGGCCAGAGAAAAGAAAGGGGGCGCGGTTATGAAACGAGCGCTGCGGTTTTTACGGAACATTTTACTGGTGGTTTTTGTGCTGGCATTTTGTGGGGCCGGGGCTATTGCCCTGCAGGGGTACGAGCTGTACACCGCTGCCTTGGAAGAGATGCCTCTGTATAAGCGCGTGCAGGCTGTGCGCAGCCAGGAGGACTTTACGCCCATCGAAAGCCTGCCGGACACGTATAAGGACGCCGTTGTGGCGGCGGAGGACCACCGGTTCTACTCCCACGGCGGCATCGACCTGCTGGCCATTGGGCGCGCGGTCTGGAACGATTTATGCAGCCTTTCCTTTAAAGAGGGCGGCAGCACCATCACCCAGCAGCTGGCAAAGAATATGCTGTTTACTCAGGAGAAGGATTTGTGCCGGAAGGCCGCCGAGGTCTTTGCGGCGTGGGATATTGAATCGAAATACGATAAAGACGAGATTTTAGAGCTGTACGTCAACAGCATCTATTTTGGCAGCGGGTGCTATTCGGTGGGCGCGGCCAGCCAGGCTTATTTTGAGAAGGAAGCCGCCCAGATGGACGCCAACGAATGCACCCTGCTGGCCGGCATCCCCAACGCGCCGGGGGTGTACGATCTGTCCATAAACCCCGACCTGGCCGCCCAAAGGCAGAAACAGGTCGTCTCCTCCATGGTGGAGTACGACTACCTGACCCAGCAGGAAGCGGAAGAACTGCTGGCTTCTTAAATCTTTTGTGATTTTTTTGGGGAGCTTGGAAGAAAACAGGGCAGCGGAAGACTCCTATAGATAGCAGGAGGTGAAAACGATGCCAAAACGAAACCGAAAGGATTCCCTCATTAAAAAAGCCATGAGAGGGGACCCGAAAGCATTTGGCGAGCTGATACGGGAGGAGCGGGAATACCTATACCGGGTGGCCTTCCAGTATACCCGCCACGAAAGCGATGCCCTGGACGCCGTGCAGGAGGGGGTGCTGAAAGCTTACACGAGCATCCGTTCCCTGCGGGAGCCGGAAGCGTTCCGCAGCTGGCTCACCCGCATCGTCATTAACAGCGCTATAGGCATCTGTAAGAAGCGGAGGCTGTGGGAGGGCCTGGAATCCGCGGAAGACATCCCCGAGCAGGCCGGGGTCTCGGCAGAAGAAAAGACCGAGCTGTACGCGGCCATTGAATGCCTGCCGGAGAAATACCGGGAAGTGGTGCGCCTGAAATATTTCGACGACCTTACCACCCGTCAGATTGCACAGCGCCTGGGCATAGCGGAGGGCACGGTGTCCTCTACGCTGAACCGGGCCATGGAAAAGCTGCGGCGAGAGCTAAAGGAGGAAACAGCATGTTGAAGAATTTGGACAGCACACAGATCGTGATCCCCGCCCAGCTGGACCAGGTGGTCGAGGATGCCCTGCAGGAAGTGGCGCGGATACACCGCAGGCGTGTAGTGACAAAGGTCTGCACGACAGCAGCCAGCGTGTTTGCGCTGGTGGGGGTCTTCCTGGCGGCGGGGTTCAGCAACCCGGCCATGGCTTCCCAAATCCCCTTTTTAGGGAAGATTTTTGAAAGCGCGTCCCAAAAGGGCGGGCCGGTTGCCACAAACCTGGCAGGCTATGACGCCATGCAGTATATCGGCAAGAAAGCGGATTCGGACAACGAAAGCTACACCCTCACCGTCCGGGAGGCTTACAGCGACGGGGCCACGGTGCAGCTCGGCCTGGAGATGGCGGTTCCGGAGGGCGCAGAGCCGGAAGCGGTCGAAAACAACTATGGCCGCACCAGCCAGGCTGCCATTGGCGGGCAGGAGGCCAAAATCCTCACCGTCAACCCCTTCCGCCTGAACGACGGGGTGTGGGAATCCACCATGAGCCTACAGGTGCCCGAGGGCCTGCAGGAGGAAGACAAGCTGGATGTGGATTTGACCCTGCGGGACTTTACCGGCATTGACGGGGAGTTCAAGGCCCAGGCGGCGGTTGTGGTGGATAAAGTCCACACGGTGCGCTTCGAGGGCCTGGCAGAGGACAACGGCGCGAAGGTCCTGGGCGCGGACGTTTCGCCGACCCAGACGGTGATTTCCATCGTCAAGCCCTACTGGGGCGAGATCTTCGAAGACGGCGACGGCCCGGAAAACCTGCCCCAGGGTTTCCCGCACCTGTACACGCTGGATGGCACGCAGCTGATGAACCAAGCCCGGCGAAGCGCCGACGAGGGCGGCTATGTGTACGATTTGCGGGAGGAGCAGTCCGCCGACCTGTACTTTGACGGCCCGCCCGCCGGCACCAAGCAGCTGGTCCTGCGCTTCATCTATGGGGACTATTCCGACGAGGTGCTGGCCGAGTTCACCATCGACCTGGAGAAGCAGGAAATCCGGCCGGGCAGCGGGCTGGACGACGGCAGCCCCTATTTCTACCAGATGCTGCAGGGAAGCAATCCCATGCCCGACGAGCCGGAGGGCTGCCTGATCCCGCACGCAGTCTTTGACAAATACAATCCTGGCGGCAGGGCGGCAGTGTACCTGTCCGTGCCGGAAGGGACCGGGAAGGATTTGCGGATAGAGGTCACCGACAGCCAGGGTGCCCGTCTGGCCGAAAGCGCCTGGAACGAAGCGGAGTGGTTCATCCAGGAGGATGGGGAGCGCACAGAATACAGCGTGAGCACCCGGCCCCTGGAAATGCCGCCCATTGGCGAGACCGTCACCGTGACGCTGACCGAGGGAGACAAGGTGCTCTGCCAGGAAGAGATCTTGCTGGACTCCGTTACAAAATAACAAAATAGCGGCTTCAAGAAAACCCCGTCAGGCTGCGGCCTGCGGGGTTTTCCCTATATTTTATCTATGTAAAATCGATCTCATACCGCGTGCCGTGGGACAGCAAAACGCCGTCCGTCAGCCGCACGCGCAGGATGCAGGTGTTTTCGTCGCGGAAGTCGGTGTGCCCGTTATCGATCCAGCTGGAGAAAGCCTCCCGCAGCTTCGCGGCAATTACGGCGTTTTCCTTTTTAAGGAAGTACCCCAGGCTGGCACCCTCCCCGTGGGCTGTAAACCAGTCCCCGGCCAAGGCCACGATGGGGTTCTTTTCTATGTGCTTCATTTTATTGGAAAGCCCGTAGGTGATGATATAAAAAGACTTATCTTCATAATAAGCGTTTACATTCCGCACAAACGGCACGCCATCCTCCACCGTGGCCAGAGCTATGACCGTGTCCCGGCCAAAGCGCTCTGCCAGGATTTTTTCTGCTTCCCGTCCCAGCTTTTCCATGCAAAAACCTCCCGTTTTTCCTGATTATACCATATAGGCTTTCCCCGTGGCAAGCTTGACATTCGCACGTAAAAGTCGTACACTTTGGTAACAAGAAAGGAAGGGGAATTATGCAGAGTAATACTTATGATTTAAGCTGTGCCGCCATACACGATTTGTCCGGCTTTGGCAAGTGCTCGCTGACCGTGGCCCTGCCCGTGCTTTCAGCCTGCGGGGTGGAGACGTCGGCCCTGCCCACGGCGGTGCTTTCCACCCACACTGGCGGCTTTGTAAACTTCACCTACCGCGACCTCACCGCCGATGTGCTTCCCATGGCCCGGCATTGGCAGAGCTTTGGGGCGCAGTTCGGGGCGGTATACAGTGGGTTTTTGGGCAGCGAAGAGCAGATTGGCATGGTGGAGGAAATCCTCCAGATGTTCCGCACGCCCCGCACGCTGGTTCTGGTGGACCCGGTCATGGG
The DNA here is from genome assembly GCA_947652665.1 of uncultured Clostridia bacterium. Taxonomy (GTDB): domain Bacteria; phylum Bacillota; class Clostridia; order Oscillospirales; family Acutalibacteraceae; genus Acutalibacter. The sequence continues at coordinate 8,997 of CANTDZ010000032.1, forward strand.
CGACGGCGGCAAGCTCTACCAGACCTACACCCCGGCTATGGCCGACGGCATGGGCCGCCTGTGCCGCCGGGCAGACGTGGTGGCCCCCAACATGACCGAGGCCTGCCATATCCTAGGCCTGCCCTACGACCCAGGCCCTTACACCGAGGGCTTCCTTTTGCAGGTCCTGCAGGGCTTGTGCGATTTAGGCCCTCGCATGGCGGTCCTTACGGGCGCGTGCCTGCGGGAGGGCGAGTTGGGCGCGGCCTGCTACGACGCCCAGACCGGCGAAATGCGCCTTTCTGTGCGGGAGCAGATCCCCGGCTTTTTCCACGGCACGGGCGACCTGTTCGCTTCCACGCTGCTGGGCGGCCTGTTAAACGGCATGGCCCTGGAGGACGCCTGCGACACGGCTGTGGAGTTTACCCACCGCACCATCGTCACCACGGCGGAGAAAAGGGTGGATTCCCGGTTTGGCCCGATGTTCGAGGGGCATTTGGGGTGGCTCAGCGGAGTGATGGAGAAAGCGCGGAGTATTTTGTTGCAATCTGCTGAGAAATAAGTTACAATAGGGGAAAGAAAATATATAGAAAGGTTTTGGTTAGGGTGGGGGACAGGTTCTTTCAAAAAGACATTGAGACCATGGGCCGCGCAGAACTGGACAAGCTCCAGTTGGAACGCCTGCGGCACCTGGTCACGTATTGCTATGAGAACGTACCGTTTTATCATAAAAAACTGGGGGATGCAGGCATCACCAGCGGCGACAAGATCAAAACGCTGAGCGACCTGCAGTACATACCCTTCACAACAAAGGAGGACATCCGGGACAACTACCCCTTCGGGCTTCTGGCCGTGCCCATGAAGAAGATCGTGCGGGTGCACGCAAGCTCGGGCACCACGGGCAAGCCGACGGTGGGGGTCTACACCCAGCGGGACATCGACCAGTGGGCGGAGTTCATGGCCCGGGTCGTTACGGCGGCGGGGATTACGGAGGAGGATATCATTCAGATTTCCTTCGGCTATGGGCTGTTTACAGGGGCCTTGGGTCTGCACTTTGGATTGGAGAAGATCGGCGCGACGGTCATCCCGGCGTCCTCGGGAAACTCGGAGAAGCAGCTGATGCTCATCCGCGACCTGGGCGTCACGGGGCTGGTGGCCACGCCTTCTTATGCGCTGTACCTGGGCGAGTTGGTACGCGAAAGCGGCTACCCGCCCGAAGCCTACTCGAAGCTGCGCCACGGCATTTTGGGCAGCGAGGGCTGCACCGAGGAAATGCGCGCGCGCATTGAGGAAAGCCTGGGGGTGACGGTCACCGACAACTACGGGCTGACAGAGCTGCAGGGGCCGGGGGTGTCCGGCGAGTGCATCCACCGCTGCGGCCTGCACTTTAACGAGGACGGCTTCCTGCCGGAGGTCATCGACCCGGAAACCCTGGAGCCTCTGCCCCGGGGCGAGACGGGCGAGCTGGTGGTCACCACGCTTTTGCGGGAGGGGATGCCCGTTTTGCGCTACCGCACCAAGGATATCACCCGCCTGCACTACGAACCCTGTGTCTGCGGCCGCACACACGCCCGGATGGAGAAGGTCATGGGGCGCACGGACGATATGCTCATTATCAAAGGCGTCAACGTCTTCCCCTCCCAGATCGAAAGCGTGCTGGTGGGTATGGAGAACGTGGGGCCCCATTACCAGCTGGTGGTCACCCGGCAGAACTTTTTGGACCGGCTGGAGGTCAAGGTGGAGCTCACCGACGGCTCGCTGCTGGAAAGCTTTGGGGAGCTGCAGGCCCTGCAGCACAAGATACACGACAAGCTGCGCAGCGTGCTGGGGCTGGAGACGAAGGTCACGCTGGTTTCGCCCAAGAGCCTGGAACGGTTCCAGGGCAAGGCCAAGCGGGTGCTGGATTTGCGGAATGTTGGTTAGTTTTAGAAAGGAAATCTATATTTTATGAAACAACTGTTATTAGGAAACGAGGCCGTGGCCCGGGGCCTTTTTGAAGCCGGAGTGCGGGTGGTGTCCAGTTATCCGGGAACGCCCAGCACGGAGATCACCGAAGCGGCGGCCAAGTTTGAGGAGCTCGACTGCGAGTGGGCCCCCAACGAGAAGGTCGCGGCGGAGGTGGCGGCGGGAGCAGCCATTGGCGGGGCACGTTCTTTTTGCGCCATGAAGCACGTAGGGCTCAACGTGGCGGCCGACCCGGTGTTCACCATGAGCTACATCGGCGTGAACGCCGGCATGGTGCTGGCCGTGGCCGACGACCCCGGGATGCATTCCTCCCAAAACGAGCAGGATTCCCGCCACTACGCCCGGGCCGCCAAGCTGCCCATGCTGGAGCCGGCGGATTCCCAGGAGTGCAAGGAGTTCACAAAGCGCGCCTACGCCCTCTCGGAGGAGTTCGACACGCCGGTGATTTTGCGGCTGACCACCCGCATTGCCCATGCCAGGGGCGTGGTAGAATGCGGGGAGCGGGAGGAAATCGCGCTGAAGGAGTACGTGAAGGAGCCTTCGAAGAACGTGATGCTCCCGGCCTTTGCCCGGCCCAAGCATGAGAAGGTGGAGGCCCGTACCAAAGCCCTCGTCGAGTGGGCCGAGGGCTGCGGGCTCAACCGCATAGAGGACAACGGGGCCAAGCGCGGCGCGATCTGCGCGGGGGCCGTCTACCAGTACGCCAAGGAGGCTCTAGGGGACAGCGCCAACTATTTGAAGCTGGGGCTGGTCTGGCCGCTGCCGGAGAAGCTGATTCGGGATTTTGCCAGCCTTTGCGAGACTGTATACGTGATTGAAGAATTGGACGATTTCATCGAGTCCCACTGCCGCGCGCTGGGCGTGGAAGTGGTGGGGAAAGACGTCTTCCCCCGGTGCGGCGAGCTGTCCCAGCGACTTGTGAAAAAGCTGGTGGACGGCGTGGAGCTGCCTGCCGCCCAGCTGGACGGGCCTTTGCCGGTGCGGCCCCCGGTCATGTGCTGTGGGTGCCCCCATCGAGGGCTGTTCTATGCGCTGAAGCGGGCGGGGGTTTATGTCAGCGGCGATATCGGCTGCTATACCCTGGGGGCTTCGGCGCCTCTCTCCGCCATGGACGCCTGCATCTGCATGGGGGCGTCGGTGTCGGCGCTGCACGGGTATAACAAGGCACGGGGCAGCGAGGCGGCAAAGAAGTCGGTGGCGGTGATTGGAGATTCTACGTTCATTCATTCCGGCATCACCAGCCTGATCGATATTGCTTACAACCGCACCAATTCCACCGTCATTATTTTGGACAACAGCATTACGGGCATGACGGGACATCAGCAGAATCCGTCTACGGGCTACAACATATATAATGAGCCTGCCCAGGCCGTCGACCTGGAGGCACTGTGCCGCGCGGTGGGCATACATAGGGTGCAGGTGGTTGACCCCTACGATTTGAAAGAGACCCAGCGCGTCCTGCGGGAGGAGCTGGAGGCCGAAGAGCCTTCCGTCATTATCAGCCGCAGGCCCTGCGCGCTGCTCAAGTCGGTGAAGCACGAGAAGCCCCTTGCCGTTGACCCGGAAAAATGCGTAGGCTGCCAGGCCTGCATGGGCATCGGCTGCCCGGCGATTTCCATGCGCGGGGGCAAGGCCCAGGTCGACCCCACCCAGTGCGTGGGCTGCGGAGTGTGCGCCGCTTTGTGCGGGAAAGGAGCCATGGCATGAACAAAAGTGTGATGATTGTAGGCGTGGGCGGCCAGGGGACGCTGCTGGCCAGCCGTATTTTGGGCAGCGCCATGCTGGAAAAAGGGTTTGATGTAAAGGTCGGTGAGGTGCACGGCATGAGCCAGCGGGGCGGCTCGGTGGTGACGTATGTGCGGTTCGGCGAAAGCGTAAACTCCCCGGTGATCGAGCGGGGCGAGGCCGACGTGCTGCTGGCCTTCGAACAGCTGGAGGCTGCTCGGGCCCTGCCTTATTTGAAGTCTGGCGGCGTAGCGGTAGTGAATACGCAGAAAATAGACCCCATGTCCGTGGTCACGGGCGCTGCCCAGTACCCCGAGGGCCTGCTGCCCGCCATGAAGGAAAAGGGCGCGAAGGTCTTGGACGTAGATGCCTTGGCGCTGGCCGAGCAGGCCGGTTCCCAAAAGGCCGTGAACGTAGTGCTCATCGGAGCCATGGCCCGGCAGCTGGAGCCCGACGTGGATTTGTGGCTGCGGGCGGTAAAGGCCTGCGTGCCGGAGAGGTTTTATGAGCTCAACGAGAAGGCGTTCCGGCTGGGGTTCGGAGAGTAAAGCTTAAAAATAAGGATGAGGAGTGTTGCCATATGCCAAACTATTATCAGCCCGAAATCGAGTGCGCGTCCCGGGAGAAGCTGCGGGAGATACAGTCGGAAAAGCTTGTGAAGATGGTCAAGAATGCCTATGAGAACGTGCCTTTTTACAAGAAGAAATTCGACGAGCTGGGGGTCAAGCCGGAGGATATTAAGTCCATCGACGACATCACGAAGCTGCCCTTCACCGAAAAGCAGGATTTGCGCGATACCTATCCCTTCGGCCTGGTAGCCGTGCCCCGTGGGGAGCTGGCCCGTATACACGCAAGCTCCGGCACCACAGGCAAGCAGACCGTTGTGGCTTACACGAAAAACGACCTGGACGCCTGGGCTACCGGCGCGGCGCGGGCTATCGTAGCCGTGGGCGGCAGGAAAGAGGATTTGGTGCACGTGTCTTACGGCTATGGGCTGTTTACGGGGGGCCTGGGGCTCCACGACGGCGCGGAGAAGCTGGGAGCGGCGGTCATCCCGGTGTCCAGCGGCAATACCAACCGCCAGGTGCAGATTTTGCAGGACTACGGCAGCGACATCCTTTGCTGCACGCCCAGCTACGCCATGTACATCGGCGAGACCGTGCGGGACAAGGGCATCGACCCCAAAAGCCTGCGGGTGCGCATCGGCATTTTCGGCGCCGAGCCCTGGAGCGAGGAAATGCGGCACGAGATTGAGAAATCTTTGGATATAAAAGCGTATGATATTTATGGGCTTTCGGAGATCGCGGGCCCCGGCGTCTCCTGCGAATGCGAGGAGCAAGCCGGGATGCACGTGCAGGAGGACTACTTCTACCCCGAGATCATCGACCCGGTGACGGGCCAGCAGCTGCCCGACGGGGAAGAGGGGGAGCTGGTGTTCACGTGCATCGGCAAGGAGGCCCTGCCCCTGGTGCGCTACCGCACCCGCGACATCTGCTCGCTGACCCACGAAAAATGCAAGTGCGGCCGCACGACGGTCCGTATGCACAAGCCCAAGGGACGTACGGACGATATGCTGATTATCCGGGGCATTAACGTGTTCCCGTCGCAGATTGAGAGCGTGCTGCTGGATCTGGGCATGGATCCCAACTACCGCATGGTGGTCGACCGGAAGAACAACCTGGACACCCTGGAGGTGCAGGTGGAAATGAACAGCCATCTGTTCTCCGATACGGTGCGGAACCTGGAGAAGGTGGAGAAGCGGATTGCAGGGGCGCTGCAGTCTACGCTGAACATCGCCGCAAAGGTCACGCTGCTGGAACCCAAGTCCCTGCAGAGGTCGGAGGGGAAGGCCAAGCGCGTGGAGGATTTGCGGAAATTATAAGGAGGAATTTTGATTATGACGGATAAGCAGATGCAATTTATTGCGTGGCTTACCGAGAAAGGAGCATCTATGTGCGTGCGCCAGGCCGAGGAGAAGGACATCTCGCGCATTGCGGAAATATTCGTTTTTGTGCGCCGGGAAAAGTTTTTCCCCATCTTCCAGTATGAGCCCTACTCTTTCGGCGAAATGCAGGTGCTGCCCGTCGCCCAAGAATATTTGGACTGCCCCGAGCGCCTGGAAAATGTGCTGGTGTACGACGACGGCATCGTCCGGGGGTTTTTGGAACTGGACGGCGGGGAAGTCAAGCACCTGTATGTGGATTCGTTTTTCCGCGGCCGGGGCATCGGCGGCAAGCTGCTGGAGTATGCTGTAAAGGAGCGGGAAGCCTCGTTTTTGTGGGTGCTGGAGAAGAACCCGGCGGCCCTGCGGTTTTATGAGCGGCATGGTTTTTTGCTCACCGGGGAGAAGGAGCTGGAGGAGGACACAACCGAATATTTGCTGAAAATGAAGAAAGGCTAATCAAAATTTAAGGAGGAGACGTTATGCAGATCCAACAATTATCCGTTTTCATCGAAAATAAGCCCGGCCGGCTGGCGGAGATCACCGAGGCCTTGGCAGAGGCGAAGATCGACATCCGGGCCATTTCCGTGGCCGACACCAGCGACTTTGGCATACTCCGTGTCATCGTCGACCGCCCCCAGGACGCCGTGGACGCCCTGAAAGCCCACGGCATGACCGTGTCGCTGACCAACGTTATTGCGGTAGGCATCCCGGATGTTTCCGGTTCCTTCGCCAAGGTGGTGCGGCTGCTGTCGGACAAGGGGTTCGATTTGGAGTATATGTACGCCTTCATCAGCCGCGACAAGGGCAAGGCCTTTGTCATCGTGCGGGTCGACCAAGGCCAGAAGGCCGCCGAAGCCCTGCAGGCCGATGGATGGGAGATTTTGACCCAGGACGTGCTGAGCCATATGTGAGCCGCCGTCCGGATGGAGGAAGTATCCCTGCACAACGCCGGTTTTGTCCCTCTGGCCGAAGAGGGGGCCGGGGGCGAATCCTATGGCGGGAAGCAGGCATGGTATAGAAAAAAGGGGCAGCGGCTGCGGGGCTGCGGGCCGGTAGCCGCTGCCAACATACTCTGCTATATGGCGGGGAGCCAGGAGAAGTACCGTCCCCTTTACCCAAGCGGGGCTCCTGCCCAGGCGCACTTTCTGGTGCTGATGGAAGAAATGTATGCGGCGGTCTCCCCAGCGTTTATAGGCGGGGCGTTCTCCCGGAAGCGCTTTGCCCGCCGGATAATTGCCTGGGCCCGGCGCCGGGGCGTGCCGCTGGAAGCCCGCTTTGCCGGCCCCCGCACCCACAGCTGCGAGGAAGCCCTGGAGGCTGTCTGCCAGGGGCTGGAAAAAGACAAGCCGGTTGCCGCGCTGAACTTAAAGCTGCGGTACCCCGTGATGCCAGGCGGGGAAAATTTCGGCTGGCACTGGGTGACGGTCACAGGGGTGAAGCGGGGCCCGGACGGCAGGGCGCAGCTGGAAGCGTCCTCCTGGGGGCGGCGGTTTTCTTTGGATTGGGAGGGCTACTGGCAGGCCTGCCGGAAGGCTCTTCTGCCGGGAGGCTTCGTCTGGTTCGAATAGGGGCAAAGCAGGAAGGCGGCTTCGTTTCCGGGGCTGCTTTCCTGTTTTCATTTACCAAACGGTCGAAAACCTGCGCGAATGGTCTTGCAACCGGCCTGGAAAATCTGTTACTATTAAGAAAAACAAAACCGAAGGGAGGGGTATCATGCTGATTGCCCTATGCGACGACGAACCCCAGGAGCTTTCCGCCATCGAAGCGGCCCTGGCTGCCGCCGCGTCCGAGCTCTCGGCGGGGGTCGAGGTGAAAGCCTATTCCTCGGGTGCGGCTTTGGCAGAAGCGGCGGATGCCGGACTGTGCCCGGACCTGGCCGTCCTGGATATCTATATGGAAGGGCTGGACGGCATGGAGACCGCCCGGCGCCTGCGCCGCACCCACCCGTCCCTGCCGCTGGCCTTCCTGACCACCAGCCGGGATTTTGCCGTGGACGCGTTCGACCTGGAAGCCCTGCACTATATCCTCAAGCCGGTGACGGTGGAGAAGGCCAAGGAACTCCTCCAACGCCTGTTCGCGCTCACCGAGCGCCCCCGCCTGTGCCTGGAGCTTTCCGGCCGCCGCCAGGATTACCGCTTCCCTTTAGAGCACATCCAGTATATCCTCAGCCGCGATAAGGGTACCGAGGTCCACCTGCTGGACCCGCCCCGCCGGGAGTGGGCCGACTGCCCCTTCCGCGAGGCTCTGGAGCAGCTGTCCGGGAACCCGGACTTCCTGCTGATTGCCCGGGGATGCCTGGTGCATCTGCACGCGGTGCGGTACATCGGCCACACGGAATGCCACATGAAAAACGGCGAAAGCCTGCCCATCAGCCGCCGGGAGCAGCGAGAGGCCCAGGGCCGCTATCACGACTTTCTGTTCCGCCAAATGAACTAAGCAAAGGGGGGCCCCATGATTATCCAACCGTACTTCCTTCTCATGCGCTGGCTGCAGATGCTCCCGCTGGCCCTGCTGTGCTTCGCGCCCTTTGGGGACGAAGAGCTCCTCTGGGGCCGCCGGCGCGGCTATCTGGCTGCCACAGCCTACGTGGTCCTGAGCAGCGTGGCGATGGCCCTTATCAGCCCGCTGTTCAGTGTGAACGGCCAGCGGAACATCATTGCCCGGGACGCCGTCCTGGTCGTTGTGACGAGTGTGTTCTTCTATGGCTGGTCGCGGCTGGTCTGCACCAGCGGGGTGCGCAAGCTGCTGGTGGGCGCCATCCTTCTGCACTATGACTTGGCGCTTCAGTCTGTCAGCGACGTTTTGGCCGCTTTCGTGCTGGAGGAGCGTTACGTGGCCGAAGTCAACGCTGAGGCCGGCAGCCTGACTCTGGACCTGTGTATTTTAGTAGCCAACATGGTCACCTGGCCGCTGGTGTGGGTGTTCTGCCACCGCGTCCTGCGCAAAAGCCTCCCCGCTTTGGACGACCGGGACGCGGCCCGGGGCCTCGGGTATATGTTCCTGATAGCGGTAGTGTTCGTAGTGGCCATCTACAACCCCCGGTATGAGATCAAGCCGGAAGTGCCTCTGTTCGTGGTGGCGCTGATTGCCACGGACATGGTTGCCTACTACATCTTCTTCCAGGAGATCGGCGCGGTGCGCAGGCAGGCGGAGACGGCCCGGCAGCTGTCCGACTACCAGATGCAGTACCAGCAGATCGTCAGCCGCATGGAGACGGTGCGCCGCCTGCGCCACGACGTGCGCCACCACCTGAACACCCTGGGGGCCCTGAACGCCCAGGGCCGGACGGAGGATATTACGGAATACCTGCGGCAGTACGGCAAGGTTTTCGAACAGCTGGAGGACGGATATATCTGCGGCGACCCGGCGGTAGACAGCGTGCTGGGCTACTACCGGGCCCAGGCGGCAGAGGAAGGGGCCGGGCTGGAGTACAGCGTGCTTTTGCAGGGCCCCAGCGGGGTAGAGCACATGGACATGACGGTCCTGCTGGGCAACAGCCTGGAAAACGCTTTGGAAGCCCTGCGCCTGCTGCCGGAAGGGGAGCGCCGCCTGTCTGTGAAGCTGCAGCCGGCCGGAGCCATGCTCCTGCTGCAGGTGGCCAATTCCTGTGGGCCGGGGGAGGATACCGGCTTTGCCGGCTGGGAGGCGTTCCCTTCCGGGAAGAAAGCGGGCCGTTCGGGCGTGGGCCTGCGCAGCATAACGGAGATCGCAGAAAAATACGGGGGCAGTGCCCGGTTCCAGCGCAAGGGCGGGTCGTTCACGGCGCAGGTGTCGCTGTGCGTGAACCCGGATGCAAAAGAAGAAGGAGGAGTATGAGATGAATAGAGGGGAAGCGCGCAAACGCGCAGAAGAGCTGGTAGGGAAGATGACAGCCCAGGAGAAGGCGTCGCAGCTGCGGTACGATGCTCCGGCCATCGAGCGGCTGGGCGTCCCGGCCTACAACTGGTGGAACGAGGCCCTGCACGGCGTAGCACGGGCCGGGACGGCGACTATGTTCCCACAGGCCATTGGGCTGGCGGCGGCTTTCGACGAGGATTTGATGGAGCAGGTGGGCCAGTGCATCGCCGTAGAGGGCCGGGCCAAATACAACGAACAGAGCGCCCGGGGCGACCGGGACATCTATAAAGGGCTGACGTTCTGGTCGCCCAACGTGAATATTTTCCGCGACCCCCGCTGGGGCCGGGGCCACGAAACCTACGGCGAAGACCCTACCCTGACGTCGCGCCTGGCAGTGGGGTTCATCAAGGGACTGCAAGGGGACGGCGAGTATTTGCAGGTGGCGGCCTGCGCCAAGCATTTCGCGGTGCACTCGGGCCCCGAGGCCCTGCGCCACGGGTTCGACGCCCAGGCGTGCCCCAAGGATTTGGAGGAGACGTACCTCCCGGCCTTTGAGGCTTGCGTAAAGGAGGCCAAGGTCGAAGCGGTGATGGGCGCGTATAACCGCGTAAACGGTGAAGTCTGCTGCGGCAGCCCCGCCCTGCAGAAAATCCTGCGGGAGGACTGGGGTTTTGAGGGCCACTTCGTTTCCGACTGCGGCGCGGTCAAGGATTTCCATGAGCACCACAAGGTCACCAGCCGGCCGGAGGAATCGGTGAAGCTGGCGCTGGAAAACGGCACCGACGTCAACTGCGGCTGCACCTATCAGAAAATCCTGAACGCCCTGGAAGAGGGCATACTGGACGAGAAGTACGTGACGGAATCCTGCGTGCGGCTGTTCACCACGCGGTTTTTGCTGGGGATGTTCGACAAGACGGAGTTTGACGACCTGAACCAGCTGGACGTGGAAACCGAGGAGCACCTGGCCCTGTCGGAGAAAGCGGCGGGGGAAAGTATCGTGCTGCTGAAAAATACAGGGGTCCTGCCGCTGGATTTGCACGGCCTCAAGACCATCGGCGTCATCGGCCCCAACGCGGACAGCCGCGCGGCCCTTGTGGGCAATTACCACGGAACGGCCTCTCGCTATGTGACGGTGCTGGAGGGCGTCCAGGATGCGGCCCGGGAAGCCGGAGTGCGGGTACTGTATTCCCAGGGGTGCCACCTGTTTGGGGAGATGGCGGAGAGCCTGTCCCAGGGCGGCTATGTGGATCGCCTGGCAGAGGCTCAGGCCGTGGCGGCCCATTCGGACGCGGTAGTTTTGGTCGTGGGCCTGGACGAGACCCTGGAAGGCGAGGAGGGCGACGCCGGGAACGCGTATGCCTCCGGGGACAAGCAGGATTTGCACCTGCCAGCCTCCCAGGAAAAACTGATGGGGACGGTGCTGGGCTGCGGCAAGCCGGTCATTGTGGTGAACATGACCGGCAGCTCGGTAGACCTGAGCGCGGCCCAGGAGAAAGCCGGGGCGATATTGCAGGCCTGGTATCCAGGGCCCCGGGGCGGCAAGGCGCTGGCCGACATCCTGTTTGGGAAGCGGTCGCCGTCGGGCAAGCTGCCGGTGACGTTCTACAGAGGGGTGGAAGACCTGCCGCCTTTCACGGACTACTCCATGGAGGGCCGCACCTACCGCTTCTATAAAGGGGAGCCCCTTTACCCCTTTGGGTTCGGGCTTACCTACGGCGACTGCCAGATTTTAAGCGCCAACTGGGGCAAGTCCTACCCGGACGCCCTGCACCTGCACATAACCGTCCGCAACGGCGGCCGGGAGACGGAGGATGTCCTCCAAATTTACGTCAAGTCCGAGGATGCGGCCTGTGCGCCGGAAAACCCGGTCCTGGCTTGCTTTAAGCGAGTCCGCCTACAGCAGGGCGAGATACAGGAGCTGGACGTAGCCGTGCCCCGTCGCAGCCTTACCACCGTGGATGAGGAAGGGGTGCGCGCCCAGCGCGGGGAGCATTTCACGTTCTACGCGGGGTTCTGCCAGCCGGGAGCCAGGAGCGTAGAGCTGGGGGCTGTGGCACCGGTGCGGATGGCGGCCATGCTTTCCTAAAAAAGAAATATTTTTATATAGACAGGCGGCCTCCGGCGTGCTATAATAGATACGCAAATACCGAGAGTATACTTCATCAGCTGTGACAGAGGAGGAGACCGTTATGGGAGAACAGTTGGTATGGCAGGACGCATACAATATTGGGGTGGACATCATCGACAAAGAGCACCAGCGGCTTTTTAAGATCATTAATAAGCTTTTGGCGTTCGGCGAGGAGGAAGAGGTAAACCCCCGTGCCTGCCAGGAGGGCATCAAATATTTCAAGGTCCATGCCGTCAAGCACTTTGCGGAGGAGGAGGCCTATATGGACTCCATCGGCTACGAGGGGGCCCAGCGGCACAAGCAGATCCATAAGGGGTTCCGGGAAAACACGCTCCCGGCCCTGGAGGAGGAGCTGGAACGCACCGGCTATTCCCCCGATGCCATCAACCACTTTTTGGGGGTGTGCACCGGGTGGCTCATCGGGCATACGCTGACAGAGGATCAGGCCATCACCGGCGAACGCCCCAGCACCTGGGGCAACCTCCTTCCCCAAGAGGAAGTGGAGGTGCTGAAAAAGGCCATCTGCAAGCTGATGGCGGATATGTTCAAATTGGCGCCCCAGGTGGTCAGCGATACATATGGCGGCGAGAAGTTCGGCAACGGCGTTTATTACCGCCTGGCCTACGGCACCCCCAAGGGGGAGGTCCGCCAGGAAATTTTCCTGGTGTTTGAGGAGAAGCTGCTGCTGGGCACCATCGGCAAGATTATGGGCCTGACGACCACCAAGCTGGACAGCAAGCTGGTACACGCGGCCCGGTACACCATCCGGCAGTTTGTAGGGCGGGTAATGGAGCAGATTCCCACCGCCGCGGGGTATGAGCTGAAGGAGGAGAACCTGCTGCCCTACGAACAGTTTGCGGAGGTCTTCCAGCGGGAAAAGCCCCAGGTCAGCCTGCTGTTCAACACGGGCGGGGCGGGGTATTTCTCGTACAGCGTCATTGCGCCGCATTTGCTGGAGGAGGGCGTGGGCACGTCTATCCAGAACGAAAACGCTATTGAAGAAGTGGAAAAGTTCCTGCAAAAGCGCGAGGAGGAAAGTCGGGAAGCCGCTCCCAAGCCGAAAATCCTGGTGGTGGATGATTCCGCAACAATCCGCCAGGGTATGAAGGAGCTTTTGAGCACAGACTATGACGTCAGCCTGGCCACCTCGGGGGCGGCCGCTATAAGGGCCATCACGCTGGACAGGCCGGAGCTGGTGCTGCTGGATTATGAGATGCCCGTGTGCGACGGCCGGCAGACCCTGGAAATGCTGCGGGCCGAGGAGGAGTTTGCCGACCTGCCCGTCATCTTTTTGACAGGGCGGCGGGACCGGGACAGCATGATAAAGGTCATGCCGCTGAACCCGGCCGGGTACTTGCTGAAATACTTGAAGCCGGAGGAGATTAAGCAGAAGGTAGACGCGTTTTTCAAGCGGTAATTTTTCGAATTGTAAATGGGCACAGCTTCACATCAGGGGCAGATCTTGGTGTGAAGCTGCTTTCTTTACACAAGATGTAGGCTGCACAGGATTCCCAAGCGTTCTTTGTGCAAAATGTCGTAAAATGGGTGTGTTACTAAATTGTAACCACCCGCTGTGCACATTTCCATGAAAATCTACTTGCAATTTTCGAATTTTTATGTTATATTTCATAACGTACAAAGGAGCTTTGCGCTCCACATTTTAACCTTTGCAGGAAACCGCTAAATATCCTTA
>CANTDZ010000033.1 GCA_947652665.1 uncultured Clostridia bacterium
CCTTGCGGCACACCACATTTCCAATGTGGCTCCTTACCAATTAGAATACCTCTCCGTATCCCCTATCGGCTTTACAAGTATACCCTTTTTTCCGAAAAAAATCAAGCCCTTTTTCAAAAAAAATTTGCAAAATCTATTTGCTTACTTCTGTGCGATTTGGTATAATATGTATGAATTCTATTTTGACTCTGGAGGGATCTTCCTTGCAAAAGAAAAACGCCGCCCCTTCTGCGGCGGTCATTGAGATCGGTTCCAACAATGTGAAGATGCGGGTCGCCCAGCTTTCTAAGGGCAAAATCCAGACCCTGGATATGCTGGAGTACCCCATCGGGCTGGGACACGATGTGTTTGAAAACGGCTCGGTCAGCTTTCAAAGCCTCCGGGAGCTGTCGGAGGCCCTGTCGAAATTCTCCGCCGCCCTGCTTTCCTATAATATCGAAAAGCCCCGGGTGGTCTCCTGCTCCGCCCTGCGGGAGGCAAAAAACCGCGCCCTGGTGGTCGACCAGCTGCGGGTGCGCAACGGCCTGGACGTGCAGGTCCTGGACGACAGCCAGGAAAAGGCCTACATCTACGGCGAGATTATGGACCGCCTGGACCGGGAGCAGGCCATCAAAGAGGGCACGTCCCTGATTGTCTACGTGGGCGCGGGGAGCATCGGCATTGCGGTCTTTGACGGGCAGCAGGCCGTGTACTCCCAGAATATCCCCGTGGGGCCCCTGAAGCTCTACGACGCCCTCTCCAAGCTCCAGCACGAGGCCCAGGACTTCCACTTCATCGTGGACGAGTACATGGATATGCTCTTAAACCGCGTGGACATCTCCGCTTTCCACGTGAAGAACCTCATCGTCACCGGCTCCCAGATGGAGCGGGTGGCAAAGCTCAGCGGGGCCCGGCACGAGGGCGAAATCTACCGCCTGGACGTGAAGAAGCTCACGGCCCTGTACGACTCCGTGCGCTCCATGAACCCCGAGGGCATCAGCCTGCGCTACGGCATCACCGAGGAGCACGCGGCGGTTCTGTACACCGCTCTTTTCATCTATAAAGGGCTTCTGCGCTTCTGCCCCGGGGCCCAGGAGGTGGTCTCCCCCATGGCCGACATTTCCCAGGGCGTGCTGCGGTATATGCTCACCCCCAAGGCCGACGCCCAGTGGGCCGCCTACCTGCGCAAAAACGCCCTGGCCTGCTCCGAGGCTACGGCCCAGAGCTTCGGGTGCGACATCCAGCACTCCCGGCGTATCGGGGAGTTCTGCTGCAAGATTTTCGACAAGCTGAAAAAGGTGCACGGCCTCGACCCGTCCAAGCGCCTGATTTTAGAGCTGGCCGCCACCCTGCACAGCTGCGGCAGCTACGTTTCCGTGCGCCAGCACAGCCGCTGTACCTTTGACCTGATAAAAGGCATGGACATCTTCGGGCTGTCCGAATCCCAGGTGCTGCAAATCGCCCTGGTGGCGGGCAGCGTAAACCCTTCCCACGAGGAAGACCCGGAGCTCCTTCTCCTGTCCGACCGGGAGCGCCTGGAGGCCATGAAGCTGGAAGCCATTTTCCGCATGGCCAACGCCCTGGACAAATCCCACCGGGAAAAGCTGCGGGACCTGAAAATCACCGTGGACGGCGACCGGGTGCTCTTCCGCGCCCAGGCCCGGGAGAACACGCTTTTAGAGCGCTGGGCCTTTGGGGAAGCCGCCCCGTTCTTTGAGACCGCTTTCGGGCTTTCGCCGGAGCTGGCCATTAAATTCGACACGTTATGATCCCAGGAGGAATGACCTATGGCAGACAAGAAATTGCCCTATTACAACCGAGAACTGAGCTGGATGGATTTTAACGCCCGCGTCCTGGAGGAAGCCACCAAGCGGGAGAACCCCCTGATGGAGCGGCTGCGCTTTTTGGCCATTACGGGGTCGAACCTGGACGAGTTCTTTATGGTGCGCGTGGCGGGGGTCAAGGCCCAGGTGAACTCCGGCTACAAGCCCAAGGAGGGGTTCGATTTGACCCCCCAGGAGCTTTTGAAGGAGCTGGAGGAAAAGACCCATGCTTTTATGGAAAAGCAGTATTCCTGCTTTAACCGCTCCATTGTGCCCGCGCTGGAGAGGCAGGGCATCCGGTTCCTCTCCTGCGAGGAGATGGATGAGCAGCAGCGCACCTACATCTCCCAGTATTTCAAGGAGGTGCTGTTCCCCGTGCTGACCCCCCTGGCCGTGGACAACAGCCGCCCCTTCCCGCTGCTGGCAAACAAGTCCCTGAACCTGGCGGTATACTTAAAGGCCAAAAAGGAAGACGACAAGTGCTTTGCCATTGTGCAGGTGCCGGGCATCCTGCCGCGCTTTTTGGAGCTGCCCTGCGAGGAAGGCCGGGCCTTTGCCCTGCTGGAGGAAATCCTCATCTATAAGCTCGACGAGCTCTTTGAGCTCCACGACATCAAAGCCGCCTGCCCCTTCCGGGTGACGAGGGACTCGGATATGTCCATCGACGAGGAAAGCGAGGACTTCATGAGCGAGATGAAGAAGTCCATCAAGCGCCGCAAGCGGGGCCGCCCCGTGCGGCTGGAGCTGCCCGTGAAGTGCGACAAGAACCTGCGCAGCTTCCTCATCGATATGCTGAAAATCAAGAAGAATGAGATTTACGAGCTGGCCGGGCCGCTGGACTTGACGTTCCTGTCGAAGTTTGCGGGGATAAAGGGCTGCGAGAGCCTGTGCTTCAAGCCCATCTCCCCCGTGGCCCCGGCGGATTTCTGGGGGTATGACGACATCTTTGCCGCCATCCGCGACAAGGACCGCATGGTGCACCACCCCTATGAAAGCTTCGACTGCGTGGTCAAGTTCATCGAGCAGGCCGCCGAGGACGAGGACGTGCTGGCCATCAAGCAGACCCTGTACCGGGTCAGCGGCAACTCGCCCATTATTGCGGCGCTCATTAAGGCGGCGGAGAATGGGAAGCAGGTCACGGTGCTGGTGGAGCTGAAAGCGCGGTTCGATGAGGAAAACAACATCAACTGGGCCCAGAAGCTGGAGAAGGCCGGGTGCCACGTCATTTACGGCTTGTACGGCCTGAAGACCCACTGCAAAATCGCCCTGGTGGTGCGCCGGGAGGAAGACGGAATCCGCCGCTACCTGCACCTGGGCACGGGCAACTACAACGATTCCACCGCCAAGATTTACACGGACGTGGGCCTGTTCACCTGCAACAGCCAGTACGGGGCCGACGCGTCTTCCCTGTTTAATGTCATCACCGGCTACTCCCGGCCCCCGGAGTACCAGCACTTTGCCGTGGCCCCCCATGGGCTTCGGAGCTTCTTCGTGCAGCGCATCCAGCAGGAGACGGAGAACGCCAAGAAGGGCCTGCCCTGCGGCATCACCGCCAAAGTAAACTCCTTGGTAGACCCGGAAATCATCGGCAAGCTCTATGAGGCCAGCCAGGCCGGGGTGCCCATAAGGCTCGTGGTGCGGGGCATCTGCTGCCTGATACCGGGGCTCGAGGGGGTAAGCGACAATATTGAGGTTATCAGCATTGTGGGCCAGCTTTTGGAGCACAGCCGCATCTTCCGCTTTGAGAATGCAGGCAACCCCAAAATCTACATGGGCAGCGCCGACTGGATGCCCCGGAACCTGGACCGCCGGGTAGAGCTGGTGTTCCCCATCGAGGACGAGGATTTGAAGCAGCGGGCTTTCGGCATTATGGAGACCCTGCTAAACGACAACACCAACGCCCGGAAAATGCTGCCGGACAAGAGCTACCAGCACGTCACCCACCGGGGCCGGGCCGCGCTGAGCGCTCAGCTTACCTTCTATAAGGACGCCCAGGAGCGCTTGAAGGCTTTGCAGAAAATCGAGCATGACAGTCCGCTGATACCGATACATTCGGCGGAAGATATAGAAAAATAAAACTTATTATGAAGGGGACGGTTCAATATGAAAAGAGTAGGCATTTTAACAAGCGGCGGCGACTGCCAGGGCTTGAACGCAGCCATCCGGGGCGTGGCCAAGGGGCTGTACGAGCAGTTTGGCGACGACGTGGAGATTTACGGCATCAAGGACGGGTACACGGGGCTTATCTTCGGCGAGTACAAGAAGATGAAGCCCGAGGATTTCTCCGGCATCCTCACCGTGGGCGGGACGCTCTTGGGCACGTCCCGGCAACCGTTTAAGACTATCCGGGTCATTGACGAGAACAATGTGGATAAGGTCGCGGCCATGAAGAAGCATTACAAGAAGATGGACTTGGACTGCCTGGTCATTTTGGGCGGCAACGGCACCCAGAAGACCGCCAACCTCCTGCGGGAGGAAGGCCTCAACGTTATCCATCTGCCTAAGACCATCGACAACGACATTTGGGGCACCGACATCACCTTTGGCTTCCACAGCGCGGTGGAGATCGCCACGGACGTAATCGACTGCATCCACACCACGGCGACCTCCCATGGGCGCATTTTCATCGTGGAGGTCATGGGCCACAAGGTGGGCTGGCTGACGCTGTCGGCGGGCATTGCCGGGGGCGCGGACGTGATTTTGCTGCCGGAAATCCCCTATGACATCAACAAGGTCGCCAAGACCCTCCAGAGCCGCATCGACAACGGCAAGAAATTCTCCATCCTGGCCGTGGCCGAGGGCGCCATTTCCAAGGAAGAAGCCAAGCTTTCCAAGAAGGAGTTCAAGAAGGCCCGGGCCGACTTTAAGCACCCGTCCATTGTGTACCGCATTGCGGAAGAGCTGTCGGATAAGATCGACAACGAGATCCGCGTGTGCGTGCCGGGACACTTCCAGCGCGGCGGCAGCCCCTGCGCCTACGACCGCGTTTTGTGCACCCGCCTGGGCGCTACAGCGGCCCGGTGCATCAAGGAGAAGACCTTCGGCGTGATGATCGGCATGGTGGGCGGCAAGACCGTCCCCGTACCTCTGCAGGACGTGGCCGGGAAACTCAAGAGCGTGCCCGTGGACTGCGACGAAATCAAGGCGGCGCGGCAGATTGGCATCAGCTTCGGTGACTAAAGGAGAATATTATGGATTTCCGCATTGTTTCCCTTCCCCCCTTCACCGCCGTGACCTCGGGGCCAGACCCAAAAGCCGACTTTTCCCCAAGCGGCATACTCGGCAAGTTCAACGAGTATTTCAGCGCCATAACTCCCTCGCAGAGGGACAGCTTCCTTCCCCGGGACTTTCTCTTTTTCAACCAGGAGGCCGGAGGGCTTGAGTGGTGGTACGCCTACGAGGACTATATGCCCGACGGCGGCTATGCGAAAGTGCGCTTCGACGGGGGATGCTATATAACGTACACCTATCGGGACCATGACGAGGATACAAACCACCGGCTCTATCAGGAGGCTATGGACTTTCTTTCCGAAAGCAGCGCCCTTATGTCCGACGAGCGGCCCGGCCACTACGCTATGGGGCATATCATTACGCCTCCCGCTATCATCAAGGCCCAGGGGTTCGCGCTGATGGAAGCCCTGGTTCCCGTTAAGCCAAGGACGGAATCGATCGCTCCTTAAAACGATAATACATCCAGAAAGGAAAGAACCTATGAAATTTTCAGTCAGCTTATATAGCTTCTACAGCGCTATCAAGTCAGGCGAGCTCACCCCCTTCCAGTGCATCGCAAAGGCCAAAGAGTTGGGCTTTGACGCGGTGGAAGCCGTGGATTTTGTCAACTTCCAGTGCCCGGACGAGGAGCTGGTGACAACCGCCGGGGAACTGCGCGCCGAGGCCGAAAAGCAGGGCCTCACGTTCTCCTCCCTAGCGGTAGGGGCCGACCTGCTTAACAACGAAAATGAAGTGGAGCGCATCAAAAAATATGTGGACCTGGCCGTCCTGCTGGGCGCGCCCCGGATGCGTCACGACATCACTAAGGGCGTGACGCCTGCCCAAAGCTACGACGCCCTCCTGCCCCGGCTGGCGGACGCGGTGCGGGAGATCACCCGGTACGCCGAAAGCAAAGGCGTGCTGACCATGACCGAGAACCACGGCTTCTTCTCCCAGGATTCCCTCCGGGTAGAAAAGCTGTATACGGTGGTAGGGCACCCCAACTTTAAGCTTTTGTGCGACATGGGCAACTTCCTGTGCGCCGACGAAGACCCGGCTCTGGCCGTGGCCCGGGTGGCTCCCTACACCGCCTACGTACACGCCAAGGACTTCATCTGCAAGAGCTTCTACGCCGAAGACCCCGGCGAGGGCGCTTTCCAGACCCGTGCCGGGAATTACCTGCGGGGGACGGTCATTGGCCACGGGAATGTGCCCGTGAAGCAGTGCCTGCGTACCCTGAAGGCCGCTGGGTTCGACGGCACGATTGCCATTGAGTTTGAAGGCATGGAGCCCTGCGTGGACGCCGTGCGCATTGGCCTTGCCAATTTGAAAAAGTATTGGAGTGAAGTATGATGATAAAAGAAACATTTTTGGATTTGGTCTCTTACCCCACAAACTCGGACCCCACTGCGGGCGTCACGCCCAGCACGCCGGAACAGAAGGTTTTGGGCGCGCACATTGTGGATGTGATGAAGGGCATGGGCATCGAGGACGCCTATATGAGCGAGACGGGGTATGTGTACGGCACGATCCCGGCTACGGCCGAGCGGAAAAACACCGTAGGCTTCGTGGCCCACATGGACACCTACGGCGGGGTTTGCGGGGAGAATATCCGGCCGCAGATTATCGAGAATTATGACGGCGGGGAGATTGCGCTGGGCACAAGCGGCTTGAAGCTGTCCCCCGAGGCGTTCCCGGATTTGGCCAAGCATAAGGGCAAGACGCTTATCACCACCGACGGCACCACCCTTCTGGGCGCAGACGACAAGGCCGGCGTGGCGGCTATTTTGTGCGCGGCAAAAGAGATACTCGACGAGAAGAAGCCTCACGGCACCGTGAAGCTGGGCTTTACGCCGGATGAGGAGATCGGCCAGGGGGCGGATCATTTCGACGTGGAGGGCTTTGGGTGCGACTTCGCCTATACCGTAGACGGCGGCTATTTGGGCGAGCTGGAGTACGAGAACTTTAACGCCGCCGCAGCCGTGGTGGAGGTCGCCGGGCTGAGCATCCACACGGGGGGCGCAAAGGGCAAGATGGTCAACTCCATGAGCGTGGCTATGGAATACTGCGATATGCTGCCCAAGGCCGCCGTGCCCGAGCACACCGAAATGTACGAGGGCTTTATCCACCTAGACAGCATCCAGGGCGACGTGGAGTACACAAAGATGGAGTTTATCATCCGTGACCACGACGCCAAGCTGTTTGACGACAAGAAGAAGCTTATGGAGGATGCCGCCGCTTATATCAATGCCAAGTACCCGTCCCAGCCGGTAAAGGTGACCATCACCGAAAGCTACCGCAACATGAAGGAGCACATCCTGGCCCACTGGGAAGTGGTGGAGATCATGGAGAAGGCCATGCGCCAAAACGGCGTCGAGCCCGTTTCCATCCCCATCCGGGGCGGTACCGACGGGGCGCGGCTCTCTTACATGGGCCTGCCCTGCCCCAACATCTGCACGGGCAGCGCCAACCATCACGGCAAGCTGGAGTACGCAGTGGTAGAGGACATGGAGAAGGTCAAGGACATCATCAAAACGGCGGTGGACATCGTCGAGTAAAAGGAGTTTGCCATGCTGAAATTTGCTACGATCGGGTCGGGGTGGATCACCGACGAATATATCCATGGGGCCAAGGACAGCGGGTTGTGGGAGATGACGGCCGTTTATTCCCGCGACCAGGCCCGGGGCGAGGCTTACGCCCAGCAGCACGGGGCCAAGCTGGTCTTTACCGACGTGCGGGAGCTGGCCGCCTGCGGCGAGGTAGACGCCGTGTACATTGCCAGCCCCAACGCCGCCCATTATGAGCAGTGCAAAATCCTGCTGGAGGGCGGCAAGCACGTCATTTGCGAGAAGCCGTTGTGCGCCCAGGCGGCAAAGGTCCGGGAATTGAACGCCCTGGCAAAAGAAAAGGGCGTGGTCTTTTTGGAGGCCATCATGTTTATGCACCTGCCCCAGCGCGCCGTGCTGGAGGAGGCTTTGGGGAAGATTGGCAAGGTGTCCATGGCGAAGATCGATTTCTGCCAGCGCTCCTCTAAGTTGGATCGGTATTTACAGGGCGGCGAGGTGCCCAACATCTTCAACCCCAAGCTGGAGACGGGCTCGCTGATGGACTTGGGCGTCTACTGCGTTTATCCCGCTCTGCACCTATTCGGCCGCCCCGAGAGCTTTACCGCCGACTGCGTCCGGATGGAAACCGGCGCGGACGGAAACGGCATACTCACCCTAAAGTACCCGGACAAGCTGGTGACGCTCACCTACTCGAAGCTGGGCCAGGCCGGAGCCAACACCGATTTCCAGGGGAACGAGGGCACCGTCTATGTGGAGTCTATTTCCCGGCTGGCCAACCTTTCCTTGTGGCACAAGGACGGCTCCACCGAGGAGCTTTATGGCGAGGATGAGAAATTTAAGCTCATGGGCTGGGAGGCCAAGGACTTCTACCGCTACATCACCGAACCCGAAAAGAGCCGGGAGGAATATGCCCACTGCGTGGAATTGAGCGAGTGGGTGGCCGAGTTCCTGGAGGAAGCCCGGAAGAAGATGGGGCTGGTGTTTGAGAGTGATGCGGTATGATAGAGGTATCCTTTGATTTGAAAAACTACGACCCGGATGGCGAAAAGGAAATCCGTACAGCCGCCCGGGGCATTGTTAAGCAGAATGGCAAGTATTTGATGGTCACATCCAACAAAGGCGACTTCAAATTCCCTGGCGGCGGCGTGAAGGAAGGGGAATCCCTTTTGGATGCTATGTGCCGGGAAATGCAGGAAGAAACCGGCTTTTCCGTACAGGCAGGCAGTGCCGCTCCGTGGCTGGTCGTGCACGAGCGGCGCAAGGGACTGGTAGTGGAACTCTTGGAGATGGATTCCCACTATTTCTTTTGCCAGATAGACGGCTGTCAAGGAGAGCTGGGCCGGGAAGGGTATGAGATCGACGAGGACCAGCGGCCTGTGTGGATGGATTTGGAAGAAGCACTGGCCATAAACCGCCGTTTGGAAGAAAGCGGCTTTACAGGCGCGCCGTGGCTTCTGCGGGAAATCAAAGTCATGGAACGCCTGCTGGAAGACGGGGGCCAGCTATGACCACCCGCCAGGAAGCCATCGATTTCTGCCTGACGCTGGACGGGGCCTACGAAGACTACCCCTTCACCGACGGCAACTGGACGGTCATGCGCCACCGGGGGAACCGCAAAAGCTTTGCCCTGATTTACGAGTACCAGGGCCGGATGCAGGTAAACGTAAAGTGCCGGCCTGCCGACACCGCCTTCTGGCGGGACGCCTACCCCCAGGGCGTACTGCCCGGCTACCACATGAACAAGTCCCACTGGAACACCATTGTGCTGGGGCGGGTGCCGGAGGGGGATGTGAAAAATATGATCGCGGAGAGCTACCGGCTCACTGCGCCGATAAAGAAGGAGCGGAAAAAATGCTGAAAATCGGATGCCACCTTTCCAGCGCCAAGGGCTTTTTGGCTATGGGCCGGGAGGCTGTGAAAATCGGGGCCAATACGTTCCAGTTTTTCACCCGCAACCCCCGGGGCGGCAAGGCCAAGGCCCTGGATTTGGACGATGTGGCGGCTTACCGGGCTCTGGCGGAGGAACAGGGGTTCTTCCCCATTTTGGCCCATGCGCCCTACACGCTCAACGCCTGCGCGGCGGACGAGGGCCTGCGCACCTTTGCCAAGGAGACCATGCAGGACGACCTGCAGCGGCTGGAGCATCTGCCGGGCAGTATGTACAACTTCCACCCCGGCAGCCACGTGAAACAGGGGGCCGAGGTGGGCATCGAGCTCATTGCGGCGCAGCTGAACGGGATTTTGCGGGCCGAGCAGTCCACTACCGTGCTGCTGGAAACCATGGCGGGAAAAGGCTCGGAGGTGGGGCGCAGCTTTGAGGAATTGCGCGCCATTTTAGACCGGGTGGAGCTTGCGGACAAGATGGGCGTGTGCCTGGACACCTGCCATGTGTTCGACGGCGGCTACGATATCGCCGGGAGCCTGGACGGGGTGTTGGAGGAATTTGACAAGGTGGTCGGCCTGGGGAAGCTTCAGGCGGTGCACCTTAACGACAGCATGAACCCCATCGGCAGCCACAAGGACCGCCACCAGAAGCTAGGCGAAGGCTCCCTGGGGCTGGACGCTCTGGAGCGCATCGTGAACCACCCGGCGCTGCGGGAGCTGCCGTTCTATCTGGAAACCCCCAACGATCTGGAGGGGTACGCGCGGGAGATCGCGCTGATGAAAAGCCTTTACAAAGCATAAAACAGGGGCCCCGGCGCTGTGCCGAGGCCCTTCTGCTTTACTTTTTATGGCGGCCCAGTAGGAGCTTCTCCCCCTCCACCGCCACCAGCGGGAACAGGGACAGCCCCGCCACCAAAAGCCACTGCGTTCCCGTAAGCGCTGTAGTGCGGAAGATGGCCGTCAGCGGCGGGAACAGTACCACGCTGACCATCAAAAAGCCGCAGAACAGGCAGGCTGCTGTGAGCTTGCGGTTGGAGAACAGGCCCAGCCGCAGCACCGAGCCCTCGGAGCGCATATTGAAGCTGTGGGTAAGCTGTGAGAGGCTTAAGACCGCGAAGGCCATAGTGCGGCCGATGACGGGCTCCATGAGGTCTAGGTCAAACCAGACCCGGCCCATGGTGTAGGCCAGCAGGGCCAGCGCTCCCACCAGGCACCCTTCTACCGCCACGGAGAAGCCCATGCCCCCTGAGAACACTCCCTCGTCCCGGGAGTGGGGCGGCTCGCTCATGACGTCCCGGTCGATGGGGTCGGTGCCCAGGGCCAGGGCCGGCAGGGAATCCGTTACCAAGTTAACCCATAACAATTGGATGGCCAGAAGCGGCGTGGGAGCCCCCAGCAGGAACGCCGCGAACACCACCAATATTTCCCCTATGTTGCAGGAAAGCAGGAAGTGGATGGTCTTGCGGATGTTGCGGTAGATGCCCCGGCCCTCCTGCACCGCTGCCACGATGGTGGAGAAGTTGTCGTCGGTCAGCACCATGTCCGCGGCGGACTTCGCCACCTCCGTGCCGTTTTTGCCCATGGCGCAGCCGATGTCGGCGGTTTTCAGCGAGGGGGCGTCGTTGACCCCGTCGCCGGTCATGGCCACCACAAAGCCCCGGCGCTGGAAGGCCTTGACGATCTTCACCTTGTGCTGGGGCGTGACCCGCGCGAAAACCTTGTACTCCATAATCTTGGCGCTGAGCTCCCCCTCGGTCAGGCGGTCAAGCTCGGGCCCCGTCATGGCCCGGCCGCCTTCCTCCGCTATGCCGATACGCTGGGCGATGGCTAGGGCCGTGGCGGCGTGGTCGCCTGTGATCATCACCGGCAGAATCCCCGCCCGCTTGCACTGGGACACCGCCGCTTTCACCCCCTGCCGGGGCGGGTCTTCCATGCCGATAAGGCCGCAGAAAATCAGGCCGCTTTCGGTTTCCCGGTCGTCGCCGGGCAGCTGGTCGACGTCTTTATAAGCCACCGCCAGCACCCGCAGGGCCCCGCCTGCCAGCTTGTCGTTGTCGGAAAGGATGCGCGCCTTTTCCCCCGGCCCCAGGGGCGTGACGCTGTGGCCCCGCAGCATTCGGGTACACCGGGCAATGAGCACGTCGGGAGCGCCCTTGGCGATGATGCGGCAGCCACCCCCCACCCGGTGGGCCGTGGTCATCATCTTGCGCGCGGAGGAGAAGGGGATTTCCCCTATACGGGGGCTCTCCCGGTCCAGCTCGCTTTTGGGGCGGCGGCAGGCGCGAAGGAACGCCGCTTCGGTGGGGTCGCCGGTAATCTTGCCGTTTTCCTCCTCGCAGTCGTTGCAGAGAGTACACAGCTCCAGGGCGAACTGGGCGTCCGCGCCGTCCAGGGGCTCGGGGCCGTAAGCGCCGGTAAAAGCGGTGACCGTCATCTTGTTCTGGGTCAGCGTGCCCGTCTTATCCGAGCAAATCACCTGGGTACTCCCCAACGTCTCCACCGCCGGCATATGCCGCACGATGGCCCGTTTCTGAGCCATACGCTTCATGCCCATGGCCAGCACAATGGTCACGACAGCCGTAAGCCCCTCCGGGATCGCAGCCACGCCCAGGCTGATGGCGATCATGAACATCTCCAGGGGCGGCGTGTGCTGCAAGAGCCCCATGGCGAAGATCACCCCGCAGATGGCCACAGCTCCCAGCCCCAGCACCCGGCCCGTCTGCTTGAGCTTCTCCTGCAGGGGCGTCTGGGGAGCGGCTTCCTGCTCCAGCATATGGGCGATGTGCCCCACCGCCGTGTCCATGCCCGTGGCCGTCACAATGCCAGCCCCCGCCCCGTTGGCGATGCCGGTGGAGGCAAACACCATGTTCCGCCGCTCGGCCAGGGGAGCGTCCGGGGGGCACAGGGCCTCCGCCGCTTTCTCCACCGGGGCCGATTCCCCGGTCAGCGCCGATTCCTCCGCCCGAAGCTCCACGCTCTTGGTCAGGCGCAGGTCGGCGGGAACCAGGTCGCCTGCCTTCAAAATGACCAGGTCGCCGGGCACCAGCTCGCTGCTGTCCACCGTAAGCCTGCGCCCCCCGCGCACCACCCGGGCTCGGGGCGACGACATCTTTTTCAGCGCGTCGATGGCCTTATCCGCCCGCAGCTCCTGCACGGTGCCGATGACCGCGTTGCAGACTACGATGGCCAGGATGATGATGGAATCCACGAACTCCCCGTCCCCTCGCAGCTTTGACACCCCGAAGGACACCGCCGCCGACAGCAGCAGGATCAGCACCATCAAGTCCTTGAACTGCCCGAAAAACCGCGCCAGTATCCCTTGCCGGCGGCCCTCCCGCAGCTGATTGGGCCCATACCGAGCCTGCCGCTTGCGCGCTTCGGCAGGGGCCAGGCCCTTCTGCGGGTCGCTCCCCAGCTTTTCCGCCGCCTCTTGTCCTGTCATTTGATGCAGCTCCATTGACCTTCCTCCTTGTACTGCTTGCCTTTCCCTTATTCCTATGCGGTTTCTTACAAGTTTATGAAGCTTTCTAAAAACGCTGGTAAATCCGGGCGCGGCTTGATAAAATGGTAAGGACAAAAACCATTTGAAAAGGAGACCCCATGGAATTTTTCCTTCCCTTCGACGCCCCTGTCCTAACCTTCATCCAGCAGCACCTGCACAACCCGGTTACCGACGCCGCCTTCCCCTTCATCACCTACCTGTGCGAGCTGGGCGCGTGCTGGATTTTCATCGGCCTTGTACTCCTCTTTATGAAAAAGTACCGGCGCGCCGGAGCCCTGATGCTGGCTTCCCTCCTGCTGGCCACCCTTTTGGGGGAAGGGCTTTTGAAAAACATAGTCTGCCGGCCGCGGCCCTTCACGTACCTTTCCTCCGGCTTCCCCCTGCTGATCTCCCCGCCCAGCGGGTACTCGTTCCCGTCGGGCCACAGCTGCGCCTCCTTTGCGGCGGCCACGGCGCTTTTCCTACAGCATAAAAAGCAGGGCCTTTTGGCCTATGTTTTTGCGGCGCTCATTGCGTTCTCCCGGCTGTTTTTGCTGGTGCACTTCCCCAGCGACGTGCTGGCCGGTTCCCTCTTGGGCGTGGCTGTGGGCGTGGGCGTAACGCTCCTATACGAAAAGCTGCTGCTCCCCAGGCTGGAAGCAAAATAACAGCAAAACTCCCCCGCCGCGTGCAGGGGAGTCCTTTTTTACTTGGTGCCGATGATCACAATGCTGTCTGCCGTCAGCCCGGTCTGCTCCATGACGATCTCCTGCACGATGAGCATATCGCTGTCCTGCAGGTCGCCGGCCACCACCACGTTGCATTTCTCGCCCGTGATGTACGCCACGCTCTCCGCATAGCCTTTGGCCTTCAGCAGGTTCTCCACGTTGGTCTCCTTCAGGATGTTCTGGGCCATAGCCGATGCTTCCTCCACGGCCGCGCGCTTGGCGTCGCTGTCCGCCTCTACGTCCTCCAGGACGCCGTCGATAAGCTCCAAGGCTTCGTCCCGGGAGTTCTGGCGGTTCAAGCGGGCCTCCGCGAACATATCCGTGCTGGCTTTGGCCTGCAAGTCGTCGCTGACGGTCTCCACATACGCGTTATTTACCAGCTGGGCCGCCCCCAGCTGGCTGGTCGTGTCCTCCGTGTCGCCGATGGGCAGCTTGTTTGTCCCGGCGAACTGCCAGTTGAGATAGACCGCCGCGCCCAAGGCCAACACCAGGGACGCCAAAACTAATTGCTTCCTGCCGAACTTCATGATGATACCTCCAGTGTGTGTTTATTTTTATGTAAATGCGTTTGTGACGCAAACCCGCGACGAGGGCAGCCCCAGGGCCGTCATGGCCGCATGGGTGAGCTTCTCCCGGACAGCCGGGTCCCCGGCCTGCTTGCTGACAATGACCACCCCCTGTATCTTCGGCTGCTCCTCGGTGACCGTCAAGGGGCGCTCACCCCCCTGGCTGTCCTCCAGCACCACGTGGGCGGATTCCCGCTCTTCCCCGCTTTCCTTCTTGTCGGCGGCATAGACGCGGCTTCCGGTGTTCTCCAGGGTCACCATGACGGCGGGGTCGCGCTCGCCGGTGATAGCCGTGACGATGCGGGACAAGTCCTGCTCCAAGGCCCGGGCGTAGCTTGCGTAGGAGATCTCTTCCTCCTGCTCCTCCTGGGGCTCCGGCCCGTCAAAATCGAAGGACGACAGCGCCAGCAGCGCAATGCCGCATATGCCCATAAGGACCACCAGGCGCAGGGCGTTTTCTTTTTTCAGGGCGCTTTTCAGCCACTCCCCTATTTTTTTAAGCTCCATCCACCGTTACCTCTATCACGACGCCGTCCCCCAGCACGTTCTGCAGCAGGGCCTGGGCCCTCTCCCCCTCGGCGGGGTAGGTGAAAGCTGCGCTCACCTTTGCTAATACTATGCCGGAATCCGCCGAACTAGTTATCCTTACGCTAATTTTTTTTGCCTTGAGCCCTGCCGCCCCTAAAAGCCCTTCCACCGCCCGGACGGCTTCTTCCTCCGTGGCGGACTCATACTGGCTGTTGATAAACTCGGCCAGCTCCCCCTGGGCCTGCTGGGCGCGGGATTCCGGCAATTCGAAATCCCACCGGGCGTCCACCAGCGACGCCGCGCCGGACGCCAGCAGGGTCAGCACCACCAGCGCCTGCACGAATTGTACCATCTTATCCTTGGGAGCCAGCTGGCCCAAGGCCCCCATGGCCACTAAGGCCGTGCACATCCACGACGCGCCTTCTAATATTTGCGGCATCCGTCATCCCCCTTTCGCAAACAGTACGACCCCCGCACAGGTAAGGCACACCACGCACAAACTGCACAGTACCGCCAGCACCAGCTTTACCGCCGAAGCGCAGGCCCCCAGCATGGCGGACGCCGGGGGCACGTCGCACAAATCCGCAGCCACC
This sequence comes from uncultured Clostridia bacterium, assembly GCA_947652665.1. Classification (GTDB taxonomy): domain Bacteria; phylum Bacillota; class Clostridia; order Oscillospirales; family Acutalibacteraceae; genus Acutalibacter. Next base: position 15,360 of record CANTDZ010000033.1, read on the forward strand.
TGCCCCAAGGTGCACACTCCCGCCCACAAGGCCGTTTCGATGAGCACCGGGGCAAAGATGCACAGCGCCGCCAGCATCCCAAAGGCCCCCGCCCCCGAACGCACCACCTGCACGCTGCTTTGGATGGCCCCCAAGGCGTCCCCCAGGGCGCCGCCTACAATGGGGATCGCTGAAGAGGTGATGAGCTTGACGGTCTTGCTGGCAGCGGCGTCCATCTGGGTGTTGAGGATGGTCTGCACGGAGAGGATGCCGGAAAACAGCGTGACCGCCGCCAGCAGCAGCCATTTCGTGAAGCTATACAGGCTGGAGGCCAGCTTCTGCATCTTCACCCCCGAGACGCACGCCGACAAAGACAGCGCCAGGAACACCCGCAGCAAGGGCATCAGCAGCCCGGAAGCCAGCAGGGGCAGGAGGTTCCCCGCGCCCAGGGTCAGGAAGCTGTAGCTCCCCCCGGCCGCCACGCTGCCCGATACCGTCAGCAGCGCCGCATAGGCCGGGACGCTGGCCAACAGGAACGCCGACGCGCTCTCTGCCACAGCGCCGCACTGGGCCGCAAGCCCCAGCACGTGGGGGGCAATCACCACGCCGCAGGCCAGGCATCCAATCCCCGTGGCGGCTCCGGAGGGTTCCCCCTCCCCCATGCACCCGGCTATGCGGCTGAGTACCAGGATACCGATAAGGGCTGCGCAAGCCTTCAGGGGGCCGGTGAGCTTTTCCTGCACCAGCCCGCACAGGGATCGGAAAATCTTTTCCCCCTGGACTCCTTCTTCCAGGCTGTCCGCCCCCCACTGGTCCAGAAGGGTGCGGGTGCCTTTGTCCAGGCTTTCGAGGGCTTGCGGCAGGCCGCTCTTTTCGGCAATCTGCTCCTCCAGGGCATGGGCCGGCAGGGCTGGAAAGGCCAGAAGCCCGAAGCCTATCAGCACGAAACATAGAAGTCTTGCCAATTTCATCCTTCCCACTTTCTTTCAACTGCCCAAAATTTCCGCTATGGTCCCCAGCAGCTCCGTCAGAAGCGGGAACGCCGCCGCCAAAATCGCCGCCTTGGCAGAGAGCTCCACGGTGAACGCCAGTGCGGATTCCCCCGCGTCCTTACAGATGTGGCTGGCAAATTGGCCGATGAGCGCAATGCCCACGGCTTTGAACATCACCTTCAGGTACCGCCCCGGCGCGCCGGAAGCCAAATCTTCCATCTGCCCCAAAAGAGGCGCCAAGCCCTCCAGGGCGGAGACCAGCAGCAGCGCGGCCGCCCCCGCGGTCAGCAGGAGGGATATCTCCCGGTTCGTCTTCTTCAGGATGGCCCCAAAAGCCGCCGCGCACAGGGCGCAGACCGCCGCCCCCATCATAAGTCGAAAATGGCCTTGACGGCCTGGAATAAGGCGTTTATTTCGTTTATAATCATCATCAGCACAACGATCAGCCCCGCTAGGGTGGTCATCATGGCCTGCTCCTCCCGCCCCGAGCGGATGAGCAGCTGGTTGAGCACCGCCACGATGATACCGATGGCTGCAATCTTGAAAATCAGGTCTACTTCCACGTTCCTGTTCCTTCCTTTCCCGGCTATAAGAGAAGCAGGCAGCCTGTCAGCCCGCCAAAAAGCCCCAGGCATATGTAGAGCCGCCCCCGCTTGTCCCGCTCCTCCCGGGCTTCCCGGAGGGCCTGCTCCGCCAGGGCCGCGTACAAATCGATGTGGCGCAGCTGGCCTGGAGCGTCGCTGGCCCCCAGCCCCGCCGCAAAGCTTTGGTACAGGGCCCGGTCTGCCTGCCGGCCCAGCAAGCGCCCTCCGGCTTCGGACAAGGCCTTGGGAGGGTCGCGGGAAAAATCGGGGTGCTTGACGGCCTCCTGGCAGAAGGGCGAGGCGTCCTGGCGGATCAGCTCTCCCAGAGGCCGCGCCGAATAGCTGATGCCGGTCTTGAAGGACTGCATCAGGCGCTGCCATTCGGCCAGCAGGCGTTCGCGGCGCAGCAGTTCGTGGGACTTGGCACAGCCCCACAGCAGGCCGCTTGCAATCAACAGGAGGCTGCCTAAAAGCTTCATGCCAGCTCCTCCAGCCTTTGTATCCGGGCGATCTCCCCCGGCCGCGCGCGCCCCGCCAAGGTGACAATCCGCGAAAACGCGCCCGTCCGGAGCAGCTTGCGGCACAGCGGACGGGCCAGCAGTTCGCCGGGGGCGGCGTGGACAGATGCGACGATCTGCACCCCGGCAAAGGCCGCGTTTTGCAGGGCGGGAAAGTCCTCTGGGGAGAGCTCGTCGCAGAGGATCACTTCGGGCGAAAGCATCCGCAGGGCAACGTCGAAGCCCTGGGCCTTGGGGTATCCCCGGAGCACGTCCGTACAGGGTCCCAAATCCCAGGGGCCTGCAATCTCCCCTCGCTGGTCCAGGACGGCCACGCGCTTCGGCGGGGCGAACTTCCCCACCGACAGCGAGCGCGCGATATCCCGCAGAAGGGTGGTCTTGCCGCTGGAGGGCTCCCCGGCGATGAGAACGCCGCCCAACTCCTCCCCTGCTTCCAAAAAAAGCCTGTCCCCGCAGCCCTGGCGCTCCCGGGGGATGCGGAAGACAAGGGTGGTGATGTCACGCACCGCCTTGACGCGGCCGTCCTCCAGCACGGCCGTGCCGCATATCCCGGCCCGGCAAGCGCCGCCAAAATCGATGTAACCCTGGCGGATCTCCTCTTCGTGGCTGAAAACCGAATGGCCGCATACCTGCAAAAACAGGGCTTCCATCTCCTCCTTGGAGGTGATGGGCAGGCTGTCCGTAAGCGCGCGGGTGGCGCCGGACCCGGTAAGAAAAAACGTGCCGTCTGCCCCGCACACCGTTACCGGCTGGCCCCGATGGAAGCGGATGTCAAACGCCTGCGCCTTTATGGACTCGTCGACGGCAAGCAGGCGGTCGCGGTAATCGGGCAGCTCCTGGGCGATCCTGTCAAAACCCATGGTATCCACGCTGTGGCCCCCTTTCTCGTTCTGTCTATATCTATGGGACAGGCCGGAGCCTTAGAACCCCCAGGCACGCAAAAAGCCCGCCGTGCCAATAAGACACAGCGGGCTTCGTAAATTTTCGTTAGTCGTTCAGGGGCCGGGACTCCCACCAGCGCATAAACGCACGCAGGGTGTCCTTGTCGTTTTCAAAGGTGATGCGGTTCAGAGCCTCCTGGGGGGCGGCCCACTCCATGCCGGTGACTTCGGCCTCTTGGGCCTTCTGGTCGCCGCCGGAGAGCTTGCCGGCAAAGTACACCACGTCCTTTAGAACCCCGGGCTTGGGGCTGAAGGTAACCATGCGCCGGAAGCTGGTGTCCAGCTTCACCTTGAGGCCCGTCTCCTCCTTGATCTCCCGGAGGGCGGTCTCCTCCTCGGTCTCCTGTTTTTCCACGTGGCCCTTGGGGAACGCCCAGTGGCCGCCGTTTTTGTGGCGGATGAGCAGCACCTCCACCCAACTGTCCCGGGTCCGGTAGACGATGGCGCCGCAAGATTTTTCTTTTTTCATCTTTCAGCTCCTTACAGAGAACCGGTAAACGGTCTTGGTGGTGAAGGGCACGCCCGGCGTCAGGAACGCAAAGGGGAAATCCTTTTGGTTGGGCGAATCCGGGTAGAACTGGGTCTCCAGGCAGAAAGCGGTGTGAGGCTGCATGGGCTGGCCGTCTTTGCCGACCCAAGGGTCTTTCAGCTTGTTGAAAGTGTACAGCTGCACGCCGGGCAGGTCCGACCAAACTTCCATGACGCGGCCGCTGACAGGTTCGTAAGCCTCGGCAAATTTGCGGAAGCCTTCGCCCCGGACGCAGAAGTTGTGGTCGTAACCGCCGCAGACCTGCATCAGGTGGTCGTCTGCAAACATGTCCTGGCCCAAGGGCTTGGACGCCGTGAAGTCCAGGGGGCCGCCTGCTACCGGCTTCAATTCGCCTGTAGGAATGAGGTCGTCGGTCACGTCCGTCACCATGTCGGCGTTGATCTGCAGGGTGGTGTCAAAGATTTTGCCCTGGGGATCGCCGGACAGGTTAAAGAACGAATGGTTCGTGAGGTTAAAGGGCGTGGCCTTGTCCGATGTGCCCGTGTATTCGATGGAAAGGCTGTCGTCCGCCGTCAAGGTGTAGGTGACGCGCATTTCCAGCGTGCCGGGAAAGCCCTCGTCGCCGTCGGGGCTGACGTGGGTGAAGGTAATCTTCGGGTCAGTGCCGTCCTCGGTTTCCGCCTGCCACAACACCTGATGGTAGCCGCCCGGGCCGCCGTGGAGGGAGTTCTCCCCGTCGTTTTTTGCCAAGGGGTACGCCTTGCCGTCCAGGCAGAACTGGGCCTTGCCGATGCGGTTGGCATAGCGACCCACCAGAGCGCCATGGAAGTTCGCGCCGAAATATTCGGGCAGGGTACGGTGGCCCAGCACCATGTCGCCCAGCTGGCCAGCTCTGTCTTTGACCAGCAGGCGGTGGATGCGGCAGCCGTAATCGGTCACCTCAAGGGTGGTGCCGTTTGCGTTTTGCAGAGTGTAGAGCGCAGCTTCCCGGCCGTCGGGCAGGGTGCCAAAGGTCGTTTTTGTGATCGCCATGGCTTAGTCTTCCATTTTGCCCAGCAGCGCGGCGCCAATGATGCCGGCATCGTTGCCCAGCTTCGCGCGGCAGATGGTGGTCTTCTTGACCGAATTCATGGCGTACTGCTCTTTGTCCACATACTCGCGCACAGGAGCCAGCAGGGTCTCGCCCTCGTTGCTGATGCCGCCGCCCACGCAGAGGATGTCGGGCTGGAAGATGTTGATCATGTCAATGAGGCCTACGCTGAAGTAGTGGATGTACTCGTCCACGATCTCCTTGCCAACGGGGTCGCCCTGGCGCATGGCGTCGAAAGCGGTGCGGCCGTTGACATTGTCCATATTACCGTCGGCCAGGGTCCACAGGGGGGAATCCTTGGGGGCGTCGGCCATGTGCTCTTTGGTGGTCTTGATCAGGCCGGTAGCGGAAGCATAAGCCTCCCAGCAGCCATGGCGGCCGCAAGAGCAGGGACGGCCGTCCACCACGATGACGGTGTGGCCCAGCTCGGCGCCGGCGAAGTTGCTGCCGGAATAAATCTTGTGGTTAATGATGATGCCGCCGCCGACACCTGTGCCCAGGGTGATGGCGATGGCGTTGTCCGCCCCCTTCAGGGCGCCCGCCATATACTCACCGAACGCTGCGGCGTTGGCATCGTTCTCCATAAGCACCTGCTTGCCGTCCAGGCGCTGGGAGAGCATTTCCTGCATGGGGGTGTTTTTGAAAGGCAGGTTGTTGGCAAACTCGATGATGCCGGTGGACTTGTTGATGGTCCCGGGAGAGCCCACGCCTACCCACGGCACGTCCGCCAGGGTGAGCCCGGCGCTGGCCAGTGCCTGACGGGCCGTTTCGGCCATGGCGTCGGCTACCTGCTCGGCGTTGTCGGTCTGGGTCTTGCTGTTGGCACGGGCGATGATCTTATTCTCCTCGTCCACGATGCCTACCGCGATGTTCGTGCCGCCTAAGTCGATACCAAGATAATGCATAAAACATTGCTCCTTCGCAAAAGAAATTCTGGGGGTCTGTCCCACTGTCTTGATTATACTATATATTGGGGGGCAAAGCAAACCTTTTTTGTGAAATTTCGAAATTTTGTGGGCTGTGGCGGACAGGCCTTACACGTTGAACCGGAACAAGACGATGTCGCCGTCCTGCATGACGTACTCCTTGCCCTCCGAGCGCACCAGGCCCTTCTCTTTGGCGGCGGCCATGGAACCGCAGGCCATAAGGTCGTCAAAGGAGATGACCTCGGCACGGATGAAGCCGCGCTCGAAATCCGTGTGGATCTTGCCGGCGGCCTGGGGGGCCTTGGTGCCCTTCTGGATGGTCCAGGCGCGGACCTCGGGCTTGCCGGCGGTCAGATAGGACATGAGGCCTAAAAGCGAGTAGCAGGCCGTGATCAGGCGGTCCAGGCCGGATTCCTGCAGGCCCATGTCGCTGAGGAACAGAAGCTTTTCTTCGGGGTCCAGGCTGGAGATTTCCGCCTCGGTCTCGGCACAGATGGGCAGCACCGCCGCGTGCTCCTGCTGGGCCTGGGCCGACACGGCTTGGAACAACGGATTGTTCTCCGGGCCGTTTTTGATGTCCTCCTCGCTCATGTTGGCGGCAAAGATAATGGGCTTGTTGGTCAGCAGCGAAACCGACGCCAGGAGCTCCCGCTCCTCGTCGTCGCACTCCACGCTGCGGGCCGAGCGCCCCTCCTCCAGGGCTTCGCGCACGCGCAGGAAAAAGTCCAGCTCCCCTTGGTATTTCTTGTCCGCTTTTAAGAGCTTGCGGGTCTTGTCAATGCGCCGGTCCAGCACCTCCAGGTCGGAGAGCACCAGTTCCAGGTCGATGGTCTCGATATCCCGCGCCGGGTCGACGCTGCCCTCCACGTGGATGATGTCGTCGCTTTCAAAGCAGCGCACCACGTGCACGATGGCGTCTACCTCCCGGATATTCGAGAGGAATTTGTTGCCCAGCCCCTCGCCCTTGGACGCGCCCTTTACCAGCCCCGCGATGTCTACGAATTCGATGGTGGCCGGGGTGAATTTCTCCGGCTCGTACATTTCCGCCAGCTTGTCCAGACGCTTGTCCGGCACCGCCACCACGCCTACGTTGGGTTCGATAGTGCAGAAGGGGTAGTTCGCCGACTGGGCCCCCGCGTCCGTTATGGCGTTAAACAGCGTGCTTTTGCCTACGTTGGGCAGGCCTACTATGCCTAATTTCATATTCCATAGCTCCCTCGTTTTCCATTTTCGGCCTTTATTATAGCATAGCGCCCCGGCTTTTGCAAGGCGGGTTGCGTGCGCGTTTATTCATTAAGTGTAGGAGTACAATACATATTGGACAGAGAAGAAAGAAAAAGGTAGAAGGATG
>CANTDZ010000034.1 GCA_947652665.1 uncultured Clostridia bacterium
ACGGCGACGTGCTGGGGCAGTTCAAGGCCCAGCCCCGGGCGCTGATGACGGCGGCTGCGGCCCTGCTGTTTTTGGCCGTTATCCCCAACACGCCTACGGTGCCCCTGATCGTGGTGGCTTCCATGGTGTTTGCCATGGGCTTCTTCATCAACCGCACCGGCCGCGTGCAGCAGGCCCAGGAGATCCAGCAGGCCGAAGAAGCCGCTGCCCTGGAGCAGGCCCCCGAGGCCGCGCCAACCGAATCGGATTATTATAAGGATATAAGCAATGTGTACTCGCTGCTGTCGGTGGAGCCCATCGAGCTGGAGGTCGGCTACAGCCTGATCCCCTTGGTGGACGAGAGCAGCGGCGGCAAGCTGATAAACCGCGTGGTTATCTTCCGGCGGCAGTACGCCCAGGAGATGGGCTTCGTGGTGCCCACGGTGCGTATGCATGACAGCTCCATCATCGGCACCAACCAGTACGTGGTGCGCATCAAAGGCGAGGAAGTGGCCAAGGGCGAGATTTTGGTGGACTACTACCTGGCCCTGGAACCCGCCAAGCCCTTGGGCGAGATCGACGGCATCGAAACAGTGGAGCCGGCTTACGGCATCCCGTCCCGGTGGATTCTGCCGGAGAACAAGGAAATGGCCGAAATTTACGGCTATACGGTCATCGACCCGCTGTCGGTTATGCTGACGCACTTGTCGGAAACCATCCGCCGCCACGCCCACGAGCTGCTGACCCGTTCGGAGACCATCCAGCTGGTGGAGAACCTGAAGAACACCTCCCCCGAGCTGGTGGAGGAAGCCTGCCCGGCCATCGTGTCCTACGCGATGCTGGAGAAAATCCTGCGCAACCTCTTGATGGAAGGCGTGCCCATCCGCGACATGGAGACCATTTTGGAAACCATGGTGGACTCCATGAACACCACCCGGGACCCGGACATCATCACCGAAAGCGTGCGCAGTGCGCTTAGCCGCACCATTACCCGGCGCTTCTGTGAGGAGGGCCAGCTGCGTGCCATCACTCTGGACGCGGAGGTGGAACGCAAGATCGTGGCTTCCCTGGTCAAAAACGACCACGGCATCTACCTGGCCATGGAGCCGGAACTCATACAGACGCTTATCACCCAGCTGGCGGAGCATATCCCGAAATTCGGCGACCTGAACCAGCAGCCCATCCTGCTGACCAGCCAGGTCATCCGCATCTACTTAAGCCGCCTGCTGAGCCAGTACTTTACCAATATGTACGTGCTCTCGTTCAGTGAGATCGTGGGCACGGTGCAGATACAGTCCATTGGCAACGTGACCATGCAGTCCGCAGCCGCCGGCGTGAGAAGGGCGGTGGGCTCATGAGAAGCGAAGCCTTGAAGGAACGCAGCTATGACGAGATGTCCACCGAGGAGCTCTTCGCGCTGTACGGCGAGACCCGGGCCCCGGAGCTCCGGTGGGAGATCGCCCTGCGGTACACGGGGCTGATACGGAGCATTGCCTTGCAGATACGGGGCGTGTTCTGCAGCTTCACCCAGCTGGACGACATCATCAACGAGGGGCTTATTGTGCTGCAGGACGCGGTCGACAAGTTCGACCCGGAGAAGGGCCGCTTTGAAATGTATGTGGCCAAGCGCATCCGGGGCATGATTGTGGATTTGGCCCGGCAGCAGGACTGGGTGCCCCGCACCGTGCGGCAAAGGGCCCAGCGCATCGACAAGGCCGTGACGGAGATGTACAACGCCACCGGCAAGATGCCGACCGACGCAGAGATTGCGGAGAAGGTGGGCATCAGCATTGAGGAGTACCACGAGGCCATGACAAACGCCTCGCTGCACAATATATTGTCGCTGGACGAAGTGTTTGACGGCAACGACACCTGGGAGGCTGCGGCCGACCCGGAAAACGGCGGCCACCCGGAGCAGGCGCTCATGGGCGAGGAGCTGGCCCAGACCTTGGCAAAGGCGGTAAGCTCCCTGAAAACCAACGAGCAGCTAGTGCTGTCGCTCTACTATGAGCGGAACCTGAAAATGAAGGACATCGCGACAGTGCTGGAAATCAGCGCGCCGCGGGTCTCGCAAATACATGCAAAGGCTGTGCAGAAGCTCAAGGTCCTTATGAGCGAATATATGCGCAGCGGCTGATTAGGAGGGGAAAGCAAATGTTCAAAGGATTTTACAACCTGGCGTCCGGCATGATTACCCACGGCAAGAACCTGGACGTCATATCCAACAACATGACCAACATCTCCACGTCCGGCTTCAAGGCCGACTGCTTTACGGGCCAGACCTTTGACGAGGTCATGTGGAGCCGCGTCGGCAACAAAATCAAGGATTACATAGAAATTGGCGGCATCAGCTATGCCACCGTGCCCAGCCAGCTTTATACCGATTACACCCAGAGCTCCTTTGACGAAACCGGAATGCCTCTGGATTTCGGCATCGAGGGCGAGGGCTTTTTTGCCATTCAGACCGACGACGGCATTGGCTACACACGGGCCGGCAACTTTACCTTGGACGAAGAGGGCTACCTGTTCCTGCCGGGTTTTGGCCGGGTGCTGGACATCAATCGGGAGGAAATCCTGCTGGTGACGGATAAGGTCAAAGCGGACACCAACGGCCGCATCTATACGGAAAACGGTGGGTTTTTAGGGCAGATCGGCGTCTTCGAGTTTGAGGACAACGGGGCCCTGGAGAAGAACCAGCAGGGCCTCTTTGTAGGCGGCGGCGACCCTCAGCTGGGCACCGCGAAAATCTACAACGGCATGGTGGAACGCTCCAACGTGGAGATGGTGCAGCAGATGGTCAAGATGATCTCCACCCAGCGAGCCTATCAGAGCGCCGCTACCGTGACGAAAATGTACGACCAGGTCATGAACCAGGCTACGACCGATATCGGCCGCCTGCAGTAAAGTTAGATAAAGAAAGAGGGAAGCGCATATGAATCAATCCTTCTACACAGCCTCGGTGGGCGCGTGGCAGCAGCAGGAAAGGCTCAATGTCCACGGCAACAACATCGCCAACGTGAATAACTACGGGTTTAAGGCGAAAAAGCCTTATTTCGCGCAGTTAATGTACGATAATATATTGGGGGCCCAGGCCGACGAGCTGCCCCGGGGCACCGGCATGATTATGATCGGCGCGGACACGGACTTCTCCAGCAACGGCTTTGCCGATACGGGGCTGGATCTGGACTATGCCATCGAGGGCCATGGGTTCTTTGCCCTGTGGGACCCGGCTTCGGGCGAGTACAGTTATACCCGCGACGGGTCGTTTACCAAGTCCCAGTTCTTCGTGCAGGGCGCGGCCGACCCCGAGACTGGCGAAGCCACCCAAGAGGAAAGATGGTATCTCTCTGACGGCGACGGGCACTTTGTTATGGGGCGTGACGGCCGGCTCATTGAGGTCACCGAGGAAAACGCCAAGACGGAGCTGCCTATTGGCATCTTCGATTTCGTGAACACCAACGGGATGCTGAACGTGGGCCGCAACCGGTTTGTGCCGGTAGATAAGAACGGCCAGCTGCAGATGGGCCAGGGCAAGCTCATCCAGGGGTATCTCGAGCGCTCCAACACCGACCTTGCCAATGAGATGGTGAAGGTCATCGAGTCCCAGCGGTCGTTTACCTACGCGCTGAAAATGATACAGACCTCGGACGAGATCGAAACCACCGTGAACGGCTTGCGGTGAGAATAAAAAATAAGCCGAGAGGAGGGCACAAATGGGAATTAAGAATTATGACGATCTGAACAGCATGGAGATCGATACCCTGCGGGAAGTGGGCAGTATCGGGACGGGCAACGCGGCGACCGCCCTTTCCGGGCTTTTGAACCGGCGGGTGAGCATTACCCTGCCGGAGGTGCGCATCATGGGCTATAACGAGGCCATCGACTGGATTGGCGGCCCGGAGCACGTGACCGCCGGCGTATTGGTGCGCATCAGCGGGGACATCGGGGGCATCATGCTTTCGGTGCTGCCGCTGGAGTTTGTAAACATGGTGCTGGGCTGTATGTTGGACAACCGGGTGGAGGAATTCGAGGACATGAACGAATTCCAGCGCTCGGCCCTGGTAGAGGTGGGGAACATCATGATATCCACCTTCATCAACGCCTTGTCCGGCCTTTCCGGCGTGACCATGGATTTGACCGTGCCAAGCCTGACCGTGGATATGCAGGGCGCTATTTTAGCGGTGCCCATGGCCGAATATGGCGGACAAAGCGATTACCTGATGACCATCGGCGGCAATTTTACCTGCGACGATTATGAGCTCCCCTGCAGGCTGCTGCTGTCCCCGGAGATCCGCGGCCTCAATTATCTCTTGCGTAAGCTGGGCGTTTCCGATGGCTAATGGCAAGCTCGTCGTCAAAATAGCCGACATGAAGATCGCCGCGCATGGGGAGGAGCTCATCACCTACGCGCTGGGGTCCTGCTTGGGGATATGCCTGCAGGATAAGATCAGCAAGCTTTCCGCCATGATCCATATCATGCTGCCCATCAATATGGAGGCCGGGCGGAAGAACACGATGAAATATGCGGATACGGGCATCCGGGAGACCCTCAAGCAGATGGAAGCCCGGGGCTCGCGGAAGGGGAACATCGTGGCCAAGGTCGCCGGGGGCGCCAAAATGTTTGATGTAGCGCCGGGAAGCTCCCTAGGGAACATCGGCAAGCGGAACATCGACAGTGTACATATGATCCTGCGTTCCGAGCAGATCCGCCTGCTCGCCGAGGACGTAGGGGGCTCTGTGGCCCGCACCATCTCTTTTGACCCGGCCACGGGCATGGTGACGGTGAAGAGCTATGGCAAGCCGGACCATTTGATTTAAGTCAGGAGAAGGGAGCGAGTGTAATGGCAGTTGGAAAAGATGAGATCCTGTTGGAATCTGGTACCAATGAGATCGAGATCATGGAATTTACCATAGACGGGGTGCTGTATGGCATCAACGTGGCCAAGGTGACGGAGATCATGATCTCGGCGCCGGTCAAATTCATGCCCCACACCCACCATGCGGTGGAGGGGATCTTTAAGCCCAGGGACGTGGTGATGACGGTAATAAACCTGCCCAAGTATCTGGAGGTGAGCGACAGCGAGCCCAAGGAGAAGGACCTGTTTATTGTAACGTGCTTTAACAAGATGAACCTGGCCTTCCGGGTACACACCGTGGTGGGCATCAACCGCATCTCTTGGACCAATATCCAGAAGCCGGATAAGACCATCAGCGGTGGCGACGACGGCGTGGCCACGGGCATTGCCCAGTGCGGCCAGGATCTGGTGACCATTTTGGACTTTGAGAAGATTGTGGCGGAGATTGCGCCCGAGACCTCCATCCAGATCAGCGAGATCGACGAGATGGGCCCCCGGGAGCGCAACCAGCAGCCCATCTACATAGCCGAGGACTCCATCCTGCTGTCCCGCATGATCCGCGACGCCCTGACAAAGGCCGGCTACACCCACCTGAGTATGTTCCCCAACGGCAAGGAGCTGTGGGACCACCTGCAGGAGAGCAAGCGCCATGGCACCATCGACAACGATGTGGCCTTGATCGTCACCGATATCGAGATGCCCCAGATGGACGGCCACCGCCTGACTAAGCTGGTGAAGGACGATGCGGAGCTCAAGCACTTGCCGATCATCATCTTCTCCTCCCTTATCAGCGAGGAAATGCGCATAAAAGGCGAAGAGCTGGGCGCCAATGAGCAGCTTACCAAACCCGAGATCGGCCGCCTGGTATCCGTCATGGACGGCCTTCTCCAGGAAAAAGCGGCCATGGCGGCAGCGACGGCCTGAGGGCGGTGAAACGCATGAAAGAAAAGTATATTGTACGGCAGCCGATTAAGAATTCCCAGAGCGAAATCGTAGGGTATGAAATCCTCTATCATGGGGAAAACCAGGCCTACGGCAGCGACGAGGCGGCCAATGATTTTGCCGCGGCGGATACGGTTTATAATTTCCTGATGCAGAACGTGGAGCGCTCCTTAAAGGGGTCCGTCCATTTTATGACGTTCACCTCCAACCTTTTGATGCGCAAGGCCCCTCATCTGTTTGAGAAGGAAGGCCTGGTCATCCAGATTGACGACAGCGTCATTATCCATCCGCTGGCTATGAAATTTGTGCAGCAATTCGCCAAGGAGGGCTATAAGATCGCGGTGAATGAGTTCCGGTTTTCGCCGCGGTATATGGGGCTCATGGGCGACATCGACTACATAAAGCTGAATTTTTCCAACACCAGCGAGCAGTCCCTGCGGCACATCATTGAGATGGCGCACACCATGAACAAGAAGTGCATCGCCACGGATATCGAGGACATGACCACCTATAACAAGGCCATTACTATGGGCGTGGACGCCATGGAGGGCTCTTATGTGGCCCAAAAGCTGGCGACACGGGCCCACGCAAGCGGATACCTGCAGAGCAACTTCTTCCGGCTGATGGTGGCCGTGGTGCAGGACGAGCCGGACATGGAGGAGATCGAGGACATTATCGCCATGGACGCGACCCTGACCTATGGCCTGCTGCGTGTGGCCAATTCGGCGTATTTCTCCACCAGCCGCGTCACGAATATCCGCCAGGCTCTGGTGACCCTGGGTATTGCGCAGCTGAAGCAGTGGATTTATCTGCTGAGCGCCAGCAATGCGGAAAATGAGATCGACCCCGGGTCGGAGGAGTTCTTGAAGCTGTCCTTTATGCGCGGCAGCTTCTGCAGCGAGCTGATGCGTTACGCCAAGGATATGCCCATCTCCCGTTCGGAGGCCTATTTGATGGGGATGTTCTCGACGCTGGATTACCTGATCGCGGCACCCATGGAGGATATCCTGGAGTCGGTGCCGGTGGCCGAGGAAATCAAGGCGGCGCTTTTGAATCACGAGGGCCGCTGCGGGATGCTTTACGACCTGGCCATCAGCTACGAGCGGGCGGACTGGAAGAAAATCAACCAGTATGCCGAGCAGCTGGGGATTGCCAGCAATGTGCTGACGAGCGTCTATTTTACTTGTACCGAAGAAGTCAACACCACCTGGAAGCAGCTTATGGGGCTGGAGAAGGCGTGAGGTTGAAGAAAAAGCGTGGCTTGCGGGCCGCGCTTTTATTTTTTTATCCTGGTGCGAACCTTTTTGCCCCCTGGGCCGTCTAATAAGTGAAAACTCCTTTGAGAAAGGGATGGTGAAATGGCGGAAAGTTTGGAGCGGCTGGTGAAAAAGGCTAAGAAGGGCGACCGCGACGCCTTTATCGAGCTGATGGAGCGGCAGAAGCTCTCCATGAGCCGGGTGGCGCTGGCGATCCTCCACAACGACGAGGATGCGGCGGACGCGGTCGGGGAGACGGTGCTGACGGCGTTTTCGCAGCTGTGCACCCTGCGGGAGCCCCGGTATTTCAAAACGTGGCTGACCCGGGTGCTGATCTACCACTGCTACGACCTGCTGCGGGTACAGCAGCGGATCGTGCCCATGGACGCCGTGCCGGAAGGCGAAGCCTATGGGGCCGACCGGGACGAGGCTATGGACGTAAGGCGCAGCCTGGCCCAGCTGGCCGAGAACGACCGGCTGGTGCTGACGCTCTTTTATCTGGACGGGCTCAAGATACGGGAGATCGCCCAGATGCTGGATGTGAAGGAAGGCACGGTGAAGACCCGCTTGATGCGGGGGAGGAAACGGTTTAAGAAAATCTATCTGGGCGAGGAGGACTGTACATGAAGCGTTTGCGGGAAGAATTAGAATTAGAAGCCGTGCCCCAGGCCATTGAGAAACGCCTGCGGCAGGTGTACGCCGAACTGCCCGGAGAAGTGCCCCAGACCTACCTGGGCTCCCGGATGGCCTCCGAGCCCGGCGAGTGGCAGGAGGTAGAGCCCGTGCCGGTGCGCCGCCGTCCCCTGCGGTGGCTGGCGTGCGCGGCGGGGGCCGTGGCGGTCGTGTGTATGCTGATGGTGGTTTTGCGCCTGCCGACGGAGGAGACGGAAATCCTGCCGGGGGAGGCGTCAAGCGAGGTGGAAGAAGCGCAAAGCGGCTATCATCTGCAAGTGGGGGAAGCCACTTGCGACGGGGAATATCTCTATCTGACGTGGGAAATCCAGTGCCCAGAGGAGGCGGATAAATTTATCCGTATTGTGCCTTATGGGTCGATGACAAAGCGGGAATGGAGTGCTCCGGGAGGATTCCCTCAGGAGGATGGGTTTGTGTTGACCGCAGACGGCGAAAGGCTGAACAGAGACCCGCTGCAGTCCTCTATAACGGAAACGCCTGAGAATGGCAAGCTTGCATACAAATATGTATATCCTTTGAAAGACAGCTTGAAGGGCCGCTCGATGTTACAAGTGAATTTGTCGCTTAAGGAAATGTATGGGCTGTTATCCGAGAGCGATGTTGGCCCGACTGCGGAGAGGCTGGCAGAAATCATCCCGGTGAACTTCGAAGAGGATTTCACCGTTACCGTAGGTGGCAGCGATTATCATCTGCAAGTAGAAGATGCCACCTGCAATGAGGAAATGCTGGAAGTTACCGTAAAGGTCGTTCCCCCGAAGGACGGGGCCGAATACCAATCCGTCCGGCTGGGCTGCTATGACGAGACGGGAGCCAGCGGCCATATGCCCCGGGCTATCGTGAACGGCCAGGAGTGCGAGCTAAGCTCGGTGAGCTGTGTTTCGTCTGAAAGCAAGCCCGCTACGGATTTCACTTTGAACATTCCCGTCACAGCCCAGTGGGGGCAGATGCTGGACGTCATCGTGCAGGTGGATTATCTGAAAATTGAGTTCAGTGAGGCCGATATACAGACAATCCCGGTGAACTTCAAAGAAAACCTGGCCGTAATCGTGGAAGATACCACCAGCGCAGATTTGTCCCTCCGCGAACCCCACTACACCGTCGACCCCGGCCAGGATAACGGCGTGAGCCTGCTGGGGGTGGAGAACACAGAGGAGCATATCAAGCTGAACCTGGAGGTGCCGGTGTGGGGGTTTGAGCTGGAAGAAGTCTTGTACTGCGGAGATTTGAAGGGGACGTATACGTCCTGTCGCCTTTACACCGAGAATGGGCAGGAACTGCTGCAGCGATATGACCTTTCGGATACATGGGAAACAGAGGACGCAATTTACAAACTGAGCAAGGCCGACAAATTCCAATTTACAATGGCTTATGAAAAACGCCCCGCCCAAGTCAACACGGAATTGCCGGGAGATTTTACGAAAGTGATCCTGCGCGTATTTGAGAGGAGTCCGGATCTACGCGTGGCGAATATGCCGGAAACATGGGAGGACGAGTATGTGCCCAATCTCTTTGCCGAGCTGACGATTGACTTGGAGACAGGCGAGGCGGTCGTGACCGACACCTACCGGCAAGAAGGCATTGTAAAGCTGGATGCGGAGGAGTACCTGAACACGCCCCACACGCCGGATTTTACGAACGGGTATTTTGCCACGGAATTCAATGCCTACGAGGGCTATGACTTTGAGGGTAAAGTAGAGCTTGGGGAGATGGTGCCATACAAGCGGAACTGCGGATTGACGGTGTATGCGGACGTAGACGAGCCGGATATAGAAGTGCGGTTCTTCAAAGGGGAGACAATGGTTGGCAGCATGAAGAGCGCGCCCCGGGAGGAATGCGAATATGTAGAGGAACAAACGGAGGATCAAGAGGACTGGAGCTTCTATAGATATGAAAGCTCCCAGGACGGCACAACGACGCGTTTCATATTGCATGACACGGACGAATATATGAACAAGGATATGTATGAGCGCATGGGCTACGCCACCGCCCCCCAATGCTATATGAGCTTCTTCCTTGAAATCGTGGACGAGAAACCCTTTTCTGCGGAGGATTTATATTATAGGGACGGCATGGAAAATTGGTGCGATTATGCCCAGTTAGTCGACGGCAAAACCGGCGAGGTGCTCATCGAGCATATTGATTTTAACGAAACCGGAATTTGGAACCCTATCAAATGCCGTGTTGGCGAAGAGGGATGGGAAAGTCAGAAGCAGTACGAGAGGGAACAATCGGAGGTTTCGAAAGCCATCGAAACCGAGCAGGAAAAGCAGAAGCGGTATGAAAAGGAGCAAGGGGAAGTATCCAAAGCCTTGGAATCCGCTTACGGAGTGCAAAACGGATAAACCAAAGGCAGGCCCTTCTGGCGGGGGGCCTGCCTTTGTGCTATAATAGGGGAAAGGGAGGTGCGGACACATGACGTATGGAAACATAGCCGAGGGCCGGTTTATCGCGCGGCCCAACCGGTTCATTGCCCACGTGGAGGTGGGCGGGCAGGTGGAAGTCTGCCACGTAAAGAACACGGGCCGCTGCCGGGAACTGCTGGTGCCGGGGGCGAAGGTCTACCTGGAGGAGGGCGCAAACCCGAACCGCAAGACGAAGTACGACGTGGTGGCGGTGGAGAAAGGGGACAGGCTCATCAACATGGACAGCCAGGCGCCCAACAAGGTGGCGGGGGAATACCTGCCCACACAGCTGGAAGGGCTTACGCTGCTGCGGCCGGAACAGCGGTTCGGCGCGTCGCGGTTTGACTTCTACGCCGAGGCCGGGGGCGCGCGCTGGTACATTGAGGTAAAAGGCGTGACCTTGGAGGAGGACGGCGTGGTACTTTTCCCGGACGCGCCTACAGAGCGGGGGGTCAAGCACCTGCGGGAGCTGTGCGCCACCCTGGACGCCGGGTACCGGGCCATGGTACTGTTCGTGGTGCAGATGGAGGGCGTGCGGTATTTCACGCCCAACCGGCGTACCCACCCGGAATTTGCCGAGGCCCTGCGGGAGGCCCGGGACAAGGGCGTGCTGGTGGAGGCCATCGACTGCCGCGTGACCCCCCGCACGCTTGACGCACGGGGGGCCGTAGAAGTGGTTATTTAGCGTGGGCCCGGCGCATGAGCAGCCAGGTGATGCCGCAGAAGACGGCAGAGGCGGCCAGGCAGGTCAGGCACAGGCGGGGCAGGGTGGAGATGGTCATCGAGGCCAGGCGGGTCAGGACGGGCACCAGGCTGTTGGCAAACTGCGGGTGAGCCACCAGGAAGGCGTCCAAAAGGACGAACAGGGCGGGCCAGCTAACCCAAAAGATGATCTTGCCCACTTTGTTCAGCCGGAAATTGAGGACGGAGACCAGGTAAGTAAAGGAGCAGATAGCCAGCAAAAAGAAGAAGCTGAACACCACAGAGAGCAGGATGGTAGTGGTGGTGGTCTGGATGGACCGGTATGTCCCCGAGGACAGTTCCATATAGTCGCTGCAGTAGATCATCTCGTAAAGGGACGAGGCAAAGAACCGGCCGGGGAAGATGTGCTCTAACAGCTTCAGTATCAAGGTGTAGATTTCATCGCCCACGGCCATGATAGCGCACACAAGGCCCAAGGAGCCCAGCCTCGCCAGAAAATGGCTCTTGCGGGACACGCCGTGCTGCAGGCTCAAAAGGAAGCAGTCCTTGAAGGTGCACAGGGAGAGCACGCCGGCAAACATTCCTGTCACGGCAGTGATGCCGCCCGAGGAGATGCTGAAATAGGAGTCAGCCGGGGAAAAAGGCATAAACACCAGGGACAGCACGACCATGAGCGTTATGACGCTGTAATAGACGAGTATAGCATTGCGCTGGTCGCGCAGCTGGTAGCGGAGGGAAGCTTTGGTTTTCATAGGGTTTCTCCTTTCCATCACGAGTTGGTCAGCTGGATAAACAGCTTCTGCAAATCCATGGGCCCGAACTCCAAATCTTGGGCCGACCCCGCGGATTTGTCCGGCTGGCCCAGCACGTAGGCGGTGCGCAGGCCTCCCAGGGAGTCCACGCCCAGAACGCTGCGGCCCTGAATGTACGTTTCGACAGCCGCAGCCCCGCCGGAGACGGTGTAGCCTTGGGAAAGGAGGGAATCGCGGGATTCCTGCCGCAGCACCTGGCCCTCCTTGATGATGACCACGTCCTCCACCAAGCTGGCCACTTCTTCGATCAAGTGGGTGGACAGCACCACGGCAAAGGGCTCCTCCGCGTATTTTTCCAGCAGGCGCTTGTAGAAAAGCTCCCGGTGGTTGGCGTCCAGGCCCAGAATGGGCTCGTCTAAGAGCACGTAGGGGACGTTTACGGACAAGGCCAGGATGAGCTTGAAAATGGAATGGTAGCCCGTAGAGAGCCCGGCAATCTTGGCGCCGGTGTTCAGGGCGAAGTCCCCGGCCAGGTTCATGGCGTAGTCCTCGTCAAAGTCCGGGTAAAAGGCCTTGGCCCAGCGGAAGGCCTCGCGCACCTTCATGGCGTCCGGGTGGAGGGTCTTCTCGCTCATCAGGAAAATTTTCGACTGGGCCCGGTCGTTTTCGATGGCGGGCTCGCCGTCCACGGTGACGCTGCCGCTGTCGGCAAAAATGCGGCCGGTAAGGATGTTCAGCAGCGTGGACTTCCCCGCGCCGTTGCGCCCCAGCAGCCCGTAAATCTTCCCTTCCTCAAAGGTGATGCTGACCCCCTTAAGAGCCTGCACCTGCCCGAAGCTTTTCGTAACGTTCTCACATTTGATCGGCATTTGATCCATCCTTTCCGCCGCGGTCATATTCTGCCGCGACCATATCCAAAAGTTCCGGCTTCCCCAGCTCCAAGCGCTTTGCCTCGTCGACCAGTGCGGCCACAAAGCGGCGGGAGAAATCGGCCTGGCGTTTCTTTTGCAGCAGGGCCCGTGCGCCCTCTGCTACGAACATCCCCACGCCGCGCTTCTTATAGGCGGCCCCCTGGTCTACCAGCAGGTTTATGCCCTTGAGGGCCGTGGCCGGGTTGATGGTATACTGCACGGAGAGCTCCGTGATGGAGGGCAGCTGGCCCCCTTCCGGCAGCGCGCCGGAGAGGATGGCATCCTCGAGGCCCTCGGCAATCTGTATAAAGATGGGCTTGCCACTGTTCATATCCACCTTGAGCATCCTACGCCTCCTTTCTGAACTGGTTAACTACTCAAGTAATTAACTATGATGGTAGTATAGCACGGCTCCCTACACCTGTCAAGGGGGCCGTGCGGATTTTTTACAATATTTTTTTGTAGTAGAGCACCAAGCCGCCGTCTTCCTCCCCGCCCAGGACGAACTGGTCATAGCCCCAGTGCAGGTAAATGGCCAGGTTGCGGGTCTCCCAGGCGTCCACGCCGATGGTCAGTTCTGTGACCCCGTGCTCCCGGGCGTACTGCTCCAGCACCCCTACCAAGCGGGAGATGTGCCCCTGCCCCTCCCAGGGCTTTTCGATGCGCAGGGCGTTTACGTTCCCCACGGCCTTGCCGTCTGCCAGGCAGAGCCGCCCTTCTATGGCCCCGCACTCCGGCGAAAGGAGCAGCGTGGCCTCGCCCACCGGCTCGCCGTCCAGCACGACAGCAAAGGTGACGGCCTGCCCGGTCTCGTTATAGGCGATGTACTCTTTGGCCCACTGGGCCCAGCGGGGGTCGCCGGGGTGGCGGTCCACGTTTTTCTGCCACAGCCGGGTTAGGTCTTCTTTTGTTGCGATGCGGTAAATTTTTTCCATGAGAATCCCTCCTGTTCCTCCACAAGCAAAAGGCCCAGCGTCTCCGCCGGGCCCCCTGCTTGAAAAAGGAGATTTATGAAAAAGAAAACTTGTACGCTTAGTTGGTTTGGCCCGTGAGCGACTTGCCCGAGTTCTCCGACAAGACCAGCTCAATCTGCAGGCTGTCCTCGCCGGTCAGGGCGCGGCTGACGGTAAGGGTCACCGTGTCGCCGGGCTTTTTGGTGGCCAGGTACGCCGAAACCGTTGTCTGGGAGGTAACGGACGTGTCGTCAATGGCGACAATCACATCGCCCTTCTGCAGGCCGGCATTCTGGGCGTTCTGGCTGGTGACATCCCAAACATAGAGGCCAGGGGTCAAGCCGTTCCACATGGCGGTCATGCGGTCAATATACTGGGCCGAGATGCCCAAAGCCGCGCGGTCCTTCACATAGCCATACTCAATGAGGTCCGAGACGATGGGCTGCACCGTATCCGAAGGGATGGCAAACCCAAGGCCCTCGTAGCCCGTGGCCACGATCTTAGAGGAGTTGATGCCCACTACATGGCCGTTCATGTCTACCAGCGCACCGCCGGAGTTACCGGGGTTGATGGCCGCGTCGGTCTGGATGCAATCCATGCTGAAGCCGGTATCGCCGTTGGTGATCTGGCGGTTCAGGGCGGAAACGTAGCCCATGGTCACGCTGGAGTTGAACTGGATGCCGCCGGGGTTGCCGATGGCCATAACGGTATCGGTGACCTGCAGGTCTTCGGAGGAGCCAAACTCGGCGGGGGTCAGCTCTTCGTCGGCGTTGATTTTGAGCACGGCCAGGTCGGTCTGGGTGTCCTCGCCAATGAGCTCGGCTTCATAGGACATCCCGTCGTGGGTGACCACTTTAATGTTCGTAGCGCCGTCCACCACGTGCTGGTTGGTTACAATGTAGCCATCCTTGGAGAAGATGATGCCGGAGCCCTCCCCGGTGGGGGAGACGTCGCCGCTGTCCGAGGGCATATATTCAATTCCGCCAAACATAATAGACTGCTGGCTGATCTGGTAATTCTGTACGCACACCACCGAGGGGATGAGCTTCTGGGCGACCTCCTGGGAGGTCATCTCCCCAACGGTCTTGGTGGGGGTGGCGGTCTGGGCGCCCTGCTCCAGCTTATACAGCGTAAAGGCCGCTGTGGTCTGGGCGGATGCGGGGCTTTCCACGTTCACCACGCCGGTTTGGATGAGGGCGGCGAAAATCCCCACAGAACCCAGGGAGACGACCGCGCAGCAGAGCACCGCGCACAAAAGCCGTACGGCAAACTTGCCGCCCTTCTTTTTTTCTTTTTTAGGTGGCTGGGGCTGGGCTGTATTGTAATAAGGCTGGGCGCCCCAGGTGTATTGCACCGGCTGCTGCGTGTAGTAATTGGGCTGTACAGGCCGGGTATCGCTTGTCTGCGTGTTTTGTGTGCTAGGGTTGTTCTGGTTGTTCGGATCGTCATACGGGGAATACATAAACCACCGCTCCTTTCACAAAGATCATTTTTCGGGTTTCTCTCTTGCTGTGACCCTATTATCCCCTATCTTTGTGAAAATCATGTGACGGCGGCCGGACACTTTCCTGAATATTTTATGTAGGCCAGCGGTTCATATTACGCTGGTGCTTGGCCTTATATACCTGGGCAAGCTCGTCCGGGGTGATGGAGTAGCAGAGCATCACGTCATTGAAATACATCATGACGTCGCACATTTCCTCAATGAAATCGTGCCGGGTTTCCGGATCGTCCATGATTTTTTCGTCCCCCAGCTTCTTGATGATGTCGGCGACCTCCCCGGCCTCGATCATCATCCAAAGCAGCGAGTCCCGGCCCTTTTGGGGGCTCAGGCCGCCCCACCGGGCGAGATACCGTTCCTGCAGCTCCTTCTGGATGGCCTGCATATCTTCAAAACCAAAATTGCTCATGACCGCGTCCCCTTTCCCAAAACAGCCGCTTCTAATCCGGCGGCGTCCTCCGCCAGCCAGACCGCCCCGTGGGCCCGCAGCTCGTCTTCGTCCCGGAACCCCCAAAGCACGCCGCAGGCGTCCATGCCGGCGTTCCGGCCGGTCTCCATGTCCACGCCGCTGTCGCCTACATATAAGATGTCTTGGGGGTCGAGCCCCCAGGCCCCGGCGATTTCCAGCGGGACGGCCGGGTCGGGCTTTTTGGGCGCTCCGGCGCGCTGGCCCCGTATGGGGTCCAAAAGGCCTTCGTAGAGCTCCCCGGCGATAAAGCGGGTCATGTTGTCCGGCTTGTTGGAGAGCACGCCCAGGCGCAGGCCCAAGGCTTTTAGCTTTGCGAGCAGCTCCGGCAGGCCCGGGTACGCCGTGACCAGCTCCATGGGGCTCTGCTCGTAGCGGCGGTCGTACTCGGCACGGAAGCGCTTTCTGTCCTCCTCCGAAAGCCGGGCCCCGACCGTTTGCAGCATCCTCTGCATGAGGACGTCTGCGCCGTTTCCCACCAGCTGCTTATAGGCGTCTGCCGGAATCGGCGGCAGGCCGAACGCCGCTAAGGTGCCATTGCCAAAATGGGCGATGGAATGGAGGGTATTGGCCAGGGTGCCGTCCAGGTCGAACAGGCAGGCTTTGTAAAGGGTGTCCATGATGCGCGCTCCTTTCCCTTATATTATGACATGCGGGAAGTGGAAAAGTCAAGTGCGATATTGATTTCTGCGCCTGTGCTGTGCTATAATTTGCGAAGAAAATTGTTGTTCTAAGGAGGAAAACATGGACTACGCGGCAAAAGCATTGGAGATGCACAAAAAATGGCAGGGCAAAATAAGGGTGGAGGCCCCCTGCCCGCTGAACAATAAGGACGACCTTTCGGTGGCCTACACGCCGGGAGTGGCGGCCCCGTGCCTGGAGATCGCCAAGGACAAGGAGCTTTCCTATACATACACGCGCCGGGGGAACCTGGTGGCCGTGGTCACCGACGGCACGGCGGTTCTGGGCCTGGGCGACATCGGCCCCGAAGCCGGCATGCCCGTCATGGAGGGCAAGTGCGCCCTGTTCAAGGCCTTTGCCGACGTGGATGCGTTCCCCCTGTGCATCCGCAGCAAGGATGTGGACGAGATCGTGCGCACCATCGAGCTGCTGGCCGGTTCCTTTGGAGGTATCAACCTGGAGGACATTGCCGCGCCCCGCTGCTTCCAGATCGAGCAGAAGCTTAAGGAGCGCCTGGACATCCCGGTCTTTCACGATGACCAGCACGGTACGGCGGTAGTCACCGTAGCGGCCATGATCAACGCCCTGCGGCTTACGGGCAAAAAGCTGGAGGAGGTCTCGGCGGTGGTCAACGGCGCGGGGGCGGCTGGCACGGCTTGTACCCGGCTGCTCATGGCGCTGGGGCTGAAAAACGTGGTGGTCTGCGATAAAGTGGGCGCGCTTTATGAGGGCATGGAGGGCATCACCCCGGCCCAGGCGGAGCTGGCGGCAGCTACCAACCCGGAGAAGAAAAAGGGCACCCTCGCCGACGTCATTCAGGGCGCGGACGTGTTCATGGGCTTCTCGGCCCCTGGTTGCCTGACGGGGGACATGGTGCGCTCCATGGCCAAGGACCCCATCGTGTTTGCCTGCGCCAACCCCACGCCGGAAATCTTCCCCGAAGAAGCCCTGGAGGCAGGCGCGAAGGTGGTGGGCTCCGGGCGGTCGGATTACCCCAACCAGATCAACAACGTGCTGGCGTTCCCGGGGATTTTCCGGGGGGCGCTGGACGTGCGCGCCAAGGAGATCAACGACGGGATGAAGGTGGCTGCGGCCAAGGCCCTGGCCGACCTGATCGCGCCGGAGGATTTGCGGGAGGACAACATCATCCCCTCGGCCTTTAATAAAGACGTGGCCCCCGCCGTAGCGGCTGCGGTGGCTCAGGCGGCCCGGGAGACGGGCGTGGCCCGCGTTTGAGGAAGGATGTGTCCCGGCCCGGCTGGGGGGAGCGCTTGGTGTTTCTGCTGTTCCCGGCCCGGTGCCTGTGGTGCGGGAAAGCCGTCCTGCCGGAGGAGTTTTTCTGCCGGGAATGTGCGGGGCTGGTTTCTGCGCCCCGGCCCAGGCAGTTCAAGCTGGAAAGGACGGGACAGGTGCTGGAGGTAAGGGCTCCGGCGCTGTACCGGGGCGGGTTCCGGGAGACCCTGCACCGCTATAAATTCCAGGAGCAGAAAGGCCTGGCGGGACAGCTGGGGCGGCTCATGGCCGGGCAGGCGCTGCCCTTTGGAGCGGAGTTTGACGCCGTGGCCTATGCGCCGCTGTCCAGGCAGAGCCTGCGGGACAGGGGGTACGACCAGAGCGGCCTGCTGGCGGGGAGGATTGCCAAGGC
This sequence comes from uncultured Clostridia bacterium, assembly GCA_947652665.1. Lineage (GTDB taxonomy): Bacteria > Bacillota > Clostridia > Oscillospirales > Acutalibacteraceae > Acutalibacter. The sequence goes on from CANTDZ010000034.1 coordinate 17,740, forward strand.
CCTGGGGGTTCCCCTGCGCCCCCTGCTGGAGAAGACCAAGGAGACTAAACGCCAGCACACCCTGGGCCGCGCGGAGCGTCTGACAAACGCAAAAGACGTGTACCGGGCCAAGCCGGAAACGGCGGGGAAAACGGTACTGCTGGTAGACGACATTGTGACCACCGGGGCCACCCTGTGCCAGTGCGCCGAGGCCCTGTATGAGGCTGGCGCGGCCCGGGTCTGCGGGTTGTGCGCTGCCAGCGCGGAAAAGGAGGAAAGCCATGCATCGGTTTAGCAGGGAGGAACAGCTCATTGGCCCCGAAGGCCTGGAGCGGCTGTGCAGGGCCCGGGTGGCGGTGTTCGGCGCGGGAGGCGTGGGCGGCTACGTGATTGAGGCCCTGGCCCGGGCCGGAGTGGGGGCGCTGGACATTGTGGATCACGACACGGTGGATCTGACCAACTGCAACCGCCAGATCCTGGCCCTGGAAAGCACCCTGGGAAAAAGCAAGGCCCAGGTGGCTTGCAGCCGCGTGCGGGACATCAACCCCGCGTGCGAGGCCCGGGCCCTGGAGCTGTTCTTTACGGAGGAAGCGGCGGGGGAGGTGGATTTTGCCCGGTACGATTACGTGGTGGATGCCATCGACACGGTGTCCTCGAAGCTGACGCTCATCCAGTGCTGCCGGGAGGCCGGGGTGCCCATCATTACCTGCATGGGCACGGGCAACAAGCTGGACCCCACGGCGTTTCAGGTAGCAGAAATCGAGAAGACGTCGGTGTGCCCCCTGGCGCGGGTCATGCGGCGAGAGCTGAAAAAGCGGGGGATCGCCCACGTGAAGGCGGTCTACTCCACCGAGTCCCCTTGGCCCAACGCGGGGGAAGCGCCGGGCTCCATTTCCTACGGGCCGGGAGCGGCGGGGCTGCTGCTGGCGTCGGTGGTGATACGGGAGCTTTTGGGAATAAATTTGTAAATCGTATTGACAATCGGGCCAAGATGGCCTATGATAGGGAGTAGCATGATAGAGGCGCGGATGACAAGAGTATGCCTGCCGCAGGCCCCGGGCAAGGGGGGCGGGCAGAAAGGGGATTCCGCCGAGGCGGGAGCGCTTTGCCTGACGCTCTTTTGCCGGGCCGTGGGAGAACATCTTACGGACTGTCGCCCTGTATAACGGGGCGGAGCGCTGTCTATGATTTCTTCCCCAATGCAATTTTTGAAGTCATGGCAGGGACTGTCATGACTTTTTGCATTTGAGTGAGGGAAAAACATGAAGAGATCGAACGTGATCAAAGGGGTGCTGCTGGCGGTCATTCTGGTGGCCGTGGTGCTCCTGCCGCTGATTTTTGGCAGCGGCGAAAGCGCGGCCGAGGGCGGCGGGTTCTACGGCACGGGCTGGGCGCTGCTGCCCCCGGTGGTGGCCATTGCCCTGGCGCTGATTACCAAGGAAGTGTACTCGTCGCTGTTCGTGGGCATTTTGATGGGCGGTCTGCTGTACTCGGCCTACTCCTTTGAGGGCACGGTGCTGCACGTGTTCCAGGGGGGCATCGTCAGCGTCCTGTCCGACGGGTACAATATCGGCATCCTGGTGTTCCTGGTGATCCTGGGGGCCATGGTGTCCCTGATGAACAAGGCCGGGGGCTCGGCGGCTTTTGGGCGCTGGGCGGCCCAGCACATCAAGACCCGTGTGGGCGCACAGCTGGCTACGGTGGCCCTGGGCGTGCTGATTTTCATCGACGACTATTTCAACTGCCTGACCGTGGGCTCGGTGATGCGGCCGGTGACGGACAAGCACAAGGTGTCCCGGGTGAAGCTTGCCTACCTCATCGACGCCACAGCGGCTCCGGTGTGCATTATCGCGCCCATCTCCTCCTGGGCTGCGGCGGTGGCCAGCTATGTGGAAGACGGCAACGGCCTGAACCTGTTCATCAAGGCTATCCCCTTTAACTTCTATGCGATCCTGACGATCGTGATGATGGTGGGCATGGCGCTGATGAAGGCGGAGTTTGGCCCCATGGCCAAGTTCGAGCAGAACGCCCGGGATAAGGGCGACCTGTTCAGCGGCAAGAACCCCTACGCCAACATGGCCGCTGACGAGGAAGAGCAGAAGGGCATCGTGCTGGATTTGGTGCTGCCCATTGCGGTGCTCATCGTGTGCTGTGTCATCGGCATGATTTACTCTGGCGGCTTCTTCGAGGGTGCGTCTTTTGTGGACGCCTTCTCCAACTCCGATGCCTCCGTGGGCTTGATGCTGGGCTCTGTGTTCGCGCTGGCATTCACCATTCTCTACTACTGCCTGCGCAAGACCATGACCTTCCGCCAGACCATGGACTGCATCCCCGAGGGCTTTCGGGCCATGGTCCCCGCCATTTTGATTTTGACCTTTGCCTGGTCCCTGAAGGCCATGACCGACTCCCTGGGCGCCAAAGAGTTCGTGGAGGGCGTGGTGAAGGGCTCGGCACAGGGCTTCCAGTCCTTCCTGCCGGCGGTGGTGTTCCTCATTGGCTGCTTCCTGGCCTTTGCTACGGGCACCAGCTGGGGTACCTTCGGCATCCTCATCCCCATCACCCTGAGCGTCTTCCCGCTGACCGAGCCCCTGGGTGTGGTGTGCGTGTCGGCCTGCATGGCCGGGGCCGTCTGCGGCGACCACTGCTCGCCCATTTCCGATACGACCATCATGGCTTCGGCCGGCGCCCAGTGCGACCATGTGGACCACGTGTCTACCCAGCTGCCCTACGCGGTGGTCGCGGCGGCGGTGAGCTTCGTGTCGTATATCATCGCGGGCTTCGTGCCCAACGCCTTGATTGCCCTGCCCATCGCCATTGTGCTAATGGTGGGCACGCTGTTCGGCATCAAGATGGTGCACGCAAAGAAAGCGGCGTAAAACGGTATAACAAAAAGCTTGGACAGCCTTGCGGGGCCGCCCAAGCTTTTTTCTTTTTCAAAATACCAGCTGCACCAGCAGCATATAGCACACCGTGCCCCCTGCAATGGAGAGGAGCATCTGCCTTTTCCACAGGTGCAGCGCCACGACCACTAGGATGGAAATGAGCTCCGGCAGCCCGTGGGAGCCTGCCAAAACATTCACGTTTTTCAGGCAGTAGACGACCAGCATCCCGAAGATCGCGGCGGGGAGGGCCTTGCCTAAATATTGTATGTATTTGGGCGTGGGCTTCTTAGAGGAGAACACCAAAAACGGCAGGAACCGGGTGGACATGGTGCCCAGCACGCACAGGCCGATGGTGAGTATCTGCTGTGTTACGGTCATGATAAACCACCTGCCTTTTCAATGGGTTTGCGGAACACCGTCAGGAAGCACAGGATGCACGCCATGGTGGACAGCATAAAGGAGTCCGCGCCGAAAACCACCAGGCACGCCGCCGAGGACAGCACGCCGATGAGCGCTGTATAGTGCTTGTCTTCTTTGAGCCACTGCTCCAGGAAAATCACCACGAACATGGCGGTCATGACGAAGTCGAGGCCCTCGGTGTTGAAGGATAGGAGGGAGCCTAAAAGGCCGCCCAGGGTGGAGCCGGACACCCAGTAGAGGTAGTTGAGCAGGGTGACAAAAAGCATGAACCAGCCGCGGTCTACCTCCTCGGGGATGTCGGCGGAGTAGTTGACGGAGAAGCTTTCGTCGCACATCCCGAAGATCAGGAAGGGTCGCTTCCAGCCCAGGCCTTTGAACTTGTCCAGCATGGCGATGCCGTAAAATAAGTGCCGGGCTTGGATGAGGAGGGTCAGGAGGAGGGTCTGCAGGGGCGCGAAGGGGGAGAGGAGCATCTGCACCGCCAAAAACTCCAGGGAGCCGCCAAAGATGGTCATGCTCATAAGCATGGGGTAGAGGAAGCTAAAGCCGGAGACGTTCATATAAACGCCGTAGGTAAGCCCTAAAAACCAGAACCCCGCAAAGATGGGGATGGTGTGGGGGAATGCGGCCCGGAACGCCTTCCCTATGGCCGCGCGATTTTGCATGGGTAACGCCTCCTAACTCGCGGGCAAAAAATCTCGCGCACTCACAAGCGTAAGTGCGCGAATTGGGTCCAGCGTTTACGCTGGGCTGGTCGAGGTGACAGGATTCGAACCTGCGACATCTTGCTCCCAAAGCATTCCAAAATTGCGCACTGTTGCACGAAATCCCGCATAAAACCTAGGCTTTTTTGATTTCCCGGCATGGGCGAGAATGGGGTATTTTCAAATGCTGGGTAGTCAAAAAGTAGTCAGAACATATATGCGGTAGTCGCTAGGTCTG
>CANTDZ010000035.1 GCA_947652665.1 uncultured Clostridia bacterium
GCCGCAGCAGCGCTGAGCGGAATCATTGCGACAACCATGAGCACAGCCAGGACTGCCGCAAGTGATTTCTTCAGAAACTTGCTTTTGTTCATAAATTTCAACCCTCTTAAATTTTAGATTCTCGCTCGGCCTTTTTTTGCCGGCGAGTGGAAGTTATCTATAAACTGCAACGTGACGTTGCATCCCGGACGCGGGGACGCTCGCCTTGCTCGCTGGGAGCCGCAAAATCCCGCCGCGGAATGGGATTCCGCGGCTGCGCCGGCCAGCGCGCTCGGAACGTGCTCCCGTATGCCGCCCCCCAAAATTCAACATTTGTTCAACACTGCCCTGGCCCCTTTTGCCGAAAATCGCTGTTTTCAGACCCCGCGGCCCCCTCTTGCCGCGTTCAACATTTATTCAACCGGGCTCCTTTTTCCGTTGGTTCTGCCAAAGCATCCTGGGCACTCCTTCTGGCCTGATCCAGCAGTTCCTCCATTTTCCCACTGATCCGATCCTCCGCCTGCTTCATCAAATGCCCATAAATGCTGGTCGTGGTAGCCACGCTGGAATGCCCCAGCCGGTGGCTCACGCTAATGCTGTCCACCCCGCTGAAAAGCAGCAGGCTCGTCATCGTGTGCCGGAACGCGTGGGGGTTCAAATGCGGCAGGCCATGCCTTTTCTCAAACCGCGTCAGCCAGTTCCCCAGCTGCGACGGGTTCATGGGCCCCCCATGCTCGCCGGTAAAAATATACGGTGACTCCTTCCACCTTTTCCCCTCCTGCTTCTTAAACTCCTCCTGCCACTGCCGGTACTCCTCCAGCAGCGAAAACGCCTCCCCCGGCAGACGCAGCGTCCGAACGGAATCCTTCGTCTTCGGCGTGCTCTCGTAAACGCCCCTGTCCGGCGCATACTGCATGGCGCAGTCGATCCGTATCGTCCCCCTTTCCCAGTCGATCTTCTCCCACTTCAACCCCAGCAGCTCCCCTCTCCGGCATCCGGAGGCCAGCAGCATATACACCGCCGCCCTCCATTTTAGGGGCTCGCTCTCCAGCGCTTTTAAAATCATCCCCACCTCATCCTCCTGAAAATAGTTGGGGTCCCCGCCCTCCCTCTTGGGCGGCGTCGCCCTTCTGGCCGGGTTAAAGGGAATCAGCATCTCCTTCTCCGCCTGCCCCAGCACCGTCGACACCAGCAAGTGGCAGTTCATAACCGTGCGGCTGCTCAGCGTCCGTTCTTCCCGCAAAATGGTAAACAGGCTCTGCATCGGCACCCCCAGCGCGCTGGCAATCCTTTGGGCCGTCCCAGGCTTTACGGCCTTCCCCTTCCGCAGCCGGTCCAAGCTGATGCGCCTGCCGTCCCGGTCTACCACGTCCCCATAAAGGCCCTGCTCCTCCAGAGCCTTCCACAGCTGAGGCTTCGCCTGGGCCATCTCGTTATCCGCCCGGGCCCCCGGCCCCGACAGCTCCTGGTAAAGCTTATTCAGGTGCTGCGGCTGGATGTCCCGCAGCCGCATGGGCCCTAATACCGGCAGCACCCGCTCCAGGCTCTGCCGGTAATGCACCTCCGTCAGATGCTTCATCCCCATGCTGGACTTCCACGCCAGCACATACTCCGCATAGTCCCGGAATGTCTCCTTCCCATCCGCCACGCTGCCCTGCCGGCACCGCTGCTCAAACAGCACCGCCTGTTTCTGTGCTTCCCGCTGGGCCCGCTTCTCCCCCCAGCCTTCGGGTACCCGCCAAGTGCTGGCGTAGGGGGTCAGCTGCTTCCCCGTCCCCGGGTCGCGCCCCCGGTACACGCGGATGCTGTACGAGATGATTTTCCCCTCTTTGTTTTTTCTTGCTTGTATGTTTGCCATAACTTTACCCCTTTCCAGAAATGCAAAAAACACCGCCCAAGGCTTTTCCCTTAAGCGGTGTTCTTTTTCGAAAATATGAAATTTTATGACACGTAATGGGCCGTGCTCAAAAAGTCCTCGGACAGCTCCGCCTCATACCCTTCCAGGGCGGACTGGCTGATCCACGTCACCCAGCTGTCAAAGAAGTAGACCGGCATCTGGGACGCCTGCGTCCCTACAATGGCCTGCACCGCCATATCGGCGGTCTTGTTGCCCACCAGCTCATAGTCCGAGCTCAGCGCCGCCAAAGCGCCGTTTTGCACCAGCGTATCCGTCCCGGCCAGCCAAGGCTTTTTGGCCGCTTTCGTCACCTCCGCAATTTTCGCCGCCGCTGACAGCACCACGCTGTCCCCCGGCGTAAAGATCACGTCTGCCTGGCCGCAAAGTTCCTGCACGGCCGTTTCCACTCCGGCCGCGGTCACGGCGGTAGACTCTGCTGTCCCGATCCCAGCCTGCCGGCAGTAATCCTGGATGGCCTTGGCCGCAGCCGCCGCGTTCACGTCCTCCGGGTCATACAGCAGGCCAATGGTCTTAAGCCCCGGCTCTACCTGCTGGGCAAACTCCACCGACTTCTGCCCCGACACCCGGTCGGACACGCCGGTAACGCCCCGCTCGGGCACCGAAAGGTTCTGAATCCCCAAAGCCGGCGCCGGGTCGTTGACCCCCGCAAACAGCACCTTGATCCCGCTGCTGCCCACGGCGTCCGAAGCGGCCTTGGCCGCCGGGGCCCCCACCGCTACGATCATGTCCACCTTGTCCCGGGTAAACTGCTTGCAGATTTCGCCGGCCTTCTTCTCGTCTTCCCCGGCGTTCTGATAGTCCAGCTCGACCTTTGTCTCGTCATAGCCCCACTCGTCCAGGCGGCTCAAAAACGATTCCCGCATCACGTCCAGCGGGGCATAGCTGCCGCACTGCACCAGGCCAATGCGGTAAGCCGTGTCCGAAGCCTCCGGTTCCTTTTCCAGGGCCCCCATGGGCCCTTCTTCCGGCTTTCGGCTGCAGCCGAACAGCGTCCCCATAAGCAGCAAAACGCTCAGCAGCAAACATACCGTTTTTTTCATAAATTTCCCGCTCCTTTCTCGCCCTGGGCCGGCTTATGCCCCGTACGCGTCCTCCAAAGCCGTCAGCAGTGCAGACATCTCGCTGCCCCGCACCTGGCCGTTGAAGCCGCCGTCCAGCGTGCAGGCGTACCGGTCCTGCCCCTCTACGGGGAAGAATTCCAGCACGTTGCTGCTGCCGTCCTTATACTGGTACTCTACCCGCAGGCTGGGCACGCCCTCGCAGGGGGCCTCCTCCAGGGAGAACACCGCCAGCCCCGTCAGCTGCGCAAAGAACTCCTGATAATTTTCATAGGCGATTTCCCCGCCATCGGGCTTTTTTACCGTTTTTTCCTCGGCACCCAGGTCTATGGTAAAATCATACACCATATCCCCCTCTCTGGTCAAGGTCAAACGCTGCACATCCGCAATATTTGCCAGGCAGATGGTGCTCTGCCGCAGGTCCATGGGCTCCACCTCGGCCCAGGCTTTTACCCGGCTGTTGTCCACCGAGTACACCACATTCCGGCCCTCCAGCATGGCAAACCGCTGGCCTTCGCTGTCCTTTTTGCTGACCTTCACCGTCATGGGCCCCGATTCGTTGAGCTCAAAGCTTGCCTGTGCCTCCGGCTCCGCCAGGCCGTATTGGGAGAGCTCTTCCTCCGTCACGCCCACGGCCGCTATGGAATTGGCCGTCAGGCTCTTCAGTGCTTCAATCATGGTGTCGCAGTCTGACGTGCCCGATTCCGCCACCACCGGCGACGTGAGCATATACCCATTGAGCCGGCTCTTCTCCACGTACTCCAGGGTGATGGGCTTCTCAAACGCCGTCCCGCTGAGCTCCAGATTATAGAGCGTGTCCGGCAGGGTCGTCTCGGTTTCCTCACCCTCGTCATCCAGGGTCGTAATGGTAGAATTGGCTATGCTGTAAACGGCACAGCTCACGCGGTCCAGCGCCGTCTCTGAAAAGGCTGCGGACAGTTCGCTGACAATATACACCTGGCCGTCCTTTAAAATATACTGCCCTACCGTTCCGCTGCTGGAGGTGTCGCCTAAGGTAAGCCGGGTCTCCCCGCCGCTTTTGTCAAAGACCGTGACGTTCACCGCCCGTTCTCCCGTAAGGCCGTATTTCTCCAGATCCTCCTGCTCTCCCAGGCTTTTCAGGGCGTTCAGGTTTGTTACGCCTTCCACGCAGAGCTCCAGCGTAGAGGTGTCCAGCTCCTGGTCCTCCAGGCCTTCCAGCGTGTACGTATCGTCAACAGGCAGGATCGTAAACCCGCCCTGGCTGTTCTCCACCGTGACCATCGCCACATCTTCCCCGGCAATGTCCACGAGGCTTTCCCGCGCTTCCGATGAAACGGCCGAACTGGTTTCCTCCCCGCCCCCGTCTGCCGGGAACAGCAGCAGGAGCGCCGCCGCGCCTCCCACGACCACCAGCACGGCCAGCATGATCAAGAGGTTGCGTACCGACTTTTTCATGTGCTTACAGATGCCTCCTCTTTAAGAAGATCACGAGCCCCGCCGCCAGAATCACCAGCGGCAGCCCGACAGTAAACACGCCCAGGCCCAGCATGGTGGCGCCGCCCCGGGAGATGGTGATGTCCATGACGTTGGTCTCCACCGAATCCGTCACTACCGTTACCGCGCTGCCATCGGTTCCCGTGGTCAGGGCCAGCAGGTCGCACAGGTAGTCGCGGTTGCCAAAGGCCGTGGCTTCAATGAAGCTGTCCGTGAACACGAAGGACGAGCCGAAGACGATCACGCTTGTATCGCCCTTTGTGGCCATAGCGGCCACCGTCCACTGGGCGGTCTCGGGGTTTTCGGCCTCTTCCTGAGTGGTCTCCTCGGTGATGACATAGGCCGAATCCGCCGTGCGCCACAGGGACGTGGTGGTGATGCCGGCGTTGGAATCAAAGGCCAGGCTCAAGGGCACGCTGCTGGGGGCCAGCAGGCGGTCATAGGTGTTTTCCGACAGGGTGCTCCCGGAGGGGTCCACCAGCACATAGCTGGCGTTGGCCGCAGCCATGCGGGTGCCGCTGGTCTCGGCTACCACGCCCCGGTTCACCTTCACGCCCCACTCCTCCAAAAGGCCGTTGAGCCTGGGAAGCTCCGGCTGGGACGGGTGGCAGGTGGCCAGCAGGGTCACGGGCTCCTCCCGGTCCGCGTTCAGGAAATCTTGCAGCTTCTGGATCTCCTCCTCTGTATAATCCGTGCTGGGCGTGGGGACCATCAGCACCTGGGTGTCCTCCGGGATGTCCTCGGTGAGCACGTCCACTTCCTGCACGGTAAAATTCTGGTTTTCCATCAGCGCGATAAACTGGGCCATGTTCTGGCTGGAAAGCAGCTCCCCGTGGCCCGTGGCAATGGTGAGCACCGGCACCTTGTCCAGGTTGACCAGCTCCAGGGCCCCGGCCAGGGCGCTGTCGACCTTGGTGTAGGTCTGGGTCTGGCCGGTCATCTGGCTTTGGCTCATGTCGAACATATCGTAGACGGTCAAAATCTTATGGCGCTTGGCCGTGCGCACCAGCACCTTGCCGGTGGTCAGGCTCTCGGAGGAATACTCGGCCATCACGTCGGGATTGGTGTCCGCCTCCATAAACTGCATGGTGATGTGGGGGTTGGCTTCCGCCAGGCGCTCGGCCAGATTAGCGATCTGGCTGTACTTAAAGCCATAGTTCGCGTACAGCAGGTCTTTGCGGTAGCCTTCCTCCGTGCCCACCAGGATGATCTCCGTATCCTCCGTGACCCCCTTGGCGATCTCCAGGGCCTGCTCGGACAGGGAGTTGCGCTTTTCCGCCGTCAGGTCGATGTCCATGGAGGGGAAGCGTTCGGTCAGCGCGGTGACCAGGATGTTCAGCGCCACCACGATGCCGATGAACACGATGCTCAATAGCGTGGCCATGCTGCCCCGCTTCCATTTATTGTTTTCCGGCTTCTGTTCTGTATTCACGATGTTCCCATCTTCCTTTCTCTTGGATTCGTCCGGTTCAGCCCCAGCGGCGGCTTTCTAAGCGGCGGGCGGTCAAAAATACGAAGACCGCCATGACGCTTAAGAAAAATACCGCGGCCGAGATGCTGAACATCCCCTGGGTGAAGGTCGTGTAGCGGTTGTTAAAGGAAATCCACTCCACCACCTTGCTCAGCGCCGCGTTGGAAAGGTTCGACGCCAGCATATCGATATACATCAGGAACACCGACACGGCAAAGGTCCCGATGGCCGCGATGATCTGGCTGACCGTCAGGCTGGAGATGAACACCCCAATGGCCACCATGGCCCCGCCATACAGAAGGGTGCCCAGGTAGTTGCCGATGACTTCGCCCCAGGCCGGGCTGGAGAAAAAGCTCATGACCGCAGCCGGCAGCAGGCCCAAAGTCGACGCCACAAAGAACACGAAGAAGCTGGCTAAGAACTTCCCCGCAGCAATGGCCAGCACGCCCACGGGGGCAGTCAGCAGGGCTTGGTCGGTCTTGTTTTTCTGGTCGTCGGACATGCTGCGCATGGTAATGATGGGGATGACCATCATGGAGAACGAGAACATCACCCCATACACCGACGAAATGTAGCTGGAGGAGCCCATCATCATCACAAGGTAATAATAGTATCCATACAGCGCCAGCAGCGCCGCCACACAGACATACCCGATCGGGGAACTAAAATAGGAGCGTATCTCCCGTTTACAGATCGCTTTCACTTTCGCTCTTCCTTTCCTCTTCTTCTTGTTCTTCCGGCTGTTCTTCTGGTTCCTCAGCCGGCTCTGGCGATTCTTCCGCTTCTTCGGGCCCGGCTTCTCCGCTGCCCTCTTCTTCTGCGGCGTGGGATTCGTCGGAGCTGGTCAGCTGCAGGAACAGGTCTTCCAGCGTCAAATCCGAATTCTTCATGGCCAGCAGGGGCCAGCCCTTTTCGGCCAGAAGGTGGAACAGATCCCGGCGCAGGTCGTAGTCGGGCTCGGCCTCTACGCTGAGCTCGAACACGCCCGGCTCCTTTTCGCCCAGGGACGTGGCTTCCACCACGTGCTCCATCTGCACGATAGCGGAGAGCATTTCGGTTTCATCGCCCTCGGCCCGCAAAATGAGCCGGTGGTCCTGGGACAAGTCGTGGGCCAGGGTATCGGTAGCGCCGTCGGCCACCAGATGCCCGTTGTTTATGACGATGATGCGCTCGCACACCGCCTGCACCTCGGGCAGGATGTGGGAGCTTAAAATGACGGTGTGGTTCTCGCCCAGGGATTTTATGAGGGTGCGTATCTCAATGATCTGCTTGGGGTCCAGGCCCACGGTGGGCTCGTCCAAAATCAGTACCGGCGGGTTGCCGATGAGCGCCTGGGCAATGCCTACCCTCTGCTTATAGCCCTTGGAAAGGTTCCCGATGAGCCGCCCGTACACGTCCTCGATCCGCACCAGGCCGCAGATTTCTTTAATGTGCTGCTCCCGGGGCAGCTTGACCTTTTTCAGCTCGTACATGAAGTTCAGGTATTCTTTTACCGTCATGTCCATGTACAGGGGCGGCTGCTCCGGCAGGTAGCCGATGAGCTTCTTGACCTCATTGGGGTCGTCCAGGGTGCTTTTGCCCGAGACCGTCACCTGGCCCGAGGTGGCCGAAAGGTACCCGGTGATGATGTTCATGGTGGTGGATTTCCCGGCGCCATTGGGCCCCAGGAAGCCCACGATCGTGCCTTCTTCGATGGTAAAACTCACGTTATCTAAGGCCAGGTTCCCCCCGTACCGCTTCGTGAGGTTTTTTACCTCTACCATATGTGCTGATTCCTCCTGTCGTTGTAAACATTTCAACCACGGTCTATAGTAGCGCAAAAAGGCCGGATTTGCAAGACCCAACCGCCTACCGTGAAATATTTTACCCATATAATGTGAATATTGCGTGAAATCCCGGTGATTCTTTCCTTGACGCCAGGGGATTTTATGCTTACAATAAGGATATACACTTTTTGAGAGGGGATCAATTTATGGCAGACATCCATCCATTCCGGGCCTTACGGTACGATTTAGAGAAAGCGGGGAAAATTGAAGAGCTTACCTGCCCGCCTTATGATATTATCAGCGAAGAACAGCGGCAGGGCTTTTTGCAGCGCAACGAGCACAACGTCATCCGCTTAGAGCTCCCCCGGGGCGAAGAGCCCTATGCCGCAGCCGGGCGCGCTTTGCAGGACTGGCTCGATTCTGGCATCTTAAAGCAGGACATGGACGAGGGCATTTACATCTATGAGGAAGAGTTCCTTTCCCAGGTGGACCACGGGGAGAAAAAATCCCTGCGGGGCCTTATCTGCCGGGTGCGGCTGGAGGACTTCTCCGCCGGGGTCGTCCTCCCCCACGAGGAGACCCTCAGCAAGGCCAAGCAGGACCGCTTCCAGCTGATGCAGGCTACCGGCTGCAATTTCAGCCAGATCTACTCCCTTTACCAGGACGAAACCCACGCCACCCGCAAGCGGCTGGATGCTTTGGCCGCCACCTGCGAACCCCGCTACTCCTTCTCCGACGGGCTGGTCACCCACCGTCTTTGGGTGGTCAACGACCCTGTGGCCATTGCCGCCCTGCAGGAGGAATTTGCCCCCCGCAAGCTCTATATTGCCGACGGCCACCACCGCTACGAGACCGCCCTCAACTACCGCAGCTGGTGCCGCGAGCAGGGTAAATACTGCCCCGGCGCCGACTATGTCATGATGATGCTGGTGGACATGGCCGACCCGGGCCTGGTGGTCTTCCCCACCCACCGCCTGGTGCGGGGGTTGGAGGGCTTTAGCGGCCATGACCTCCTTACTTCCTGCGAGGACTACTTTGCGATCACCGTGCAGCCGGACCGCGCCGCTTCCGAAGCGGCCCTGGCCCAGGCTTACGAAGACGGCCGGCACAGCTTCGCCCTTTATGACGGCGTGAAGTGGCACACCCTCACCCTCCGGGACGAAGGGGCCCTGGACGCCCTCCTGCCCGGCCTGAGCACGGCCTCCCGCCGCTTGGACGTGACCATCCTGCACTCCTTGGTTCTGGAGCGCGTGCTGGGCATCGACAAGGAGAATATGGCCAACCAAATCAACCTGACCTACACCCGCTCGGCCGAGGAAGCGGTTGCCTCCGTGGACTCCGGCGACAGCAACTGCTGCTTCCTCCTAAACCCCACCCGGGTGGAGGAGATTGGCCAGGTGGCCGCAAACGGCGAAAAGATGCCCCAGAAATCCACGTACTTTTACCCGAAGCTCATTACGGGCCTGGTCATGAATAAATTTGACTGATAGGTGATCTTATATGAAACTCTTTGAAAAGACCCTCTCCCAAACCGAACTTTATAACGGCCGCATCATCCACGTCCACCTGGACGAGGTGGAGCTGGAAAACGGCCAGCCTGGCAAGCGCGAAGTCGTCGACCATCCCGGCGGCGTCAGCGTGTGCATCCTGACGGAAAACGACGAGGTTATCTTCGTGCGGCAGTTCCGCTACCCCTATAAGGAGGTGCTGATGGAGCTCCCCGCCGGAAAGCTGGAGCCCGGCGAAGACCCCTTCGAGGCCGTCAAGCGGGAACAGAAGGAGGAGACCGGCACAACCAGCTCCCATTACATTTCCCTGGGGAATGTCTACCCCACCCCCGGCTATTGCGGCGAGATCATCCGCCTGTGGGCCTGCCGAGCGGAGGGCGAGCAAGGGGAGCTTTCCCTGGACGAGGACGAGTTCCTCTGCACCGAGCGCATCCCCCTGCAGAAGGCGGTGGAGATGGTCTGCAACAACGAGATACCCGACTCGAAAACGCAGATCGGCATCCTCAAAACGGCCCGCCTGGTAGAGCAGGGCAAGCTGTAAACAAAAGAAAACAGGCCTGGGTTTTGCCCGCCCGGGCCTGTTTTTTATGCCTAAACTGGTTTATTTCAGCTTGAATTTTTTCGTCTGGTCCCGCAGGATGTTCACCTGCTGGAACAGCTCTGCGCTCACCGCCGCCGATTCCTCGCTGCTGGCGGAGTTGGTCTGCACCACCTGGGAGATCTGGCTGATGCCCTCGGTCACCTGGGCGATGGACTCGGCCTCGCCCTGCACCGCCTCGGCGATGGTATTGATGGAGTTGTTGGAATCCCGCACCAGCTCCAGGGTGGTCTGCAAGGTGTGGGAGACCTCTTCGACGATGGACCGGCCCCGGTCGGATGCCTTGATGGAGTTCTCGATAAGCTCCCGGGTCGCTTTTGCGGCCTGCTCAGACTGCCCAGCCAAAGTGCGCACTTCGCTGGACACAACCGCAAAACCCTTGCCAGCCTCGCCGGCACGGGCCGCTTCTACGGCGGCGTTGAGGGCCAGGATGTTGGTCTGGAAGGCAATATTCTCGATGGTGGAGATAATCTTGCCGATCTCCTGGGAAGCCGTGGTGATGTCCTCCATGGCCTCCACCATCTGATAAATCTGTTCGCTGCTGACGTTCACCTGCTCGCCGGTGCGCCGGGCGTTGTCCAGGGCTGTGGACGCAGACTCTACGTTCCGGGCAGCGGTCTTGGACAGGTCGTCCAGGGTGGCGTACAATTCTTCTACGGCGCTGGCCTGCTGGGTCGCGCCCTGAGCCAGGGCCTGGGCCCCGCTGGAAAGGTGCTCCGCGTTCTGGCTGACTTTGCCCTCGGCGTTATGGATATTGCCCATGGCGTCGGAAAGCTTGGTGGTGAAGACATCGATGGCGCGCTCGATGGTGCTGAAATCGCCTTCATAGGGCATGGCGGTGCCCACATTGAAATTGCCGTCGGAGAGCTCGCCCATGATGCGGTTGATATCGTCAACATAGGTCCGGATGCGCCCCGTGGCCTCCTGCAGGGTCTTGGACATAGTGCCCACTTCGTTTATGCATTTCACCGACAGATCGATATCCAACTGGCCCTGCTGCAGGGGCTTTACGCCCTCGTTGATCTCCAGGATGGGCCGCACAACGCTGACAAACACGTAGCCCACCAGGCTGATCAGGCAGATAAGAGCCAGCAGCACGCATCCGCTGGACAGCGCGAACAACATCAGCGTGGCATGGTCGACCTCCGCCAGCTTCTCCTCCTCCAGCACATTGGTACGCTCTACAATCTGGTCGAGATAGCCCACCAGCGTGGTCAGGTTGGCCTGGATGGTCTGCTGGTAATAGGCACGGGCTTCCTCCGGCTGGTCGGCCAGGAGGCCCAGCACATGGCTGGCCGAAGCGTGCAGCTCCTTATGTAAGGGCTCGATTTTGCCGTGCAGGCTTAAGACTTCCGGGTCGTCGGTACCCAGGTCGCCGTACAGCCACTGGCCCAGCACACAGGTGGTGGGGTCCATGCTGCCGGTGAACTCCGTGCCCGCGTACAGGGCGTTGCTCAGGTTTGCCGACCATTTATAGTGGGCCACCTCTGCCTGCTCCAACCGGTTCATCAGTTTGTTTATGGCTGTGCTGCCCTCCTGGGCTTCCCGCATACTGGCCAGGTTCATGACGACCACCGCGCCAAACAGCAGGATCGACAGAAGCGCGCAGACCACTCGGACGAGCACCGCTCTTTTGATACTTTTTCCCATGTCCGTACCTTTCCTCTCTTAAACTTTATTGGGGGATGGTTAATGTTACGCTTAGTATACCATAAGAGCTTAGAGCTTTTCAACTCTTTTCTTTCGGTTCCCAAAAAAAGGGGGCCTCCCCACCCGGGAAGGCCTCCGTTTTATCCATTATTCTTCACTTTCCGCGCCTTCGTCGGCCTGGGCGCCGTCGTCTTCCACTTGGGAAACAGGCTCGTCTTCCTCATGAGGGGCCCTGGCCAGGGTGACCAGGCGGCTGCCCTCCTGGAGCTTCATGACCCGCACGCCCTTGCTGGGCCGGGCGCATACCCGTATGCTGGACGCCATGATGCGGATGATGACGCCGTCCTCGGAAATGAGGATCACGTCGTCTTCCAAGTCCACCACCTTGATGGAAGCCACGTCGCCAAACTTATCCACGTGGTAGTTGAGCAGGCCCTTGCCGCCGCGCTTCTGGATGCGGTAGTTGTCCGGCGGGGAAAGGCGGCCGTAGCCTGTCTCGGTAACGGTGAGCACATAGGCGTTCTCACGCACTACGGCCATGCCCACGATCTCGTCGCCTTCGTCCAGCTGCATCACCCGGACGCCCCGGGCCGTGCGGCTGAGCTCCCGTGCGTCGGTCTCGGCAAAGCGCAGGGCCATGCCCTTCTTGGTGGCCACCAGCAATTCGTCCTGGCCGCTGGTGACGCGTACCCAGCTCAGGCTGTCGCCCTCGTCCAAATCAATGGCGATGAGCCCCGCCTTCCGGGCGCTGTCGTATGCCGAAAGCTTTGTGCGCTTGACCACGCCGCGCTTGGTGACCATCACCAGGTACTTGTCTTCGTCGAAGCTTTCCACCCGGATCATGGAGGTGACCTTTTCTTCTCCCTGCAGGGGCAGCAGGTTCTTGATGTTCATGCCCCGGCTTGTGCGTGAGCCCTCGGGGATCTCGTAACACTTCAGGCGGTACACCCGGCCCAGGCTGGAGAAGAACAGCACATAATCGTGGCTGCCCGTCACAAACAGCTCGGTGGCCACATCCTCGTCCCGGCGGTTCATGCCGGTAACGCCCCGGCCGCCGCGCTTCTGGGTGCGGTAGGTGTCCATCTTCTGGCGCTTGACGTAGCCGTAGTTTGTCATGGTCAGGACGCACTCCTCTACGGGGATAAGGTCCTCAATATCCACCTCGCCGCTAATGGCCGCAATCTCCGTGCGGCGCTCGTCCCCAAAGCGTTTCTTCATGCTCAGGGCCTCGTCTTTGACGATGGCCAGGCGGCGGGCCTCGCTGGTAAGGATTTCGTTCAAATCGGCTATAAGGGCGTGCAGTTCGCCCAATTCATTCTCTATCTTCAAAATTTCCAATCCGGCCAGCTGCCCCAGCTGGAACCGGCAGATGGCGTCTGCCTGAACGTCGTCGAAATCGAACTGTTCCATCAGGGCGGCTTTGGCTTCGGGGCGGCCGCCTTTGCAGGCGCGTATGGTGGCAATGATCTCGTCCACAATGTCGATGGCTTTTTTCAAGCCCTCCAGGATGTGGGCGCGGTCCTGGGCTTTCTTTAGGTCGAAACGGGTCCGCCGGGAAATGACGTCCATCTGGAAGGAGATGTACTCCTCCAGGATTTTGCGCAGCGTCAAGACTTCCGGCCGGCCGTTTACAATGGCCAGCATGATCACGCCAAAGGTGATCTGCAGCTGGGTCAGGTTGTACAGGTGGTTAAGGACGATCTGGGGGGACGCCTCGCGCTTTACGTCGATGACGATGTGCATGCCGTTGCGGTCCGAGTGGTCGTCTACGTTGGAGATGCCTTCAATGCGCTTCTCCTTCACCAGGTCGGCGATGTTTTCGATGAGCCGCGCCTTGTTCACCTGGTAGGGCAGCTCTGTGACGATAATTTTCGAGCGCCCGGTCTTTTCGTTCTCCTCAATCTCCGCCCGGGCCCGCACGGCGATTTTGCCGCGCCCGGTGGCGTAGGCCGCCCGTATGCCGGCCCGGCCCATGACGATGCCGCCGGTGGGAAAATCCGGGCCTTTGATGTGTTCCATCAAGTCTTCCAGGGTGGCGTCGGGGTTGTCTATCAGGCAGCAGACGCCGTCAATGACCTCGCCCATGTTGTGGGGAGGGATATTGGTGGCCATGCCCACTGCTATGCCCGTGGAGCCATTAACCAGGATATTAGGGAAATGGCTGGGCAGCACCGAGGGCTCTTTCAAACGGTCGTCATAGTTGGGGTTGAAATCGACGGTCTCTTTGTCGATATCGTCCAGCATGGCGACGGACAGCTTGTTCATTTTGGCTTCGGTGTAACGGTAGGCAGCAGGGGGGTCGCCGTCTACGGAACCGAAGTTGCCGTGGCCGTCCACCAGCATATAGCGCATGGAGAAATCCTGGGCCAGGCGCACCATGGCGTCGTATACAGAAGCGTCGCCGTGGGGATGGTAGCGGCCCAGCACGGAACCCACCGTGTCCGCGCACTTGCGGTAGGGCTTTTCCGGCCACAAAGTGTTTTCGTACATGGTATATAAGATGCGCCTGTGCACCGGCTTCAGGCCGTCGCGCACGTCGGGCAGGGCGCGCTGGACGATGACGGACATGGAGTAGTCCAAAAACGACTGCTCCATCTCCTTGGTCAGCTCGACGTTTATAATGCGCCCGCCAGCCTGTTCCTCAGCGCCTGCACCGTTGTTTTCGTAATCCATTTCATTCTTCCTTTCTCTCTGCTAGGCAGGTGCTTTTATACGTCCCAGTTGGCTTTCTGCGCGTTTTCTACGATGAAGTCCCGGCGGGGCTCTACCTTGTCGCCCATGAGCACGGTGAAGATTTCGTCGGCCTGGGCCGCGTCCTCCACCTCTACCCGGCGCATGGTACGGGCGGCCGGGTCCATGGTGGTCTCCCACAGCTGGTCGGAGTCCATCTCGCCTAAGCCCTTGTAGCGCTGTATTTCGTAGTTGCTGCCCAGTTCCTCCATGATCTGGTCGCGCTGGGGGTCGGAGAAGGCGTAATAGTGCCGCTTGCCCTTTGTGATACGGAACAGCGGCGGCTGCGCCAGGTACACGTGCCCCTGCTCTACCAGCGGCCGCATGAAGCGGAAGAAGAAGGTCAGGAGCAGCGTGCGGATATGCGAGCCGTCCACGTCGGCATCGGCCATGATAATGACCTTGCCGTAGCGCAGCTTGGAAATATCGAAGTCCTCGCCAATGCCCGTGCCCAGGGCTGTGACCACCGGCATGAGCTTGTCGTTGCCGTAGACCTTGTCGAGCCTGGCCTTCTCCACGTTGAGCATCTTGCCCCACAGGGGGAGGATGGCCTGGAATTTCCGGTCCCGCCCGCCCTTGGCAGAGCCTCCGGCGGAGTCGCCCTCCACGATGTAGATTTCGGTTTCCTCGGGGTCCCTCGACTGGCAGTCGGCCAGCTTGCCGGGCAGGGAGTTGCTTTCCAGCGCGGTCTTGCGCCGGGCCAGGTCACGGGCCTTCCGGGCGGCTTCCCTTGCGCGGGAGGCCGTCAGCGCCTTGTCAAAGATGGCCCGGGCCACGGCGGGGTTTTCCTCCATGTAGGTCATCATCTTGTCGTAAACCATGGAGCTTACCAGGCCGCTGATCTCCGTGTTGCCCAGCTTGCCCTTTGTCTGGCCCTCGAACTGCGCCTCCTTCAGCTTCACGCTGATGACGCAGGTCAGGCCCTCGCGCACGTCCTCACCGGACAGGTTCTTGTCCGCCTCCTTGAGGATGTTGTACTTCCGGGCGTAATCGTTCATCACACGGGTAAAGGCGCGCTTGAAGCCGTCCTCGTGGGTGCCGCCGTCGTTGGTACGGATGTTGTTGGCAAAGGAAAGGATCAGCTCGTTGAAGCTGTCCGTGTACTGCATGGCAATCTCGGCGGTAGAGTTGTTGTCCGCCGCTACGGTGCTGAAGTGGATCACATCCGGGTGGATGGTCTCCACGGACTTTTTCTTGATAAGATACTCCACAAAAGAGCTGATGCCGCCTTCGTAGCAGTAATTGTTGACGATGGGCTGTTCCAGCTCCCGCTCCTCCGGGTTGCGTTCCTCGGGGTCGCGCTCGTCCCGCAGCTCAATGTGGATGCCGGCGTTTAAGAACGCCTGCTCCCGCAGACGGGTCTGCAGGGTGTCGTAGCTGTAGGTGGTGGTTTCCTTGAAAATCTCCGGGTCCGCCTGGAAGCAGATGATAGAGCCGCTCTGCCTGCCCTCGGGAGCTGGGCCCTTGTTGATGAGCTCGGTTACTGCATTACCCCGCTCAAAGCGCTGGTAGTAGACATTGCCCTCGTGCACCACCTCGACCTCCAGCCACTGGGACAGGGCGTTCACCACGGAAGCGCCCACGCCGTGCAGGCCGCCGGAGACCTTATAGCTGCCCCCGCCAAACTTGCCGCCCGCGTGGAGGATGGTAAACACCACCGTCACGGCAGGCAGGCCGGTCTTGTGCTGCACGCCCACCGGAATGCCGCGGCCGTTATCGGAAACGTAAATCACATTGCCTGGCAGGATGCGCACCACGATCTTGTCGCAGAACCCGGCCAGGGCTTCGTCGATGGCGTTGTCCACAATCTCATACACCAAATGGTGCAGGCCCCGGGGCCCCGTCGAACCGATATACATACCCGGGCGCTTGCGCACCGCCTCCAGCCCTTCCAGAACCTGTATTTGGTCCCCATCGTAGGCTTTATCGGTTTTCGTCATGTCCGTCATTTCATTGAGTTCCAATCAAACGCCCTCCATATCTGTTACACTGGTTCTTTTTCTTCAAATTTACATATTATTAGTATAGCAGATTTTGGCCCCTTTGTAAACAAAAAAACACGCGATTTGCGCAGTTTTCAAATCGCGTGTTGGCTTTTTTAGCGGTCTTTCCCGTTTATCTCGCGCAGGCGGCGCTGTACATAATCGGGGTCGTCATATTTTGCAAAGAAGTCGTCCGCCATTTTGGGCGGCTCCACCTGGCTGACAGCTTGGGCCGGACGGGGTGTTGCCGGAGCCTGCACCGCTGGAGCTGCCTGATGGGCTGGGCGGCGGTTAACAGGAACGGGGGGCCGTATGACCGTCGTGCCCTGCTGCCGGGCCGCAGGGGCCGGCACAGTCGGGGAAACGGGCCGCCCAGGCCTCACCGCCGGGGCAGCAGCCTGGGCCGGGGCCGTAGGCGGTATCCTAACCGGCACGGGCTCGGATGCCTGTACAGGGGCCGGTACGGGCTCGCGTGGGCGCTGGGGAGGGTAGTCCTCCTGGTCGTAGTAGACATGGCCGGTCTGGCCAATGGGGCCGGTAGCCGCTACGTCCTTGCGGCCGAGCTTTTTCTTTTTCATGTCCTCACGGGAAACCTTCTTAATGACAGGCTTTGCCAGGTACACAAAGAACACGCTGAGAAGGAAGAACCCGGCAAAGGGCAAAAATACCTGCAGGGCGGTTTCCAGACCGATGTCGTCCAGGACGAACTTGTGGAAGAAATACACCGCGCCCCCTGCAAACAGCGCCAGCAGCGCCACCACATAAATCAGCGGGGACAGGTAAATATTGGAGATGCCTCCGCAGCGGGGGCATTGGTATTCGCCTTGCTTTTTCAGGGACCAAGTCCGGATGAGGTTTACCCTCTTTTTACAGTAAGGGCACGTGGGGACTCCAAAATACTGCATAGGCCTGACTTCCTTTCCAAACGGCATTTTCTCTCTTTATTATACCAAATCCCGCCGCTTGCGTCAAATGCTAGATATTGTGCTTACTTTATTCTTGCCCATATCAAGTAGGGGTATGCAGGGCCTGCTTTTTCATGATGTTGCGCTTGACGAAGAAGAAGCAGATGAAATCGAACAGCGCGGCCAAGGCCCAGGTGACCGGGTACGATATGTACAAGGTCTGCAGGGACGGCGCGGCGGCAAAGACCGTAAAGATCCACACCACGCGGAAGCCGCACACGGAGGATATGGTGATGATCATGGGGATCAGCGACGCCCCCATGCCCCTCAGTACGCCTACCATCACGCCCATAAGCCCTCCGGCAAACTGGAACACGCAGTTGATGCGCATACGGGTCAGGCCCGCGGCGATCACCTGGGGGTCCGAGGAATAGATGCCCAAAAGCTGGGGGCCAAACAGGGTGGCCGTCACACCCAGGAGCAGGCCCGTGCCGCAGCTCATAATCAGGCACAGGGCCATGATGCGGTTGACGCGCTTGGGCTTGCCAGCGCCCAGGTTCTGCCCGGTAAAGGACAGCGCTGCCTGGGAGAAGGAATCCATGCCCATGTTTACAAAGCCTTCGATGTTGGCGGCGGCGGTATTGCCGGCCATGGCCACGGCCCCGAAGGAGTTGATGGAGGACTGGATGAGCACGTTGGAGATGGAGAACGACGCGCCCTGTATGCCAGCAGGCAGGCCAATCTTCATCATCTTCCAAAGCTTATCTTTGTAGATACGCATCTGCTTGGGGTAAAGCTTGTAGTCGCCGTCCACCTTGACCAGGCACCAGAATACCAAAAACGCCGATACCGCCTGGGAAATAGAAGTCGCGGCGGCCACGCCGGCCACGCCCATGTGCAGGACGATCACAAAGAACAGGTTGAGCACCACGTTCACGACCCCGGCTAGGATCAGGAAGTACAGGGGCCGCTGGGTGTCGCCTACGGCCCGGAGGATAGCCGCGCCGAAGTTATACAGCATCAGCACGGGCATGCCCACAAAGTAGATGCGCATATACAGCACCGCCTGGTCCAGGACATCGGCAGGGGTTTCCATCATTTCCAGCATGGGCCGGGCCAGGGCGATGCCCACCGCAATGAGCGCCACGCCAAACACCAGGCTGGATAAGATGGCCGTGTGCACGGTCTCGCTGAGGTCTTTCTTGTTGCCTGCCCCGTAATACTGGGACACCAGCACGTTGGCCCCCACGGAAATGCCCATGAACAGGGTCACGATCAAGTTAATAAGCGCGCCGGTAGAACCTACTGCCGCCAGCGCCTGGCTGCCTGCAAAACGCCCCACGACTACGATGTCCGCTGCGTTGAACAAAAGCTGGAGGATGCCGGAAATCGCCAGAGGCAGGGCAAAGCGGATGAGCTTGCCCAGGATGGGGCCGTTGGTCATGTCGATCTCAAAGGAACGCCGACGATGGCCGGGCATGAGGTTTAGTCGCATTTTTACAGTTCCACTCCTTTGAATTTACGGAACGCGTTCATGGAGACCGCAATGGATTCCAGCTCGTCCAGCTGGGTGGCGTCCTGCTCCAGGATGATGTAGTCCAGGTTCGGGCAGGAGCGCGCGGCGGCAATGTAGTCCTGTATGGGCAGCACGCCGGTGCCGATCTCGGTGAAGCTCAGCGGGTTTTTCGTCGCGCTGAATACGTCCATGTCGATATTTTTGTCTTTGTCCACCAGGCCGTCGTACATACACAGGGGGTCGGTGGTGGTTTTCGGGAAATCCTTCTGGTGCAGGAGGATGAGCCGGTCGTTGTACTTGCGCATGAAAGATACCGGGTCCTGGCCGCCCCGGGCGATCCAATAGGTGTCCATCTCCGCGTAAACCAGGCCGGGGTCGGTGTTCTCCATGATGATGTCGTAGACAAGCTTGCCGTTAAAGCGCTGGAACTCCTGGTAATGGTTGTGGTAGTAGTAACGCATCCCGCGCTCCTGGCACAGCTCGCCGATGCGGTTGAACATTTCGCAGCGGCGCTTTAAGTAGTCCATGTCTTCATAGGGGAAAAACTCGATGTCGCAGCCGATCTGCGTGCTGCCCAGCTCCGCGTGGTAGTCCAGCACCTCTTGGAGGAGGTCCTCCCGCAGGGGGTTTACGTGGCAGCCCACGATCTGCAGGCCCAGCTCGTCCAAAGTCTCCTTGAGCTCCCGGGCCGGCACGCCGAACCCCACGCCCGGGTCGTTGGCCGCGTTGTGGTTGGCGGCCTCTATGTAGCGGTAGCCCGTCTCGGAAATATGGCGGAGCACCTCATAAGGCTTTTCGGCAATAGCGTTTTTGACTGAGTACAACTGAATCCCGACTTTCAATGACACATTAAGTCCTCCTTTAATTGGTTTTATCCTTTTCATCCTATCCAGAAAAAATCAATATCCCAGCTCTTCCCCCACCAGCACCACATGGATGCGTTCGGTTTTTTGATGGCTGGTCACTACGTAATGGCAGCACATCCGGGCGTCGTTGTCGCAGCCAGCGGCCATGCTGCCCTTGCAGCCTACGCAGGACCCCAGGGTCTGGCAGGGGGTGCCCATGTTCTGGCGCAGGGCGTTGGGGGGCGCGGCGGTGGTCTTGACGCGCATGATGGCTTCGTCCACATTCCTTACGATTTTATTGATGCCTGCCACGACGATAACCTTCTTGGGCCCATAAATCATAGCCGCCACCCGGTTGCCCCGGCCGTCCACGTTGTAGAGCTGGCCTTCTTCCGTAATGGCGTTGGCGCTGGTCAGGAACACGTCGGCGCTGAAGGTCTTCTGGTAGACCTCCTCCGGGTTCATGGCTTCCCGGTCCAGGAACGTGTATTTGCCGCTGAGCATCAAATCGCGGATGCCGGTCTCCCTTAAGGTCACGGTGCCGCCGCAGGAAATGGTATCCCCTTCCTTCATCATGCCCTCTACAATCTCCACCGCTTCCGCGCTGGTAGGGGCGTATACCGCCGGGATGCGGTTTTTGGCCAGGGCTTTCATGGTGCGCTCGATTTTCATCTGCACCATGGCCTGCTTATTTTTATCCATTGGGTACATCCTTTCTGTTTAAATGGTTTCATATATAACTATGTCTTATTGTATCTCTATTTCACTGGGAAATCAAGGGGGCCAAACAAAAAAGCAGGCCTGCCTGCGCAGACCCGCTCGCGGTTATCGTTCTTTTAGTTTGGCTTAAACCCGGCAAAGTCCAAGAAAAGCTGCTCGACCCGCTCCTTCTGGGCCGTGCTCTCTTCCTTTTTGCTGGTGTCGGTGTAGATCATCAGGTACTTGCCGTTGAGCACAGCGGGCACCTCGTTATCCAGCACCGTGAACTCGCCTTTCTCCTTGACGCTGTCCAGGCACTCCTGCCCTTTCTCGTCCAGGTTGTCCAAGTCGAACTCGTAGAGCTCCACCTGCACCGTGCTGCTGTTATAGAGGAACCGGTACCGCACGCCCCCTATAGCCCCGATCTCCTTATAGGACATCTCCACCGGGTCGCCGGTAATCGCCATGCCTTCGGCCATATACTCGCACAGGCCGTCCAGGGTGTCGGGCCTGCCGATCTTTGACATCATGATCTGCCCGTCCTCCGGCAGCTCCAGCTTGGGCATCCCCTGGGTGGGGCTCCCGCAGGCCGCCAAGCTTGCCAGCATCATGACCGCCAATACCAGTCCAACTAATTTCTTTGCCATAAAGCAAATCCTCCTGTTTGAAAAAGAAAACCCGGCGCCTACTTTCCGCAGGCCCCGGTGCTTGTCTTTTGTTTGGTGACCCGGACGAGAATCGAACTCGTGTTACCGCCGTGAAAGGGCGGTGTCTTAGCCGCTTGACCACCGGGCCATTTGGTAGCGGTAAATGGACTTGAACCATCGACACTTCGGGTATGAACCGAATGCTCTAGCCAGCTGAGCTATGCCGCCACATATGCGCCTTAA
>CANTDZ010000036.1 GCA_947652665.1 uncultured Clostridia bacterium
GATTACAAATCAGCTGCTCTACCAACTGAGCTACACCAGCGAATTTTTCAGCGCTTAATTATTATAGCTCATAAGAGGGAAAAAGTCAAGGGGTATTTTCAGATTTTTTCAAATTTTTATGAGTCCCAATGTGCCCAAGAGCATCCCGGCCCCGGCGCAGCCCAATAGGATGAGGATCGGGTGCACTTTTTTCCAGTGGCAGAGGTACGCCGCCACGGCCAGCACTCCGGCCGAGGCCAGCTGCGGCCACGCCGCGCCCTGGGGGAACGCCGCCGGTATGGCCCCACAAAACGCGGAAGCCACCATACCCACCATCGCCGGGCGCAGGCCGTCCATGCAGCCTTTCACCACCAGGCTCTCTTGAAAGACGGAGAAAAACTTCGCCACGGCCAGGATGATGAGAAAGGATGGCATCACCAGCCCCAGCGTGGCACACAGCGCTCCTAAAAGGCCCGCCGTCTCCGCGCCCACATACGTGGCGAGGTTCACAGCCAAGGGCCCCGGAGTGCTTTCGCTGACCGCCACGAAGTTCATCAACTCCTCCACGTCCATCCAGCCCCGGCGCAGGGTTTCCTCCTGAATCAGCGGCAGCATGGCGTAGCCCCCGCCAAAAGTAAACGCCCCGATCTTGAAAAACGCCAGGAACATCTCCAGGAAAATCATTCCTCTTCCCCCCTCCCCTTCATCAGCGCGGCAGCTAACCCCGTCAGCGCGCAGGCCAGCAGTACGACCACCGCGTTTGTCCCCAGCAGCGTCACCGCCAAGAAGGCCACCCCAGCCAAAATGTACGAAAACAGGTTCTTAGGGCATTGCTTGTACATGCTTATCAAAGCGCTGAACACCAGCGACAACACAGCCACCCGCACGCCCCAAAAGGCGTACTGTACCATCGGCACCTCCTGAAACCGCCGGAGCACCGCCGACAGCAGAAAAATAATGCAGAACGAGGGCATCACCACCCCCAGAGTGGCACACAGCGCCCCCCAGAACCCTGCCATCCGCTGGCCCACAAAAGTAGCCGTGTTCACCGCAAAGGGCCCCGGTGTGCTCTCGCTGACCGCCAGTATGTCCAAAATATCCTTCTCCTCGATCCATTTCTGCTTGAGCGCCACCTCCCGGCGTATCAGCGGGATCATAGCATACCCGCCCCCAAAAGTAAGCGCCCCGATCTTTGCAAAGGTCAAAAAGAGCCTGCCGCAAAGTACCAGCCTCTCTTTCTCCATAATACCCTCCTTCTCAAAGGAGCAGCGGTCCATACGCCGCTGCTCCCCTTTGCCGATCTTATTTTACTTTACAACCAAGTTCACAAGCTTGCCGGGCACATAAATTTCCTTGACAATCGTCTTCCCTTCGATCTCGCCCACAATCTTCGGGTCGGCCTTTGCCAGCGCCAGCACTTCCTCCTGGTCGATGCCTGCCGCTACCGTGAGCCTCGCGCGCACCTTGCCCTTGATCTGCACCACGATCTCAATGGTGTCCTCCTTGCACTTGTCCTCGTCATAGGACGGCCAGGGCTGCTGGGCCACCAGGCCCTCTCCCAGCTTGCAGGCCTCCCATACCTCCTCGGTGACGTGGGGCGCAAACAGGTTCAGCAAAATAGTGAAAATCCGCAGCTCTTCCTTGGTGATATTGCCTTGAGCCGTGATGTCGTTCATCAGCGCCATCAACGCCGCAATGGCTGTGTTGAACTTCAGTACCTCCGTGTCCTCGCTGACCTTCTTGATGGTACGATGGAAAGCCCCCTCCAGCGCCGGGCGGATGCCTTCCTCCCCGCAGAGGATGTTCTGCAGGTTCCAGTACCGCTCTACCAAGCGCCGGCACCCCTTGATGCCGTTGTTGCTCCAGGGCGCGGACTTCTCAAAGTCGCCGATAAACATCTCGTACAAGCGCAGGGTGTCCGCGCCGTACTCGTTCACAATGTCGTCGGGGTTTATCACATTGCCCCGGGATTTGCTCATTTTTTCGCCGTTCTCGCCCAGAATCATGCCGTGGCTGGTGCGCTTGGCGTAAGGCTCTGCCGTGGGCACCACGCCGATGTCATACAGGAACTTATGCCAGAACCGGCTGTACAGCAGATGCAGCGTGGTGTGCTCCATGCCGCCGTTGTACCAGTCTACCGGCGACCAGTAGTCCAGGGCTTCCTTGCTGGCCAGGGCATCGTGGTTGTGGGGGTCCATGTACCGCAGGAAGTACCAGGATGACCCTGCCCACTGGGGCATGGTGTCGGTTTCCCGCTGGGCAGGCCCGCCGCAATGGGGGCACGTGGTGCTCACCCAATCGGTCATCTTGGCCAGGGGCGACTCGCCGGTGTCCGTGGGCTCATAGGACTCCACCTCCGGCAGGCGCAGGGGCAGCTCGCTTTCGGGCACGGGCACCCAGCCGCACTTCTCGCAGTAGACCATGGGGATGGGTTCGCCCCAATAGCGCTGGCGGGAGAAGACCCAGTCCCGCAGCTTGTAGTTTATTTTGGCGTGGCCGATGCCCTTTTCCTCCAACACCTGGGTGATCTTCTTCTTGGCCTCCTCTACCGTCAGGCCGTTCAAAATGTCGGAGTTGACCATGATGCCCGTCTCGCAGTCGGTAAAAGCCGCCTCCTGCACGTTGCCGCCCTGCACCACTTCGATGATGGGCAGGTCAAATTTCTTGGCGAAATCCCAGTCGCGGTCATCGTGGGCAGGCACGGCCATGATGGCCCCTGTGCCGTAGCTGACCAGAACGTAGTCGGAAATAAAAATGGGAATCTCTTTCCCGTTTACGGGGTTAATGGCGGTGACGCCATCCAACTTCACACCTGTCTTGTCCTTAGCCATCTCGGTGCGCTCAAAATCGGATTTGCGCGCCGCCTGGGCCTGGTACTCCCGCACGGCGTCTAAGTTTTGCAGCCTGTCCGCCCACTTTTCGATGAAGGGGTGCTCAGGGGATATGACCATGTAAGTAGCGCCGTACAGGGTGTCCGGGCGGGTGGTGTACACGGTGAGCTTGTCCCCGGCCGAGGTCTCGAAATCCACCTCCGCGCCCGTAGACCGCCCAATCCAGTTCTTCTGCTGGGCCTTCACGCGCTCGGGATAGTCCACCAAATCCAGATCGTCAATGAGCCGCTGGGCATACTCCGTAATCTTCAGCATCCACTGGCTCTTGACCTTGTGCACGACCTCGCTGCCACAGCGCTCGCACACGCCGTTGACCACTTCCTCGTTGGCCAGCACGCACTTACAGCTGGTGCACCAGTTGACGTTCATTTCCTTCTTGTAGGCCAGGCCCTTTTTGTACAGCTGTAGGAAAATCCACTGGGTCCATTTATAGTAGTCCGGGTCGATGGTGCTGATCTCCCGGCTCCAGTCAAAGGAAATGCCCAGGGACTTAATCTGCTTGGAAAAACGCTTGATGTTGTCCCGTGTGATGCCCTCGGGGTGCACGTGGTTCTTGATGGCGTAGTTTTCCGCGGGCAGGCCGAAGGCGTCCCAGCCAATGGGGTACAGCACGTTATATCCCTGCATCCGCCGCTTGCGGGCAACTACGTCCAGCGCGGTATACGGCCGGGGGTGCCCTACGTGCAGGCCCTGCCCGGAGGGGTACGGGAACTCGATAAGTGCAAAATACTTAGGCTTTTTGCTGTCGCTCCCTTCCGCGTGGAAGACCCCTGCTTCCTCCCATCTTTCCTGCCATTTGGGCTCTATGGCCTTGTGCTCATACTTCATGACCCTTCATCTTCCTTTCCTCTATTTTACTCTTGCCAGTTTACCTTTTCGCCGTCGGCCCACAGCCGGTCCAGGTCATAGAAATCCCGGGCCTCCTGGGTGAAAATGTGTATCACCACGCCCGAATAGTCCAGCAAAATCCAGGAGTTCGACCGGTACCCCTCAATGCGCGCGGGGGCCGTGCCTTTTGCTTTCAAGTTCTCCTCCAGCTCATCGGCCAGGGCGCGCACGTGGGTGCTGCTGACGCCCGTGGCGATGAGGAAATAATCCGCCAGGCTGGAAATGTCGTCGATCTTTATCACGTTGATGCGCTCCGCTTTCTTGCTGTCCAAAAGCTGGGCGGCCTGTCTTGCCAGTTCATAAGGCTCCATATTTTCACGTTCCTTTCCTTCGGTCTTCCAGGGCCCACAGGGCCTCGTTATAGGCACAGATGGATTGGGGGTCCAAGGTGTAGCGCTCCCCGGCCTTCTCCTGCACCGTAAAGGCAATGCCCTCTATGATGGCCTCCTCTAAGCTGCTCTCGGCCAGCTCCCGCATACGCTCCACGCCGGGATAGTCCCGGTCGGCCGAGATATAGTCGGCTACAAAAAGCACCTTGTCCAGAAGCCCCATACCGCTTTTTCCGCTGGTATGGCACGCCACCGCGTCAATGATCTCCCTGTCCGCCACGCCTAAAATATGCTCGATATACGCCGCGCCGCTTAACGCGTGCCACAGTTTGGGGCCGTGGCGCTGGGTCTCTGAAAGCATTATACCAAATCGCTCTAGGATTTTCAACTGTTCGTCTGCATCAGTATCCTTCATAATGTCGTGCAGGATGCCCGCAAGCCTGGCCTTCTCCACGTCGGCCCCGTAGCGTGCGGCCAATTCCGCTGCGCACTGGGCTACGCACTGGCTGTGGTAGAACCGCTTTTCCGTAAGATGCCGCTTTACTTCCTGCTCGTATTCCGCGTAAGTCATAGCGCCCCTTCCTTCCTGTACAGATTATTTTCCGAAATGTACCGGGCCACGGCTTCCGGCACCAGACCGTCTAAAGGCTGCCCGGCCTGGGCCAGCTCCCGCACCTGGGTAGACGACGCCGGGAAATACGGGATGTCCTCCACCCGGCACCGGGCGGAAAAATCGCGCTCCAGCTGGGCTTTCTTTTGCTTGAGCTTTTCCAAACCATCCCGGCTGCGGGGCGTACAGCACAGCACTGCCTGAGCCATGATTGCTTCCGGCCTGTACCATTTGTCTACCGTCAAGAACATATCCTCGCCCATCAGCAGGAAAAACTCGTCCTGGGGATAAAGACGGCGCAGCTCCTCCAGAGTGTCCGCCGTGAAGCTTTTGCCGGGACGGTGCAGCTCGATTTCGCACAGCTCCACCGGTGCCGCCGTGATTCCCCCCACCGCCAGCCGGCACATATCCAGCCGTTGCTGGGCGCTGGCCAGCGAATGGGCCTGCTTGTGGGGCGGCGTGCCCGTGGGGATGAGCAGCACGCGCTCCAGCCCCAGGCGGCCTATAAAATCCGCAAGAAGCCGCACATGGCCCGTGTGGATGGGGTTGAAAGTCCCGCCGTAAATGCCTGTTTTCATGGGGGCACCTAGCGGGGCAGCTTGATCTGCGGGTCTTTCTTTTTGCGCCGGTACAGCACGAACTTGGAGCCGATGACCTGCACCACCTCGCTATGGGTGCTTTGGGCAATGGCCTCGGCGGCTTCGCGGGGCGACACCGGGCAGCTGTCCGGCAGAATGCGTCCCTTTATAAGCTCGCGCTTTTCCAGGGCGCTGTCGGCCTGGGCGCTGATTTCCTCGCTCAAGCCCCCCTTGCCCACCATTAAGATGGTGTCCTCGTTTACCGCCAGGGAGCGCAGATAGGCGCGCTGTTTACTTGTCAGCAAGATTCATTCCCCCTTCTGTTCCGCCAGGTACGCCCGCAGCTTCTGTTCGAAATCCGCGAAGGCGTGGCCCCGATGGCTGCGCTTGTCCTTTTCCTCGTTGCTGATTTCCCCAAAGGTCAAGTCGCCCTGGAGGAAGATGGAGTCGTACCCGAAGCCGTTTTCGCCCCGGGACTCTGTGGCGATTTCCCCGAAGCACTTGCCAATGGCGTCAATGCGGTCGCCATTGGGGAACACGCAGCACACCGCGCTGACAAAGTGCGCACCGCGCTGCTCCTTGGGCACGCCCTGGAGTTTTTCCAGGACGGTCAGGCGGCGCTTGCCGGGCTCGGCGAACCGCGCGGAGTAGATGCCCGGGGCCCCGTCCAAATAGTCCACGCACAGGCCGGAATCGTCCGCGACTGCCGGAAGGCCTGTCTCCTGGCAGGCGGCCTGGGCCTTGATGAACGCATTTTCTTCAAAGGTAGTGCCCGTTTCCTCGGGCTCCGAAATATCCATGGTGACGGCCTCGATGCCCATGGGCTCCAAGAGGCGCTTGAACTCTACCAGCTTCCCTTTATTGTGGGTGGCGATGACAAATTTCATACCCTGTTCTCTCTCCCTGCTTTTTTATTTTTATAGTTTATTTCCGTCCAAAAGGCCAGAAGCGGCGCTTCTTTTCGGGTTCCGGCTCCGGTTCTTCTTCGGACTCACCGCCGTCCATGGCAGGAAGCTCCCACACAATGGGCTCCGGCTCTGGGGCCTCTTCCGCTTCTTCGATTTCCTCGGCTTCCTCGATTTCTTCGACCTCTTCGGCTTCCACAATTTCTTCCATTTCTTCTATTTCTATGGCCTCTTCTTCCGGCTCCTCCGCCTGCACGGGCGGACGGCCCTCCTGGTCAAAGAGGGCGGCGGCAAAGGCAGCGGCGTCGAAGGGCTGCAGGTCGTCCACCTGCTCGCCTACGCCGATGAACTTCACGGAAAGCCCCAGCTCCCGCTTGATGGGCAGCACCACGCCGCCCTTGGGCGTGCCGTCCAGCTTGGTCAGTACAATGCCGGTTATCCCCGCCGCGCTTTGGAACTCCCGGGCCTGGTGCACGGCGTTTTGGCCGGTGGCGGCGTCCAGGACTAAGAGCGTCTCCTTATCGCAGCCGGGCAGCTCCCGGTCGATGATACGGGATATTTTCGACAGCTCGTCCATCAGGTTCTTCTTGTTATGCAGGCGGCCTGCCGTGTCGCATATGACCACGTCGCACCCCCGGGCCTTGGCCGCCGCTATGGTGTCAAAGACCACCGCCGCCGGGTCGGCCCCCTCGGCGTGCTTGATGATGGGCACGTCCGCCCGCTGGGCCCACACCTCCAGCTGTTCGATGGCCGCGGCACGGAAGGTGTCCGCCGCGCCTAAAATCACCGACTTGCCCTCCTGCTTCAAACGGCTGGCCAGCTTGCCGATGGTCGTCGTCTTGCCCACGCCGTTGACGCCTATGACCAAAACCACCGACGGCTTGGTAGAAATGTGTAGGATGTCGTCGCCCTCTAAAAGCTGGGCTACGGTGTCCTGCAGCTCGTCCATGATCCGGCTGGGGTCGGTCAGGCCCTTTTGCTTTACGCGGTCGCGCAGCTGCTGGGTGATATACCCCGCTGTCTCCACGCCTACGTCCCCCATGACCAGGAGCTCCTCCAGCTCCTCAAACAGCTCCTCGTCTATCTTTGTAAACGAGTTCACCATCTGGGTGATCTGCCCGCTGATGTTGTCCCGGGTCTTTTTCAAGCCGTCCCGGATTTTGTCAAAGAATCCCATGGCTTTCCTCTCCTTTCATGAGCGCCCTCCACTCATCTTCCAGAATCGACATTAAAATATCGTCGGCATATTCCCCGCCATCCATAACGGCATCCCTCAAAACGCCTTCCCGCTTGAAGCCGGCTTTCAAATATACTTTTTCAGCCCTTGGGTTAAAAGAATACACGTCTAATTCCAGCCGGTGCAGCTTCAGTTCTTCAAAGGCAAAATCGCGTGTAACCTCCGTGGCCCACGTCCCAATCCCCTTGCCGCGCTCCGTCTGTTTGTAAAGCCCAATGCGGAAATTTGCACAGCGCAAGTCCCAGTCGATTTCATTGATGACGCTTTCCCCTATTATCTTCCCATCCGGGGCTATAATTAAAAAGAAGTACCTGTCGCTATCTTCCATAGATTTCAGAAAAAAGGATACCACTTCTTCCTTGGTAAAAACTTCCTTACTGCCTGTCAGACGGGCCGCTTCCTTATCTAAAGGGCAATAATTTTGTTCATAATACGCTTGTGCGTCCTCCGCCTCGGCAAACCGTATTATGTAACCATCCTTTTCAGCTATAATGCCTTTCTTTTTCATTCTGTCCTCCTTATGCGCTAAACTCCGCCGCTTCCTCCGTCTTGAGGGCCAGAAGCTTCGAGATGCCCTGGTCCTGCA
Organism: uncultured Clostridia bacterium; assembly: GCA_947652665.1. Lineage (GTDB taxonomy): Bacteria > Bacillota > Clostridia > Oscillospirales > Acutalibacteraceae > Acutalibacter. The sequence continues at coordinate 8,004 of CANTDZ010000036.1, forward strand.
TGGTCACGCCGTAGAGCATATCGCTGCCCTCCATGGTGCCCCGGCGGTGGGTGATGGTAATAAACTGGCTGCGCCCGCTCATGCGCCGCAGGTACTGGGCATAGCGGCTGACGTTCACGTCGTCCAGCGCGGCCTCGATCTCGTCCAGCACGCAGAAGGGCGGGGGGTTCACCCGCATAATGGCAAAGTAGATGGAAATGGCCACCAGCGCCTTTTCACCGCCGGACAGGGCTTCGATATGGCTGACGATTTTGCCCGGGGGCTGCACCTTAATCTCGATGCCGCTGCGAAGCACGTCCGACTCGTCCGTAAAGGACAGCTCGGCCGCGCCGCCGCCAAAAAGCTCCCGGAAGATGCTGCCAAAGTTCTGGTTGATCTGCGCAAAGCGCTCGGTGAACTGCTGGCGCATATGCTGGGTCAAATCCTGTATCAAATCCAGCAGCTCTTTCTTGGACTTCTCCACGTCCTCCACCTGGGCCTTCAAAAACTCGTAGCGCTCGGAGACCTCTTTGTACTCCACCACTGCGCCCACGTTCACCGCGCCCAGGGCCTTTATTTTGTTCTTCAAATCCTGCAAACGGCGCTGGGCCGCCCCCAGGTCTTCTATTTTAATGCCAATTTCTTCGGCCTCCCGCCGGGTGAGCTCGTACTCCTCCCACAGCCGCGAGATGATGCCGTCGTATTCCTTCTGCAAATTGTCGGCGCGCTCCTGCAGACGGGCCAGCTCACGCCCCACGTTTTCCCGGGTGGCGGTGACTTCCCGCTCCCGCGCCCGCAACTGGGAGGATTCCTGCTCCAGTTCCGTGCGGCGCTTGGCGGCCTCCTCGATACCGGCCCGGTGCTGGGCGGCCCCAGCGCGCAGTTCTTCAATCCGCGCCTTCTGCGCTTCGATCTGCTGCCCTAAAGCCTGGTTTTTCTGGGCCAGCTCTTCAATCTGCCTGCGCAGGTTCGCTGCCACTTCCCCGGAATTTTCCCGCCGGGCCTGTAGCTGTTTCACCGCTTCCAAGAGAGAGTCCCGGTCTTTCTGCGCCGAAAACTCGCTCAAGCGCAGCGCCTGTATGGTCTCGGAAATCTCCGCGCACCGGGCGTTCTGCTCCTCCCGGCTGCCGGACAGCCGCTGGCTCTCCTGCTGGCAAGCCTCGGCCTGTTCCTCTAACTGGGTGATGTTCCGGCGGCATTCCTGGCCGGTTTTTTCCAGCTCCTGCAAACGGCCGGAGGAATCCTGGCGTTCTTTCTCCAAACCCTCCAGCTCGGCGCGGATAGATGCCAACTCTTTTTCCACCCGGCCGCACTCGGCGGCTATGCGGATTTTTTCTTCCTGCAAAGCCTGCCACTCGCCCCGGGCCGCGCCCAACTGGGCCTCGCAGGAGGACACCTCCTGCTGGCGCTCCTTGTGGGCCTGGGACGCCTGTTCAGCCTGCTGCTGCAGGGCCGCCGCCTTTTCCTTGATGCGCTGGATCTCCGCCGTGCGGCTCAAAAGGCCGGAGTTCTTTGCCCTCGAACCGCCCGTCAGCGAGCCGCCAGCGTTGACCACCTGGCCATCCAGGCTCACCACCCGGAAGCGGTAGCCCGTCCTTTTGGCGATGGCCACGGCGCTGTCCAAATCCTCCGCCACGGCCACGCGGCCCAAAAGGTTGTCGCGGATGCCGGAAAATTTCGGGTCGCACTGGCACAGCGCGGACGCTACCCCCACGAACCCAGGCATCCCGTCCATCTCCCGCTGATCCAGCACGCGGCCTTTGATAGTGGTCAGCGGCAGGAACGTGGCACGGCCTAAATCCCGCTGCTTTAAGAGGGCAATGGCGTTTTTCGCGTCCCGCTCGGTTTCCACCACGATGTTCTGCATGGCCGCGCCCAGGGCTGTTTCCAGGGCCACGGCGTACTCCCGGGGGGTATGGATGAGCTTCGTCACCGGGCCGCATATGCCCGTGAGCATCCCCCGCCCCGCTTCCTTCATGACGGCCTTGACGCTCTGGGCAAAGCCTTCCAAATTCCGCTCCAGGTCCTCTAAGAGCCGCGCCCGGCGCAGCTGCTCGTTGGCGTCCAGGGTCAGCTTGTCCAGCTCCTCCCGGGCGGCACGCAGGCGCTTCTGCCGGGACTCCAGCCGCATTTCATAGCCCTTCACCGCGTTTTCCTGGGCGGCCAGGCCCTGCTGGGTGTCCTCCAACATCTGGGCGAGCTCCTGCCCCTCGGCCTCCACGGAACGCTCCCGCTCCTTGGCCTGCCGGACGCTGTCCTCCACTGCCCCGGCCCGCAGGCGGATTTCCGCCATAGACGACTGGGCCGAGGTCAGGCGGATGCGCTCCTCGGAAAGGCTGGCGTTGACCTGGGCCAGCTCCACCGCTGCCTGCTCCAGCTGGCGGGTGGCCTCGTCCGCCCCCTGGCGCAGCTTTTCCAGGCGCTCTGTAAAGCCCAACAGCTTGTCATGGCTCTCCTGAATCTGGGCGTCCTTCTCCCCAGCCTCCTGCTGCTTCTGGGCGATCTCCCGCCCGGTCTCCTCTGCCGAACGCTGGGTTTCCACGATCTCCTTCTCCAAGCGCTCCCGATCCTGGCTGTTGTGGGCAATGTCGTTTTCCAGCAGCCCGATCTCGCCCTCGGTGCGCACGGCCTGCTCCTCCAGCTCCCCGGCCAGGGTGCGCAGCTGATCCATGCGGCTGGTCTCCCGGTTGGTCTCCCGGAAATTCTCCTCCGCCCGGGCGCTGAGGCTTTCCAGCTCTTCCTCCAGCTCCTGATGCTGGGCCCGGGCCTGATCCATCTTATCCGCCTGCTCCCGCAGGGTGCTGGCCGAACGCTCCAGGGTCTCCAGCCAGATGCCGATCTCCAGGCCCTTCTTTTCGCCGTCGTAGGCGATGAACTGCTCGGCCTTCTCGGCCTGGATGCGCAGGGGCTCCACCCGGCCCTCCAGCTCCGTGAGGATGTCCCGCAGGCGCACCAAATTGTCCTCGGCCTTCTGCAGGCGCCGCTCCGATTCCTCCTTGCGGTACCGGTAGCGGGAGATGCCCGCGGCCTCCTCAAAAATCTCACGCCTGTCCTCCGACCGCGCCGCCACGATGCTGTCGATCTTGCCCTGGCCGATAATCGAGTAGCCGTCCCGGCCCAGGCCGGTGTCCATCAAAAGCTCGTTGATGTCCTTAAGGCGCACGGTATTCTTATTTAATAAGTATTCGCTCTCCCCCGAACGGTAATACCGCCGGGTGACGGCCACGGTGTCGTTGTCAAAGGGCAGGCCCCGGTCGCTGTTGTCGATGGTCAGCGTGACCTCCGCAAAGCCCTGTGCCTTGCGCTGGGGCGTGCCCCCGAAGATCACGTCCTCCATCTTCGAGCACCGCAGCGTGCGCACGGACTGCTCGCCCAGCACCCAGCGCATGGCGTCGCTGATATTGCTTTTCCCGCTGCCGTTGGGCCCCACCACCGAGGTGATGCCGGGCTCAAACTGCAGCGTCGTTTTGTCCGGGAAGGTCTTGAAGCCTTGCAGCTCCAGTGATTTTAAGATCATTGGCTTTTCCCCTGTCTCAGATTCCGTTGGCCGCGTCCGGACGCAGACAAACGCGGAAGCCCATTTGCTCCCATTTTCTTAGATTTTCCTTGCGCTGCCCCTGCACAGTTGACAAGTTCTTAGGCTTTACAGCAACGCAATGCTCCTTTTGGCCCGACTCTTCAAACTGCCGCGTCAGCCGCTCAAACACCATGCGGCTCTCCACCAGCTGCCGGAAAGCCGGGTGGTAAGGCCCCGCCAGCCGCGCCGATTCCACTTCCTTTTCGGCGTGCAGCCCCACGCGGATGACCCGCACGCCGCCCACTTCAAAGCGGGGCAGTAGCCGGGCGCACAGCCCCACGGCTTCTTCCAGGGTCTGGGGGACGTATGCGCCCTGGGCGTAGAGCTGGGCCAGCTCCGTGCCGGGCAGAACGACGGTTGGGTAAATGCGTGCCGTCACCGGGTGTAAAGCGATCAGCTTGTCGGCTGTTTCCAGCGCGGATTCGTCGGTGTCGCCGTAAAGGCCCGTCATCATTTGCAGGCCCAGCTCAAAGCCCATGGAGCGTATGCGCCGGGCGGCTTCCGCCGTCTGGGCGGCAGTGTGGCCGCGCTTATTTAGCGCCAGCACCCGGTCATCCATGGACTGGGCCCCCAGCTCGATGGCGGTCACCCCGTACCCTTTTAATAGTCGGAGCACGGGTTCCTCCACAGCGTCCGGGCGGGTGGAGATTCGCACACCTATAAAGCTATATTCCTTTACACAATGATGCGCCGCTTCTAAAAGCTCCACCATATAATCCTGGCCGATCGCCGTAAAGCTGCCGCCAAAAAAGGCGATCTCCGCCTTCTGCCCCTCCTGGAGCGTTTGTGCGGCCCTTTCGGCAGCTGACACTACATCTTGCGCTGTCGGACATTTTGAGCCCCCCGTTATGGTGTGCTGATTGCAAAAACTACACCGCTGCGGACAGCCCACATGAGGAACAAAAATCGCCACATTTGCGTGTTTAATAGCCCATCAACTCCAATGCTTCCCGAGCGGCCTGCTGTTCCGCCTCTTTCTTGCTGCGGCCGCCGCCTTTTCCGATCACGTTGCTGTTCAGATGCACTTCCACGGTAAAGTGCTTGTCGTGGTCGGGGCCGCTCTCGCCGGTGACCCGGTACTCCAATTTTTCCTCGGGGTTCTGCTGGATGATCTCCTGCAGGGTGGTCTTGTAATCTTTGAAAGGCTTGGCCGTCTGGGCCTTGGCCGCCGGGACGATGAACCGCAGGATGAAAGCCTTGGCCTTCTCCAAATCGCCGCTGTCCAGGTAAATGGCCGCAATGGTGGACTCGAACACGTCTGCCAAAATGCTGGGCCGGTCCTGGCCGCCCGAATGCCGTTCGCCGTGGCTCAGCCGCAGGAACTCCCCGGTTTGCAGCTCCCTGGAGAACCCGCACAGCGACCGCTCGCACACCAGAGCCGCCCGGTTTTTCGTCAGCTGCCCCTCCGGCAGGCCGGGGTACTGGGCGTACAGGTACTCCGCCGTGACAAAACCCAGCACGGAATCGCCCAAAAACTCCAAGCGCTCATAGCTTTTACACTTGTGCTCGTTGGCAAAAGACGAATGCGTTAATGCCGTTTCCAACAGCTTTTTGTCCCGGAACTGGTAGCCGATCCGTTTTTCGTATTCTTCCAGAGGTCTCATGGAGCCACATCCCTTTCAAGTTTTTGTAAGGCAAATAAGCTTTACAAAGCGACTTCCCTTTACATATTTCGCCTACTTTTTTCCTACTGCCCGTGCAATATCCTCTATAATGCCCGACTGGGTGTAGTCCCGCGTCAGGCGCAGGGCGTTCTTGACTGTAGAGGCTTTGGCGCTGCCGTGTATCTTGAACACTGGCTTCTGTGCACCCATAATCGGCGCGCCGCCATATTCGTTATAATCCATGTGCTTTTTCAGCTGCTTCATATCCTTATAGACCATCGCCGCTGCCAGCTTATTTTTCAACCCGCTGGTGAGCACCCCTTTGATTTGATCCATCAAAGCCAGCGCCACGCCCTCGTACAGTTTGAGCATCATATTGCCCGTAAAGCCGTCGGCCACGGCCACGTCACAGCCATCATAGGGCAAATCCCTAGCCTCAACATTACCTGTAAAGTTCAAATCCTTGCATTCGCTTAATAAGGCATAAGCCTGTTTGCGCAGATCGTCGCCCTTGTGGGACTCGCTGCCCACGTTGCACAGCCCGATCCGGGGGTTTTTCACCCCCATGACCTTCTCCATGTACACCGAGCCCATCAGCCCAAACTGCACCAGCATTTCCGGGCGGCAGTCCACATTGGCCCCGCCGTCGGACAGCATAAAGAAGCCCTGGCTTTTCGGCAGGATAGGTGCAAAGGTGACACGCTTTACACCCCGTATCCGCTTGACGATGGTCGTGGCGCCCACCACCATGGCTCCGCTGTTTCCGGCGCTGGCAAAAGCATCACCGCGGCCCTCGGCCAGAGCGCGCAGGCCCACCGCCATGGAACTGTCCGCTTTCTCCTTAATGACGCTGGTAGGCTCGTCCTCCATGGTCAGCATGCCCCCGCAGGGGATAATCTCCATCTTCCCCAGCTGCTCCGCCACGCCCAATTCCTTGGCCTCCGCTTCCAGCCGGGCCTTGTCGCCTGTAAGCGCGATATCTACCCCCAGCTCGTCCATAGCCTGCACGCAGCCTAAAAGGATCTCGCCCGGCGCGTTGTCCCCGCCGAACCCGTCTACAATGATCTTCACAGCACAGCCTCCTTCTGCTATTCTCTCGCGCTGTCCCAATCCACGGCCAGCAGCGCGCGCTGGGCCAGGGCCATATACCGCTGGCGCTTGTCCCGGATTTTCTCAGGCAGGGGCGGCAGTACGCCAAAATTCGCGCCCATGGGCTGGAAATCCTTGCCCTCGTAGCCGGAAACGTAGCGGCTCAAAGCGCCCATCATGGTGGTTTCGGGGAGCACCAGCGTATCTTGCCCACGCAAACGCCGCAGGATGTTAAGCCCCGCCAATATCCCCGACGCCGCCGATTCCATATACCCTTCCACCCCGGTAATCTGCCCCGCAAAGAAGACCAGGGGGTTCTTAACCAGCGAAAAATCCGCCGCCAGCAGCCCGGGCGACCGCAAAAAGGTATTGCGGTGCATCACGCCGTACCGCACGAACTCCGCCTTTTCCAGCCCCGGTATCATCCCGAAAACGCGCTTCTGTTCGCCAAATTTCAGGTTCGTCTGAAAACCCACTAAATTATATAAGGTGTTTTCCCGGTTCTCCGTGCGCAGCTGTACCACCGCCCAGGGCCGGTGGCCGGTGCGGGGGTCCCGCAGGCCGACGGGCTTCATGGGGCCAAAACGCAGGGCGTCATGCCCCCGGCCGGCCAGCACCTCTACAGGCATACAGCCCTCGTAGACCTTGGGGTCGCGCACATCGAAATCGTGGACAGGCGCGCGCTCGGCAGCCAGCAACGCCTCGATGAAGGCATCGTACTCGGCCTTGTCCATGGGGCAGTTGAGATAATCCGCCTCCCCCTTGTCGTACCGGGACGCCGCAAAGCACTTATCCATGTCCAGGCTCTCGGCGGTGACGATGGGCGCGGCCGCGTCAAAAAAGCTCAGCGAGCCGCCGCAAAGCTTCTCGATCTCCCCGGCAAGCCCCCCGCTGGTCAGCGGCCCGGTGCAAATGACCACGGGCCCTTCCGGCAGCGCGGACACTTCTTCCCGGCAAACCTCAATAAGCGGGTGCCCTTCGATGGCTTCCGTGGCCAGGCGCGAAAACTCGTCCCGATCCACCGCCAGGGCACCTCCCGCTGGGACGCGGCATTTCTCCGCGCAGTCCACCAGCAGCGAACCCAGGCGGCGCATCTCCTCTTTTAAGAGCCCGGCAGCACTGTCCAATCGGGCAGCTTTCAGGGAGTTGGAGCAGATCAGCTCGGCAAACCCGGCGCTCTTGTGGGCAGGGGAAAACTTTTCCGGCTTCATCTCATAAAGCCGGACCTTCGCCCCCCGCTGGGCCAGCTGCCAGGCAGCCTCGCACCCAGCCAGCCCGGCCCCCAGAACCTTGACCTCCGGCCTATTCATCCGTCGGCACCTTGCCCTCAAAGGAGCATCCAGGCGTTACGCAGTACATCCGCTTGTCTTTGGTCTTCTTCTGCATCAAAACCTTGCCGCACACGGGGCAGTTTTCTTTAGCGGGAGGGTCCCAGGAAACGAAGTCGCAGTTGGGATACTCGCTGCACCCATAGAAGACACGGCCGCGCTTGGATTTGCGCTCGATGATCTTGCCGCCGCACTTGGGGCAGATGGCACCGGTCTCGTTGACGATCTTCTTCACGTTCTTGCATTCCGGGTAGCCCGAACACGCCATAAAGCGCCCATACCGCCCGTATTTGATGACCATGGGCTTGCCGCATTTTTCGCAGACTTCCCCGGTCTCGTCCTCCTTCAGCTTGATTTTGACCCCGTCCATTTCCTTCTTGGCCTTCTGGACAGTCTTGTCGAAATCGTCATAGAACCGCTGGAGGGTCTCCACCCAGGCTTCGTCGCCCCGCTGGACGGCATCTAATTCGTCCTCCACCTGGGCCGTAAACCGCACGTTGACGATTTTCGGGAAGCGCTCCTTCATCAGCTTGGTAATGACCTCGCCCAATTCCGTGGGCTTAAAGGCCTTGCCCTCCCGTGCCACATACTCGCGGCTGGTAATGGTGCTGATGGTCGCCGCATACGTCGACGGACGCCCGATGCCGTTCTCCTCCAGGGTCTTGATGAGCGAGGCTTCCGTGTAGCGGGGCGGCGGCTGGGTGAAGTGCTGGTTGCCCTTTAGATCTTTGATTTTTAGCTTCTGGCCTTCCTCCAGGGGTGGCAGGTCTTTTCCGGCTTTCTCCTCCTCATCCTTGCTCTCTTCGTAGAGGGCAGTGAAGCCGTCAAAGTGCACGTTGAAGCCCGAGGCCTTGAAAATATACTTCCCGGCCAGGATGGTCGCCTGGCTGGTGTTCAGCACGCAGTTCGCCATCTGGCAGGCAATAAAGCGCTCCCAGATGAGCTTATACAATTTATATTGGTCGGAGGTCAGCGACCCCTTGGCCTGCTCGGGCGTCAGCGAAATGGTAGACGGCCGGATAGCCTCATGGCCGTCCTGGGCGTTCGCACGGGACTTAAAGTGACGGGGCTTGGAGGGCAGGTACTTTTTCCCCCACCGGCCCTCGATATACTCGCTGGCATCGCGGATGGCGTCCTCGGAAATGCGCAGCGAGTCGGTACGCATATAGGTGATAAGGCCCATAGTGCCCATCCCTTCGATGTCCACGCCTTCATAAAGCTCCTGGGCGGCCTTCATGGTGCGCCGGGCCTGGAAGCCCAGCTTCCGCGAGGCCTCCTGCTGCAAGGTGGACGTGATGAACGGCGGCGCAGGAGTACGGTTGCGCTTGCCCTTTTTCACCGGACCCACTACGAAGTCTTCCTTGGAGAGCTCGTCAAACAGCTTATCCGATTCCTCCTGGGAGCCGATTTTGATCTCGCCGTTTTCGTCCCCATAAAACTGGGCGGCAAACACCGCCTTGCTGGGGGGCGCGGTGAGCTTGGCATCGATGCTCCAATATTCCTCGGGCACAAAAGCCTTGATCTCTTCCTCCCGGTCAACGATCATGCGCACCGCCACCGACTGCACCCGCCCCGCCGACAGCCGGGGACGGATGGTCTTAGCCAAAAAAGGGCTGAGTGTGTAGCCCACCAGGCGGTCCAAAATGCGCCGGGCCTGCTGGGCGTTTACCAAATCCAGATCGATGGTGCGGGGGTTGGCCATGCCTTCGGCCACGCCGGTCTTGGTGATCTCGTTGAAGGTCACCCGGTCGGGAGCGTTCTCGTCCAAATCCAGAATGTAGGCCAGATGCCACGAAATGGCCTCCCCTTCCCGGTCCGGGTCAGTGGCCAGCAGGACGCCGTCGGACTTGGCCGCTGCTTCCTTAAGCTCTTTGACCAGCTTCTCCTTGCCCTTGATAATGCTGTATTTGGGCTTGAAGCTGTCCTTCACATCCACGCTGAGCCTAGCCTTGGGCAGGTCGCGCACGTGGCCCATGGACGCTATGACCTCATAGCCGGGCCCTAAATATTTTTGTATGGTCTTCGCCTTGGAAGGCGACTCCACAATTACCAGCTTCGACATATTCTGATCTTCCTTTCTTGCAGGGCGCTCCTGCAAACCCTTTCATATTACAATATTTCCAAGTGGTTATAATTCTAAATTGGAAATATAAAACTTCTCCCCTACGCAAGCCGGTAGCGCCTGCCGGCGACGGATTCAATGCGCCCCTCCAGCTCCAATTCGGTGAGCTGGCTCAAAAGCGCGCCCGCGCCCAGCCCCGTGCGCTCCTCCAGCTGAGCCGCCGTGAGGGCCCCGTCTGCCAGCGCGTCCAAGATAGGCGAGTCTCCGGAAGCCCGGCTGTCCTCCGGCTCCATCCTGCCGGGGTCGCCCAAAGCCGTTTCCGTCCCGGGCAGGGGGATGTCGTCGAACAGCCCGTCATACTCCGGGGCAAGGCTGAAGAGTTCGCTGGGCATGACCGCATAGCGCTGGTCGTATTCCCCCAGCACGTCCTCGCCGCAGGTGATAGCCCTGGCGCCGTCTTCCAAAAGCGCCTGGCTGCCGGAAAACTCCGGGTCGCCCGGAGGCCCCGGATATACGAACACGTCGCGGTTTTGATCCACGGCGTACTTGGCGTAGAGCATGGTGCCGCTCTTTTTCGCCGCCTGTATCAGTACCACGCCGGCGCTCAGGCCCGTAATCAGGCGGTTGCGCTGCTGGAAGGTGCCAAAGCCGGGGCGGTTCTGGCTGAAATACTCGCTTACCAGGGCCCCGCCCTTTTCCGGTATCTCCCGGCGCAGGGACGCGTTTTTGGTCACGTAAGAGCTCCCCAGATCCACCGGCAGCACGCTGATAACGTGCCCCAGCGCACTCAAGGCCCCCTTTAAGGCCGCCGCGTCGATGCCCACAGCCCCGCCGCTCACCACGGGCGCGCCGCCGCAAGCCAGCTGGTAGCCGATCTTCCGGGCCGCTTCCAGGGAAGCGTCAGACGCTTTGCGCGCGCCTGCGATGGCAATGGCCGGGCGGGCCTCCAAATCCGGCAGGTCCCCCTTGACATACAGTACCGCGGGAGGGTCAGAAATATGCCTAAGGGGTTCGGGATATTTCTCACACTCCGGCGTTATGACCATCCAGCCGACCTTCTCCGCGTGCTCCAGCTGGGCCTCGGCCTGGGCCAGGCTGAAATCGAAAAGGGCGGCGGCCTGGCCCTCCGAGATAAAAGTCAGCGCGTTCCACAGCGACGCGCCCTGCTTGTAAAATTCCTCCACGCCTCCCGCAAACCGCTTGCTCAGCTCCCAAGGCAGGCGGCTTCCGGCGCCAAAGGCGTGCTGCAGCCATATCCAATATGCCCGATGGTCCACGGTCACTCCTCCTTTCCGGCCGCGCCGCGCTGGAGCTCCCACAACAGGATGGTCGCCGCAGCCGCCGCGTTTAAAGATTCCGCCCGGCCTGCCATGGGGATGGTCACCCTGTCCCCGCACAAAGCGCAGGCTTCCGGCGTGAGCCCCGCGCCCTCGTTGCCGATAAAGACGGCGTGAAGGCCCTGGGCAAAGTCAATTTCCGTTACGCGGCGCGCCCCGCTGTCGGGTACGGCGGCGTGAAGCGCAAACCCATGCCCCCGCAACATTTGAGCCAGGTGCTGCGCCGAAGGCTCCCTGGCCAGCACCACCCGGAACACCGCCCCCATGGAAGCCCGCAGGGCCTTGGGGGACAAGGGGTCGCAGCAGTCCCCCAGCAGGAAGACGCGGCTGACCCCCAGGGCCTCGGCAGTGCGCAGGATGGTCCCCAGGTTGCCCGGGTCCTGCAAATTCTCCAGCACCAGGCACGACCGCGCCGGGGCAAACCCAATGACGCCCGTCAGCAGCGTGCCCGGCCATTTGCACACGCAAAAGACCCCCTGGGTGCTCTTGGTGCCGGAAAGGAGTCCGGCCACGTGATCCTCTATCCGATAGGCCTCCTTGGCGCAGGCCAGCACGGGGGCTAAGTATGCCCCATATTTCTGCTGGGCGCTTTGGGTAAAAAAGCACGCCTCGACCGCCAGCCCCGAACGGGCCGCGTCCTCGCACAGGCGCGCGCCCTCGCACAGGAATTCCTGGCGCGACAGCCGTTCCTCCGCCGAGGAGGAAAGCTTGGCGGCCGCCCGGACGAGGGGGTTCTTGCGGCTGGTAATAAGGGGGAAATCCATAGGGCCTCCTTTCTCAAAAAAGAAGCGGAAACGCCTAAGGCATTGCTGCCTCAGGCGCAGTTTGAGCTTTTTATAGGGCGGCTTTTGCCTTCTCTACCAGAGCGGTGAAGGCGGCGGCGTCCGCAATGGCAATCTCAGAGAGCATCTTGCGGTTGAGGCCCACGCCAGCCTTCTTCAGGCCGTTCATGAAAGTGGAGTAGTTGATGCCGTTCATCTTGCAGGCGGCGGAAATGCGGGTGATCCACAGGCGGCGGAAATCCCGCTTGCGCTGCTTGCGGCCGATGTATGCATAGTTGCCGGACTTCATGACGGCCTGTTTGGCCATCTTAAAGTGGCGGGATTTGGAACCCCAATAGCCCTTGGCAAGCTTTAGTACCTTTTTCCTTCTTTTGCGCGTCATCATCGCGCCCTTTACTCGTGCCATTTTTCATTCATCCTTTCCAAAATATCGGGGTCATTATTTGTAGGGCAGCATCCGCTTGACGGCGGCGGCGTTGGTCTTGTCGGTCACGGTGGTGCCGCGGGCGTGGCGCTTGACCTTGGGGGTCTTGCCGTGGCCGTTGAAAAGATGGCTGGTGAAGGCGTGTCCGCGGATCACCTTCCCGTTTTTGGAAAGCTTGAAGCGCTTTT
>CANTDZ010000037.1 GCA_947652665.1 uncultured Clostridia bacterium
TGGACCTGATGTGGAAGGAGGATCGGCCCCTGTCCCGCTCTGAGATCATCGAGCTGACCCCAGAACGTACATGGAAGCCTGCTTCTATCCATATCCTGCTGAACTCCATGCTGGAGAAGAAAGCGATCGAGGTGGCGGGTTTCGTTCAGAGCACTAAGAATTATGCCCGTACTTTTGTGCCTAGCGTCACAGCGGACGCTTACGCGATCATGCAGGTGAAAAGCAGCCCCGTTTTCAGCCAGGAATCCATCCCCAGCCTCGTCTCTTCCCTGCTGGAAGAAGTGACCGAGATGGAGATCATCGACCAGTTGGAAGACTTGGTGGAAAACCGCAAAGCACAACTGAAGTAAACGCACTATCACCTTTATGCGCGGGCCCCTGCAAATGGCGGGGGCCCTTCTTCATTGCCTTACGACAGGTCTGCAAAATAGGAGTGGTATTCGATCCCGAGCGGGCTCTTGGGGAACAGGAAGCGGTACAGGGCCAAGAAATAGTCATCCGTCATGCTGGCAATGTAGTCGGTGACAATCTGTTCGGGGGATTCTTCCCGGTAATCCATGCCGCCGTACCAGCGCACCTTCTCCTTCAGGAACGCAATATGGTGCCGGAACACCGGCGAGCTCTCCCGCCCCTCCTTGACATCGCGCAGAAGCTTCTTATAGATCTCCCAGAACATAGGCCGGATGGAGGTTTCATAGACCGCGTTGACCTTCTCGTTCCGATATATTTTTTCGTAGTTCTCCGCCTTGGCCGTTTTGATATCCTGGTAGGTGCCGGGGCTGAGCATGATATAGTCTTTGCCGTAACTGTTTTCCAGGATATCTACGATCATGTTGTTGATAATGGCGGCGTTCTGTGTGCCAATGGCTTGGGTCGTAAAGGGCGTGTCCTCCTCGATGATGTGGGCGGTCACGGCATCCTGACGGTCCTTGCCCAGGTAAGCGATCATATCGCATACGCGCACCACGCAGCCCTCCAGCGTGCCTGGCACCAGCTGACGGATAGCAGGCTGTCCCTGGGTGTTACAGGCCTCTATGGCGCTGTCAAAGGCCGCAAAGCCCTGCAGGGGCTGGGGGCGGTACTCCTTTTGAGCAAACTCCCCGTTGTGGCAGAGAATGCCGTCCAAGGTCTGCAGGGTCAGGTTGCGCCGGAAAAGCTGGTCAAGCACCCGCACGCTGTGCACATTGTGATTAAAATAACGGCCCGTGTGCTCCTGCAGGAGTTCGTTCAGGAACCGCTCGCCTGCATGGCCAAAGGGGGTGTGGCCCAGGTCGTGGCCCAGGGCAATGGCCTCAATCAGCTCCAGGTCGAGCCCCAGCACCGCGCCGATATTCCGGGCGATCCGCGCCACCAACTGCACGTGCAGCGCCCGGCGGGTGATGTCGTCGTTTTCGTAAAAGGAGAAGACTTGTGTCTTATCCGCGTAACGGTTATACAGGGGCAGATGCAGGATCTTCTCCGCATCGCGCACAAAAGCAGGCCGCCAAAGGGTAGCCTGGTCCCGATTCATATCCCGCCGCAGGGCATCCTCTTCCCGGCAGCGCCAGGGGTTCTCCCAATGCTCGGCTCGGTCTTGGCGGATGTGCGCCTGCAAATCTTCGCTGAGTGCGCTATAGGTCAGCTTTTCTTCCATAGACGCTCCTTCACACAAAACAGAAAGACCCTGCCGCCCCCAGCCAGGAGCGGCAAAGGTCTCTCAAATGTACAATGAATTTTAGATTTATGGACGGGCCCCTTCCCTTTTTAGATGGAAAGGCGGGCCGAAATCCGATAGAGATTCTCGTCAAATACGCGGGGCATATCCAGAGCCTCGGTGATGTCGTAGTCGACAATCGTCTCGCCCTTCAGGGCCACAACGCGGTTGGAAGCGCCGTTGTAAAGCAGTTCAACGGCATGGTAGCCCATGCGGCTGGCTACGACACGGTCGCGCAGAGTGGGAGAGCCGCCGCGCTGCACATGGCCCAAAATGGTGGCGCGAGTCTCAATGCCGGTGGCCTCTTGGATTTTCTCTGCCAGGTCCTGGGTATGGCCTACACCCTCGGCCACAACGATGATATAGTGGCGCTTGCCGGTGCTCTGGGCCAGCTTCATGCGGTCCACGATGTCCCGCTGGAAATCATAGGGGACTTCCGGCACCAAGGTAGCCATAGCGCCCACCGCGATGCTGGTGTGCAGAGCGATATCGCCGCAGCGGCGGCCCATGACCTCTACCACGCTGCAACGGTCGTGGGACTCGGTTGTGTCGCGGATGCGGTCGATCATTTCCATAGCTGTGTTCAAGGCCGTATCGTAACCGATGGTGTAGTCGGTGCAGGCAATGTCGTTGTCAATAGTGCCGGGCACGCCAATGCAGGAGATGCCTTCCCCGCACAAGTCGCGGGCACCGCGGAACGAACCGTCGCCGCCGATGACCACAACGCCCTCAATGCCCATAGCGCGGCACTTGTCCGCCGCCTTCTTTACGCCTTCCGCCGTATTGAATTCCGGGCTGCGGGCTGTGAACAGGGCTGTGCCGCCATGCTGCATGATGTCCGAAACGCTGCGCATACTCATTTCTTTTACGTCGCCGTTCAAAAGGCCGTTATAGCCGCGCATAACGCCGTAGACCTTCATATCAAAGGACAAAGCCGAACGCACCACTGCGCGCACCGCAGCGTTCATGCCCGGGGCGTCTCCGCCGCTCGTTAATACTGCAATACTTTTTGCACCCATGTGTATCTTCCTCCAACGCAATTCTGGAGCGAAGCTGGTTCGCCCACTTTGCAATTATTATAGTCTTATTATAACAAATTCTGAAAATTTATCAAGGGGGTACAGCAACTTTTTGCCTAATTCTACTATTTTTCGGGAGCCCGGTAGGCAACATTTCCTTTGCCCAGCAATTTCTCCAGCGCCCGCAGCAAAGGCTCGTTCACATACGTGCAGTACTTGGCGGGGGCCTTTACCAGCTTCCCCGTGTCTGCAAAACGCAGGTAGACATCTGTCAGGCCTTCATCAAAAATAGCGATATACTGCATGGCCTTGCGGTACTGGTCGCTGTCCTGGGAACCCACCCGCAGATAAAGCCCCGGCCTGCCGGACTTCTTGGGCGCGCCTGCCAGCGAGGGCGGCGGGGCCAGTTCCATGCAGACCAGCTCCGGCTCCTTTTCCTCCTGGAAGCTCAGGCGGCCGGTGATTTCCACCACCACGCCCTCGGCGAACTTATCACCGTGGTTCCGCAGCACATTGGGGAACACCAGCACGACAATGGCCCCATACATATCCTCCAGCGTGACAAAGGCCATAGCATTGCCAGACCGCGTGTTCTTTTTGCGCACATCTGTGATGATGCCCAGCATCTTTACCCGCTGCTCGTCCCGGTATTTGGGGGATTCCCCTTCCCCGGCCTGGGCGCTCAAAAAGACTTCATCCGTCCGAGCATACTTGCCTTGGCTGTACAAAGCCGTATACTCAGCCATGGGATGGCCGGAGAGATACATCCCCGTGACCTCCTTTTCCATAGCCAGCTTGTCCAGGTGGGAGAAGTCTTCGGCAGGGGTCAGCTCCAGGTCCCCGGCGGATTCCGCCTGGGGGGTGTCAAAGAAGCCGACCTGCCCCTCAATGTTCCGGCGCTTGGCGCTGTCCAGGCTTTCCAGGACATTCTCCACGGCCAAAAGCATTTCCTTTCGGTTGTTTCCCAGGCCGTCCAAGGCACCGCACTTGACAAGGCTCTCGATGGCGCGGCGGTTGAAGTCCCGCCCGGCCATGCGGCGGCAGAAATTATAGAAGGAGGTGTAAGGGCCATTCATCGTCCGCTCCTCCACTAGCCGGGCAATGACCCCGCGCCCCAGGTTCTTTACCGCCAGCAATCCGAAGCGGATGCCGGTTTCGGTCACGGCAAAGCCTACGTCGCTCTCGTTGACGTGGGGGGCCAGCACGGCGATTTTCAGGCGCTTGCACTCCTCAATGTACTCAGCGACTTTCCCCGTCCACCCCAGCACGCTGGAAAGCAAGGCCGCCATGTACTCTTTAGGGTAATGGCATTTTAGGTAGGCGGTTTCGTAGGCCACGATGGCATAGCAGGCCGCATGGGATTTGTTGAAGGCATAGGACGCAAAATTCTCGATCTCCCGGAAAAGTTCCTCAGCCGTGGCCAAGTCGACGCCCCGGCGCAGGCAGCCCTCTACTTCCCACGTGCTGTCCTCCCGCTGCTGGCCATAAATAAAGACTTGCCGTTCCCGCTCCAGCACGTCGTGCTTCTTCTTGGACATGGCCCGGCGCACGATATCGGCACGCCCCAGGGAATACCCCGCCAGATCGCGAAAAATCTGCATCACCTGCTCCTGGTAGATGATGCACCCGAAGGTCACGCCCAGGATGGGCTCCAGCAGCTTGTGCTTGTACTTTACTTTGCCGGGGTCGCGGCGGTTTTCCAGATACATGGGGATGAACTGCATAGGGCCCGGCCGGTACAGGGAAATGATAGCGATCAGGTCTTCAATCTCCTCCGCGTGGGACTGCACCAGCAGCCGCGTCATCCCCGCCGATTCAAACTGGAACACCCCCACCGACTCCCCCGCCGCCAGCATCTTAAAGACCTGGGGGTCGCCCCAGGGGATGCGCTCCATGGAAAAGCTGGGCTCCCGGCGGCAGATGAGCTTTTCGGCGTTTTCGATCACCGACAGATTGCGCAGGCCTAAAAAGTCCATTTTCAGCAGGCCCAGCTCATCGATGGCCGTCATGGTGAACTGGGTGACCACAACATCGTCGTTCTTGGCCAACGGCACGTATTCCATCACCGGCTTGTCCGTGATGAGCACTCCCGCCGCGTGGGTGCTGGTGTGCCGGGGCATACCTTCTACCTTGCGCGCCATGTCGATCAGGGCCCGTACCTGGGCATCGCTGTCGTACTTTTCTTTGAAGGCAGAACCTTTCAACGCCTTGTCCAGGGTCATGCCCAATTCCATAGGCACCAGCTTCGCTACCTGGTCCACCGTACCGTAGGGGATGCCCATGGCACGGCCTACGTCCCGCAGGGCTCCCCGGGCCGCCATGGTGCCAAAGGTGACGATCTGCGCCACATGGTCGGCTCCGTACTTCTCCAAGACGTAAGCGATAATCTCGTCCCGGCGCTCGTCGCTGAAATCGATGTCAAAATCGGGCATACTGACGCGTTCGGGGTTGAGGAAGCGCTCGAAAATAAGGCCGTAGCGGATGGGGTCAACGTTGGTGATGCCGATGCTGTAAGCCGCCAGGCTCCCCGCGCCCGAGCCTCTGCCGGGGCCCACGGGTATGCCGACGCTTTTGGCATACCGGATGAAATCCCACACGATGAGGTAATAGTTTACATACCCCATCTGTGTGATGGTGTCCATCTCGTATTGCAGCCGTGTTCGAAGGAATTCGTCCGGGTTGGGGCCATAGCGCTTTTCCAGGCCCTCATAGCACAGGCGGCGGAAGAACTCTAGGTTATCGCTGCCGTCTGGGGTGGTGAAGCGGGGCAGCTTTGTCTTGCCAAACTCGATTTCCCCATGACAGCGCTCGGCGATTTTTACGGTGTTATCGGCGGCCTCGGGGTATTCGGGGAACAGGGCGCGCATCTGCTCCTCGCTCTTGTAGTACAGCTCCCCGGAGCCGAAGTCCAGGCCGCCCTCTTCGTCTACCGTGCGGCCCGTCTGGATGCACATGAGCACACGGTGCACCTCTACATCGTCGGCGGCGATATAGTGGCAGTCATTGGTCACGACCAGCGGTATGCCGGTCTCCCGTGCCATGCGGAGAATGCCGGGGCTCACGACTTTTTCATCTTGCAGGCCGTGGTCTTGCAGCTCCAGATAGAAATTCCCCGGCCCGAAAATTTCCTGCAGGCGCAGGGCGGCAGACTTTGCCTCCCCGTAATTCCCCCGCAGCAAGGCACGGGGGATTTCACCGGAAATGCAAGCGGACAGGGCAATCAGGCCCTCGTGGTGCTCACGGAGCAAATCGTAGTCCACACGGGGGCGGTTGTAAAAGCCTTCTGTCCAACTCTTGGAGACCATAGCCATCAGGTTGCGATAACCGGTTTCATTCTCGCACAGCAACACCAGATGGCGGTTCTCGCTGTCAAACTCATGCACCTTATCGAACCGGGTGCGCTTAGCCACGTAGACCTCACAGCCCAAAATCGGCTTAATGTCCCGCTTTTTCGCCGCTTTATAAAAGTCAATGACACCGTACATATTGCCGTGGTCGGTAATAGCCACGGCCTTCTGTCCCGACGCTTCTACGGCATCCATAAGCCGTTCGATGCGGCAGGCCCCGTCCAAAAGGCTGTACTCCGTATGCAGATGCAGATGCACGAATCCCATAATGCCCTCCTACTGGATGTCCTCAGGGCCCACCTCGATCCAGAAATAATACTCTACGCCGATGTTGTCTTTCTTCTGGCCCCAGTAGGTCTCCTCGCAGACCAAGTAGCGGCCGGGCTCCTGGGGGCACTCAAACTCGGCTTTCTTGTCCGAATATATCTGCTCGTCCTCGTCGTAAATGACAAAATAGAAAGGGCCGTTGTCGCTCTTGCCGTCAAAGTACAGGGTGATAGAGTGGTCATACTCCACCAAAGGCGCGCTATCCCCGATTTCTCCTGGGACTAGCCGTTTCTTATCTCTGCGCTCTCCATCCTCAGTAGTGTAGATTTCATTTTGCAGCGGCTTCACCGCCACGCCGAGGCTCTCCAGCGTCACCGTGCCCACCTCCGGCGCCCCGCTGCCAGCCCAGCCAAGCAAAAGATACATCAGGCCTAAAATGCCCAGTACCATCGCTGCCGCGCCGCCGTATACAGCGGCTTTCATTTTTGCGCTGCCCTCCACTTTAAAATTCCCGTGGGGCAGTATGCTGTCTCGCAGGCGCAAAGCCCTCTCCCCTTTCTTTTGGTCACAGAATATTTTCGACGCCCTTTTCTTCCAGTATCCGTTCGCCCAGTTCCAAAAGCCTTTGCAGGCGATGGTTCACCCCGCTGCGGCTGATGTGCAGCCGTTCGCCCAATTCCCGAAGGGTCATGTCGGGGTACTCCAGGCGCAGGCGTGCCAGGTCGCCTAAGTGGGGCGGCAGGGCATCCAAGCCTACGGTGTCGTTTATGGCGGCAATGGCGGCGGTCTGCCGGGCGGACGCTGAGAAGGTCTTGTCCATGTTGGCGGTCTCAAAGTTTGTCTTGCGGTTGATGTTGTTCCGGGCTTCCTTGAACATTTTTACCTGCATGAGCTCCATGGCGGCCCGAGGCGCGCCCAGGTAGGTAAGCAGGTTTTCAATCTGCCCACTCTCCTTCAAGTAGACGGCATAGCCCCCTTTGCGCTGCACGATAGCTGGCATGGCCCGGAAAGCCGGGATTTCCCCCAGCAACGTATACAAATCCTTGGCCAGGTTTTTATACGGCACCGCATACTCCAAATGATACCCCTTGTTGGGATCGGTCGCTGTGCCGCAGGTGAGGAACGCCCCCCGCAGAAAAGACTGCACGCAGCAATCCTCCTCCAGCGGGGCCCGGTTGATGCGCAGGCTGGCTTCCCGGCCCGAATGCCCAAAGGCATCCAGCAGCCGTTCCCTATCCGAGGCCTCCGGCAGCGTGACCCGGTAGGCTGGCTTTTGCCTACGGCTCACCGCATAGCTCAACTGCGCCGAGACCCCAGCAAACGCCGCACAGAGCTCCATGGCCCGGCGCGCCGCAGGAGCGCTCTCCGTCACCCAGGCGCTGTCACGCAGGGTAAAGCACCGGGAAAAAAGCCATGCGCCGTAACACTCAGCTCCCAGGCAGCAGGGTCGCTTTATCTCGATCCTACACAGCTCCGATTTGATCTCGCCCGAAAAGGACATGGCCCTCCCCTCCCTTCTTTCAGCCGCAATAGGCCGCTATTTCCTGGGCCAGAGCTTTTACATCCACTTGGGAGAAATCCGTCACGTCCACCGGGATGCGCACTCCGCCAATATCAAAATCGTCCATACCCCGAGCCCGGAAGCCTGCCACGAACTGCTCAAAGGACAGGGGCACATAAGGCGGGCGTTCGCCGGGAGGCTCTGGGTAGCTGGTATTGACCACGTGGCCGCGATGGCGTTCCGGCGAGGTATCGCGCTGCAAAAAGCGCTGGTAGATCACGTGGGGGTCGCCAGTAAGCGCTACGGTCACCACAGGGCCGGGGTACTTTGCCAGCAGAGCCAATAAGCCTTCTTTTGAGCTGTTTTCAAAATTATTCTCTAAAATCACGGACTGCCCCAGGGACAGCATCTGCCCCGCACAATAATAGAGGATCTCCATGGCCCCCACGCCCAGCGCTACCTTCTCCGCCCGGGAACGAAAACCTACGGTATCGTAGAGCAGCTCCTTCATGCTGTCCTTGGAAAACATGGGAATCCCCAGCTCCTTCGACAGTGCCGCCGCCAGGGTGCTTTTGCCGGTAGCCGGGAAGCCCGTCACTAAAATGCAAGCCATCCTGCGCCTCCCTTAAAATTTCTGCATATCCCGGTGGGCCGTGCTGGCCTTGACGCCCTTGGCCGTCAGATGGTCGCACATATACTGGGCCAGCGCCACCGACCGATGGTGCCCTCCTGTACACCCCACCGCTATGACCAGCTGGCTTTTGCCCTCCCGCGCGTACAGGGGCAGTAGGTAGTCAATCATGTCTGTGAACCGCGCGGCAAAGCCTTGGGTCTCCTCCTTCTCCATAACGTAATCACGCACCTCGGGGTCGAGGCCCGTCTTAGGACGCAGGGCTTCATCGTAGAAGGGATTGGGCAGGCAGCGCACATCGAAGACCAGGTCAGCCTCCATGGGGATGCCAAACTTGAATCCGAAGCTGATGCACAGCACGGAAAGGGAGTCCCCGGCGCTGTTAAGGAACAGCTCAGCGATGCGGGTCTTTAGCTGTGCCGGAGAAAAGCCGGAGGTGTCGATGACGAAATCCGCGCTCTCTTTTACCAGCTTGAGCATATCTCGCTCCAGCTTCACAGCCTGCTCCAGCGAACCGTTCAGGTCATCCGACAGCGGGTGCTTGCGGCGGGTCTCCTTAAAGCGGTGCACAAGAACTGGGTCAGAAGAATCTAAAAATAATATTTTATAGGACTTCTTGTCCCTTTTCAGCGTCTCCATGGCCGAAAAGAAAGACATGAACATCTCCCCGCCCCGGGTGTCCGTCACCACTGCCGCCCGGCCCAGGCCCTCGGATTTCTCGCACAAATCGTAAAACACCGGGATCATCGCCGGGGGCAGGTTGTCCACACAGTAAAATCCGATATCCTCCATGGCGTGCATAGCACGGGTCTTCCCCGCGCCAGACAGGCCCGTCACAATCACAAATTCCATATCGATTGCCCTTCTCTCTTGCCATTTTCCTATTATTATAGCAAATTCCCATTTGCGCGTCAACGAAATAGTAAAGGACGGCACAGCCCAATGCCATGCCGTCCCACTCACTCTATGCGACTTTTCGCAACTCTTCCAAAAGACCGATCGGGCGGGGCCCATAGCCTGTCCGATTTTAGAAACTTATACCCAATGCAGCTTGCTCATGTCGGCCGTATCCTCAAAGGGGATGGCGCGCTTCAAAACGTCGCAAGCCTTTACCAGGCCCTCGTTGGTGCTCAGCATGGCATCCTCGTGCTCGATGGACAGGACGTAGTCATAGCCCACCAGGCGCAGCTGGCTGCAGAACTCTTTCCAGAAGCTCTCGTCGTGGCCGTAGCCGATGCTGCGGAAAATCCAGGAACGCTTGCTCATATCCGCGTAAGACTGGGTATCCAGGTTGCCGTTTACTTCGGAATTGATGGGATCGAAGATAGCGTCCTTGGCGTGTACGTGGAAAATGGCATCGCCGCCCAAGGCGCGGATCACCTTAATGGGGTCCATGCCCTGCCAGAACAGGTGGCTGGGATCCAGGTTGGCGCCGATCTCGGGGCCTACGGCCTCGCGCAGGCGGAGCAGGGTGCGGGTATTATGCACGCAGAAGCCCTGATGCATCTCCAGGGCGATCTTGTTGACGCCATGCTCTTTTGCGAAAGCTACGAAATTCTTCCAATAGGGGATCAGAACTTCGTTCCACTGCCACTCCAGGGTCTCGGGGTACTCGGTGGGCCAGTTGCAGACGATCCAGTTGGGGTTCTTGGACTCGGGGCAGTCGCCGGGGCAGCCGGAGAAGGTGTTGATCTGGTGGATGCCCAACTTCTCGGCCATCAGGATGGCGTTGTGCATATCGTCGTCAAACTGCTTGGCGATTTCCTTGTTGGGATGTATGGGGTTGCCGTGGCAGCTCAGAGCGCTGATCTCCAGGCCGGACTCCTTGATTGTCTCGACAAACTCATTGAACTTAGCTTCGTCGTTCAAGAGCACGCCGGGGTCGCAGTGGTCTTTGCCGGGATAGCCGCCGCAGCCAATCTCCACCATCTGGGCGCCCAAGCCCTTGAGGTAGCTGAGGGCCTCCTTCAGCGGGGTGGAGCCGATGACGTTTGTCAATACGCCTAATTTCATAACGTGATACACTCCTTATAATTTTTATGAGGGGACACGGCCATAGGGCCGCTTTCCTGCTTATATACATTATATAGATTCCCACCAAAAAAAGCAATCCCATTTTTGAAAAAAGCT
This sequence comes from uncultured Clostridia bacterium, assembly GCA_947652665.1. Taxonomy (GTDB): domain Bacteria; phylum Bacillota; class Clostridia; order Oscillospirales; family Acutalibacteraceae; genus Acutalibacter. The sequence goes on from CANTDZ010000037.1 coordinate 10,589, forward strand.
TCCAGTCCGCACAAAATTTTTACAGGAAAGGCAAACCGCCTCATTGCACGCCGCTTCCCGATGGGGTATACTGTAGGCGGAGGTGATGCCGATTGGCAAACGAAGACAAAAAAGATTTCAACGCCATGCTGCACGACAGCAAGGATATGCCCAAATTCCAGAAGCTTACGGACGAGAAGAGCATCCAAAAATACGGCGGGGACAATATGTATTTTGCCCCTCCCCTGGCCTATGATGCGCTCATGCGGCAGGTGCCTTTTGGGAAGCTGACAACGGTGGGCCATCTGCGGACCCATCTAGCCCGGGAGAACGGCGCGGATTTTACCGAGCCCATCACGGCCGGCATATTCGTCTCCATTGCCGCCTGGGCCAGCTTCCAGCGGCAGGAAGACGAGACGCCCTATTGGCGCACCCTCAAGGCCGAGGGGGAGCTTAACTCCAAGTACCCTGGCGGCGTTCTGGCCCAGAAGGAGAAGCTGGAAGCCGAAGGGCACCAAATTATTTCGCGCGGCCGGAAAAACATCCGGTACTATGTACAAAATTTTGAGGATTCCTTGATGGAATTCTGATGTTCCCAAAGCCCCCATTTTTGATTATAATAGAACAGTACGCTTTCAAAAACTGGGAAAGGACTGCCGCTATGAGTGAACCTATTTCTTATAGAAGCACCCGGATGGCTTGCTACCGGGGGTACATCGTACAGGGAATCGTCAACAACATAAGCCCGCTGTTTTTCGTCATTTTCCAAAAGGAATTCGGCATCTCGTATGCCATGATTTCCTCGTTGATCCTCTTTAACTTCGTCACGCAGATCCTGGTCGACCTGCTGTGCGTGCGCTTTGTCGACCGCATCGGCTACCGAGCCGCTGCCGTGATGGCCCATGTGTGCAGCACATTGGGACTGGTACTGCTGGGGCTTCTGCCCCGGGCCCTCCCCGCCCCCTTTGCGGGGCTGGCTGTGGCGACGGTCATCAGCGCCATTGGGGGCGGCATGATTGAGGTCATCATCAGCCCCATCATCGACTCCCTCCCCAGCGACGCCAAGGACGCAAAAATGAGCCTTCTGCACTCCTTTTACTGCTGGGGCCAGGTAGCCGTGGTCCTGCTGACCACCCTGGCCGTGCGCCTGCTGGGCGAGGGCTTGTGGTGGGTGCTGCCTCTTTTCTGGGCGCTGATACCGGCCTATAACTGCGTCGCCTTTGCCACGGTGCCGCTGATGCCTACTGTGCCCAAGGATGAGAAATCGCCGCTGCGGACGCTGTTCCGCTCCGGGATTTTCGTAACGGCCATGGTGCTGATGCTCTGCGCCGGAGCCTCCGAGCTGGCCATGAGCCAGTGGAGCTCGCTGTTTGCGGAGAAAGCTCTGGGAGTGCCCAAGGTCATGGGGGATCTGCTGGGACCGTGCTTGTTCGCCGTGTTCATGGGGATCGGGCGCACTATTTACGGCGTGTGGGGCGAAAAGCTGGATTTGGACAAAGCCTTGATGGGCACAGCCATATTGTGCGTTGGGTGTTATTTGGGTGCCGCGCTTTTTGCGGTGCCGCTGCTTTCGCTGCTGTGCTGTTCGCTGTGCGGGTTCTCCATCAGCCTGATGTGGCCCGGCGTGCTTAGTAAGACCGCCGCAGCTTACCCCAAAGGCGGCACAGCCATGTTCGGGGTGCTGGCAGTTTGCGGGGACATCGGGTGTTCGACAGGCCCGGCACTTACAGGGGCGGTCAGCGACCTGGCTTTGCAGTTGGGCTACACCGAACAGTTGGGCTTGAAAGCCGGGATGCTGGTGGCTGCTTTATTCCCGGTAGTGCTGATCTTGTGCTTATTGCTGTCCCGGCGGTTTACAAAGCACCGGCCGGTATGATAGAATGAATGGGACGTATAATACAGGGAGGAACAAGAAATGAAAAAGCCTTATGTTGTGGGGATTGCCGGGGGCACGGCCAGCGGCAAATCCACCTTGAGCCGCTGGCTGGAAAGCGAGCTTGCAGACTGGAACGTGAAAACATTCCACATGGACAGTTATTTTAAGCCCGATGATGTACGCCCTAAGGCGAAAGCCCACGTTACTGGGGAAGTCTATTATGACGACAACTGCCCGGAGACAATCTATGCCGACCAGCTCCGCAAAGACCTCGGGGAGGCTCTGGGGCAGGGGTTTGACGTAGTGCTGGTGGAGGGCCTCTTTGCCCTATGGTACGACTGGCTTTATGAACAGCTGGACTTGAAAATCTTCATCGACTGCCAGGCCGATGAGCGCATCGTGCGCAGGCTGCGCCGGAACATGGCCGAACGGGGGCTGTCCTTTGAGGAGATCGCTGGGGTGTATTTGGACATGGTGCGCTACCGCCACGACCAGTTCATCGAACCCACCAAATGGCGCGCCGATTTCATCCTCAACGGTTCCACCCCCTCGGCGCTGGCCAACGGGCTGCTGGTCGACCACCTGCGCAGGCAGGCGAAGGGATAAGCCATGGAAACAATTTGGGACATGAGAACCGCATGGCAGGAGTTTTCCAGCAGCCTGTCCGCGTGGGCCAAAGAGTTTTTGGGCAACCTGCTGGTGGCCGGGCTGATCCTGCTGTGTGGCTGGTGGCTGGCACGGCTTGCCGGGAAGCTCACCAAAAAGGCCATGGGCAAGGGGCCCTTGGACCCTCTGGCGGCCAGCTTTGTGGGGTCGGTAGTGAAGTTCATCGTGTTGGCGGTGGCGGCGGTCAGCGCAGTGGCGCAGTTGGGCATCAACATTACGTCGCTGGTGGCGGCTTTGGGCGCGGCCGGGCTCACCGCGAGCTTTGCTTTGCAGGGAAGCCTGTCCAATTTTGTCAGCGGGATGCAGATCATTTTCACCCGGCCCTTTAAGATGGGCGACTACCTCTCCTTTGAAGGCCACGAGGGCACGGTAAAACGCATCGAGGTCTTGTACACCATCCTGGCTACCTTTGACAACAAGGAGGTCTTGGTGCCCAACTCGAAGATGACAAACAGCATCGTGGTGAATTTCACCAGCAATGGCACCCGGCGGCTGGATTTGAGCTATGGCGTCTCTTACCAGGCCGACCTGGCTTTGGCAAAATCGCTCCTGTCAAAGCTGGCGGAGGCTGACCCACGGGTACTCAAGGAGCCGCTCCCCATCATCGCAGTGGGCGAATGGAAGGAAAGCTCTGTCACAGTAATGATGAAGCTTTGGTGCAGGCAGGAGGATTACTGGAACCTCTATTTTTCCATGCAGGAAAAGGTCAAGGAAGCCTTTGACAGGGCGGGCGTGCCGATCCCCTTCCCCCAGCTGGACGTGCACCTAGACCCGCCTACTGTGGGTAAGTGAGCTCAGTGCCAGGGTAGTAGTGGGCCAGGATTTCTTTGTAGCCCACCCCCTGCTTGGCCAGGAAGACCGCCCCGGCCTGGCTCATGCCCACGCCGTGGCCCCACCCCCGCACATCAAAGGTAAGGCTGCCGTTCTCAGCCGTAAACGAAAAGCAGGCGCTGCGAAGGGAAAACGCGGTGCGGAGCTCGCCCCCGGTGACTTCCACTCCTCCCAGATGCGCCTGCTTTACTGTGCCTGCAGGCGTATATTCGATGTCGGTCAGCCACTGGTCAGAGGGGCCGGAGAGGTCGGGCGGGTCGTCGGTGAAGTGGGCTGCGGCGGCTTCCCGGAACTCGTCCTCTGTGAAGGTGCGGGTGCTGGAGTAGCCGTCACTGAGCTGGTCGCCCGGACTGGCTACCGGCTGGAGGTAGGGACAGGTTTCCGACGCGCTGGGGTCCCACACATTGGCGGCGGCTTCCGTGCTGCCGGAGGAGATGGCGAAATAGGTGGTCAAGGCGGGCTCGCCCTGCCAGGTGAGCAGCTGGCCGTGCACCTCGTTGGCGATGCCCTGCAGCAGAGACAGGTTCGTATCGTAATACTCCCCCCACCGGGCCTGCATGGCGCTCTGGGGCACGTATACCAGCCAGTTTTCGCTATCACAAGCGATGGCCTGACCAGTGTTCTGCAGACGGGTGTAGTAGGTGTAAGCCGCTACGGCCTGCGCCTTAAGGGCCTCGGCGGGGCTGGAAAGATCCATTTCACAGGCCACGGCTGCCGCTACAAATTCGCTGGCGGGTACGGTAAGGGTTTGGTCCGTGGCCACGTCGTAGAGGGTGAAGGCGGGTTCTTCTGCTTCCTCCGCTGGTTCGCTGGGAAGCGCTGCATCCTCTAAAAAATTGGGCAGAAGGCTTTCGGCCGGGATGGGGGGCTCGGTGGGTTCCAAGGTTGGGCTGGGGGCCGGGAACGGAGCGGGGCCGCTTTGGGTGGACACATACGCTGCCGCCGGCGCAAGCGTATAGACTAAATACACGACCAGCAATACCAACAATAGCTTCTGAGGGGATTTCATAGCGGCACGCTCCTTTTCGTTTTACACATTTCACTTTAAAAACTTTCAAAATATACAGCTTTTTGTCTGTTAAATTCGGATAAGATGATAAAATTTGCATTTTACACACTTCGAAGTTGCAAAAATGGTTGACTTCCCTCCTTTAACACGGTAGAATAGTAGGACAATAAGAAACCGTTTGGGAGGAGATTTTGGATGGATAACAAAGCAACGACAGCCATGCAGGAGCTGTGTGAAGAATACCGCCATAATAACACCATTTCAAAGGAGGAATACGCCCGGCACCGGGTAAAGCGCGGCCTGCGCAACGAGGACGGCACCGGTGTCATGGCAGGGCTCACCCATGTGTGCAACGTGCATGGCTACCTCATCGACGACGGCGACAAGGTTCCGGACAAGGGGCGGCTTACGTATAGGGGTATCAGCGTGGAGGACATCGTTGCCGGATGCGAGGCCGAGGGTCGGTTTGGCTTTGAAGAAGTGGCCTGGCTGCTAATCTTCGGCAAACTGCCCAACAAAAAGCAGTACGACCGGATGTGCAGCCTGCTCTACGACAACCGTGAGCTGCCTGAGTATTTCCCGGAGGACATGATTATCAAGGCGCCCTCCAAAAACATCATGAACAAGCTGGCCCGCTCCGTGCTGGCCCTTTATTCTTACGACGATGACCCGGATGACCAGTCCCTGGAAAACAATATGCGCCAAAGCATCGCGCTCATTGCCCGGATGCCCTCCATCATGTCTTACGCCTACCAGGTCAAGCGCCGGCACTTTGACCGGGAGAGTATGTTCTTCCATCCCTACGAGCCCGGCCATTGCACTGCCGAAGCTATTCTCAACGCCCTGCGCCCTGACCGCGCTTTTACTCAAGAGGAGGCCCGTCTGCTGGATTTGTGCATGGTGCTCCACGCCGAGCACGGCGGCGGCAACAATTCTACCTTTACCACCCGGGTGCTCACTTCCGCCGGGACGGACATCTATTCGGCTATTGGCGCGGCAGTGGGGTCGCTGAAGGGCTTCCGCCACGGCGGGGCCAACCACCGGGTTCGCATGATGATGGACGACATCATGGGGCACGTGAAGGACTGGGAGGACGAGGAGGAAGTCACGCGGTATTTGGAGAAGATCCTCCGGGGCGAGGCGGCAGATGGCAGCGGGCTCATTTACGGAATGGGGCACGCTATCTACACCTTGTCCGACCCCCGCGCGGTGATCCTGCGCAACAAGGCTCGGGGGCTGGCGAAAGAGAAGGGCTTCGACAAGAAGCTGGCCCTTTATGAGCTCATCGAGAAGCTGTCGCCCCAAGTGTTCTTTAACGTGACTAAAAAAGAGAAAGTCATCTGTGCCAACGTGGATTTCTATTCCGGCCTGGTCTATGAGATGCTGGGCATCCCCGAGGAGCTGTTCACGCCCATGTTTGCTGTGTCGCGCATCGCGGGATGGTGCGCCCACCGCATTGAGGAGCTGACGACCGGCGGACGCATCATGCGTCCTGCGTACCGTGCGCTGCCGGTAAAGCAGTCTTACCAGCCCATGGACAAGCGGTAGGCTTGGCCCCCTATAAAAGCTATGGCGTTTGGGCGAGGATTATGCTTGTGCTGGCGGCGGGAAAGTGGTATAATATTACAATGCCCCCGGTCGGGCGAATCTTGAAAGGCTGCGAGGTCAATTGTTTATGAATGTTGGAAACGCTTTGAAAGTCCTCTGTGTTGGGTTCGGCGCAGGCGTGGTGCTGCGCGTCATACAGATGCTGTATTTCTTCGATTACTCTACCGGCTTTTACACCGACGGCGGCGTGGTAGCCGGGTGCAGCCTGGGCCTGCCCTTATTGGCAGCGTTGGTTTCCGGGATCATGTGCTTTAAATCCCGGCGCTACTTTGGGCCTTATGTCCCCCGGCGAAATGTCTTGGTGGGCGGCACTGCTATTTTCTCCGGGCTGGTGCTCATTGTCTCCGCCGTGCTGCAGGCGGTGGATTACCTGGGCTACTTGAAGACGGGCATCACCCGCTACGATTTCTCCCATCAAAAAATCATCCATTTTGCATTTTTGATCACCTCCCTGCTTTTTGGGGCTTTGCAGCTTTATATGTCGGTGGGGTTCTTCACGGGCAAGCGCAATCTGCAAAGAATGCCGCTACTCTATCTGGTGGCGGTGGCGTGGGGCGTGGCGAATCTGATTTTGGCTTATGTTTTCTACGCCAAGTCCTCCTCTTTTGTAGAGAATTTCTTCTCCGTAATCAGCTGCGCTTCTATGCTGATGACCCTGTTCTACCTGTGCAAGCTCTTTGCCGGAGTGGACGAGGAAGGCGCGGCTAAGCGGGTGTTTGTCAGCGGAGGGCTGGCAGTGGTGCTCACGGTCACCTACTGTTTCTCCAATCTGGCGCTGATGCTGCTGGGCCGCCAATATACGGGCGAAATCCCCGCCCCCATCCAGCTTTCCAGCTTGAGTGTGGCCCTCTTTGTGCTGACGTTCCTCATCAACTTCCGCAAATACAGTGTGCGGCGCACGCCGGCTGAGTCCGCCAAGGACGACCGCAAATTCAAGCCCAACTAAAAAAGGAAAGCCGCCGGGGCCCATATAGGCTCTGGCGGCTGTTTTGTCCGGGTTATTTTGTTTCCAGGTCGAATCCGAAGTAGCGGACGGCGTTATTATAGCATATGCCCTTGACGATATCGGTCAGCTTTTTCATGTCTTTGGGATACTCTCCGTTTTCCACCCAGGTGCCCAGCAGGTCACAGAGGATGCGGCGGAAATATTCGTGGCGGGGATAGGACAGGAAGCTGCGAGAATCGGTAAGCATTCCCAGGAAGTTGCCCAGCAGGCCTAAGTTTGCCAGGGAGGTCATCTGCTTGACCATGCCCGCTTTGTGGTCGTTGAACCACCAGGCGGCCCCCTGCTGCACCTTGCCTACTGTACCGCCTTCCTCAAAGCAACCAATGACAGAACCAATAGCCTCGTCGTCATTAGGGTTCAGGCTGTAGAGGATGGTCTTGGGCAGCGCGCCGCGCTTGGCCAGGGAGTCCAAAAACTCTGCTATTTTGTTGACCGCCGCCGTGTGGATGGCATCAAAACCCGTGTCCGGCCCGAGCTTTTCGTACATAGCTGTATTATTGTCACGGCTGCATCCAAAGTGGATCTGCATCGCCCAGCCCAGCCGGGCGTATTCGCTGCCTACAAACTGCATAAAGGCGGTCTTGAACTGCAGCTCTTCCTGGCGGGTGAGTGCTTCGCCGCCCAGGCGCTTTTGGAAGATTCTTTCCAGTTCTTCTTCCGGGGCAGGCTCGAACATCATGAACTCCAGACCGTGGTCGGAAAGGCGGCAGCCCATAGAATCGAAGAAATCCATGCGCTTTTGCAGGGCAGTGCGCAGGTCGGCAAAGGTCTTGAGTTCCATTTCAGCCGCTGCGCCCAGCTTGGCCAGGTAGCTGGGATAGTCCGGCTTTTCCAAGTTCATCGCCTTGTCCGGCCGGAACGCGGGGAGCACCTGCACATCAAACGTATCGTCCTCAGCCAGGGCCTTGTGCCAGCGGAGATCGTCGGCCGGGTCGTCCGTGGTGCACAGCAGGGTCACGCCAGAGCGCTTGATGAGGCTGCGCACGCTCATGTCCGGCTGGTGCAGCTTTTCGTTGCACAGCTCCCAGACCTCCCCGGCGGTATCGGCTCCCAACACGCCCGTGTAGCCGAAATAGCGCTGGAGCTCCAAATGGCTCCAATGGTAAAGGGGATTGCCGATAGCCTTGTCCAGGGTTTCGGCCCACTTCTGGAAGCGCTCGCGTTCTGGGGCGCTGCCGGTGACAAAGGGCTCTTCCACGCCGTTTGCGCGCATCTGCCGCCACTTGTAGTGGTCGCCGAAATAGCTGCCATCCGGGTTCTGGCCTCCCAGCCACACCTGGGTAATGTTCTCGAACTGCCTGTCCTCAAAAATTTCCTGAGGGTTGATGTGGCAGTGATAATCCAAAATGGGCAGCTGGGCGGCGCAGCCATGGTAGAGCTCCTTGGCCGTCTCTGTTGTCAGAAGAAAATCCTGATCCATAAATGCTTTCAAATCTATGACCTCCTTAGTATAGCGGCTTTTTTCTCCTCTCTTTGAAATATACGGTAGTTTGGCGGCAAAGTCAAGATGTTTTACAAAAACCACTTGACTTTGCCGCCAAACTACCGTATATTTCAAAGAGAAGATTTACCAGCAGGAGGCTCCTATGCATAAAGACGAAAACAACAGCGCCATTTTTGCTGCTTTCCACAAATCCTTCCGGGCTTTACAGGGCGAAATGTCTTTGGCTGACTTTGCCAAAAAGCTGGGGATGTCCCAAGCGCTGGTGCGCACCTATCTGGAGGGCACGCGGTTCCCGGATTTCCAGGCGCTACAAAAAATATCCGGCCTGTGCGGCGTGTCCGTGGACTGGCTGCTGGGCCGTTCAGCCTTCCGGGTAGAGGAAAACGCCAATATCACCGCTAAAGAAATGGGCCTCAGTGAAGACGCCGCTCTCCTGCTTCAAAATGCCCACAATTCCGATAAACAAGAAGAAGGCCTATACCCTCAGCTGGTCAGTTCCATCATTGAGAATAAGCACTTTACGCGGTTCATTATGCAGATCCGCTTCTACAAGTCCCGGATAGAGGAGATTGAGCAGAACCTTAAGGGGGCTCCCCCTTCTATGCGCGATTTCTACTCCTATCGCTTGAAAGCCGAAAGGGCCGCTGTTATCGACGTACTGAGTGATCTATTAAACGATATGGTCCCCCCTCCCGATTTCAAAAAGTAAACATAATAAAAAACCGGCGCGATGTTCAAGTCACGCCGGTCTTTTTTTATGTTAGGCTTTATGGGGAAAGCTTACTTTGTGCCCTCATAAACGGCCACAGCGCAAGCAACGGTCGCGCCGACCATGGGGTTGTTGCCCATGCCGATGAGGCCCATCATTTCCACGTGGGCCGGCACGGAAGAGGAGCCGGCAAACTGGGCGTCGCCATGCATACGGCCCATGGAGTCGGTCAAGCCGTAGGAAGCGGGGCCGGCTGCCATGTTGTCCGGGTGCAGGGTACGGCCGGTGCCGCCGCCGGATGCAACGGAGAAGTACTTCTTATCGTTCTCCAGGGCCCACTTCTTGTAGGTGCCTGCCACCAGATGCTGGAAACGGGTGGGGTTGGTGGAGTTGCCGGTAATGGAAACGTCCACGCCCTC
>CANTDZ010000038.1 GCA_947652665.1 uncultured Clostridia bacterium
CCCCGAAATTCGAATTGATTCCCACGTTGCCATACGCTAAAATAAAAACACAAGATACAAAGGGAGGAACAAAGCATGAAAGACGTAATGATTTTAACAGGCGCAGGCCAGATTGGCATGGCGATTGCCCGGAGGATGGGCTATGGCATGAAAATCGTGGTGGGCGACAAGAATATGGAAAACGCCCAAGCCATCTCAAAAACCATGAACGACGCAGGCTTTGACACCGTGCCCGTGGAGATGGACTTGTCCTCCCGGGAGTCAATTTTGAACATCATCGCTGAGGCGCAGAAATATGGGGAAATCTCCATGCTGGTCAACGCCGCCGGGGTTTCTCCCAGCCAGGCACCTGTTGAAGCTATCCTGAAAGTTGACCTGTACGGCACCGCTGTCTTGCTGGAAGAGGTGGGCAAGGTCATCAAAAAGGGCGGTACAGGCGTGACGATTTCCAGCCAGTCCGGGTGGCGTATGCCTGCCCTGACCGCCGAGGAGGATGAATTGCTCGCTACCACCCCCACCGAGGAACTGCTGTCTCTGCCCCTCCTGCAGCCCGAAAACATCCGCGACACCCTGCACGCCTACCAGATGGCCAAGCGCTGCAACGAGAAGCGGATCATGGCGGAGGCCGTCAAGTGGGGCCAGCGCGGGGCGCGCATCAACGATATTGCTCCCGGCATCATTGTCACGCCGCTGGCTATCGACGAGTTCAACGGCCCCCGGGGAGATTTTTACAAGAATATGTTTGCGAACTGTCCCGCCGGTCGGCCTGGTACGGCGGACGAGGTTGCCAATGTGGCAGAACTGCTCATGAGCGACCGGGGTGCGTTCATTACGGGCTCGACCATTTTAATTGACGGCGGCGCGACGGCCAGCTATTTTTATGGGCCACTGAAAGAGAAACCGGAAAATCCGGGGACGGATAAAGAAGTAATAGAAAACAGCTACCGGGAATTATACCGTGGCATGGTGGAATGTGACCGTGCCGCGCTGGAAAGCGTGTTTGCCGACAATGGAGTGCTGGTGCACATGACCGGCACCCGCCAGCCCCGCGCCGACTATATCCAGGCTGTGATGGAGGGGAAGATACGCTACCCCTCCGCCGAGCATGAAAAGATTGAGGTCACAGTAGATGGCGATAAGGCCACTATGATTGGCCAGAGCATTGTGGAGGCCGTGGGCGCCAATGGGAGCAACACCTGGCGGCTGCAGATGGATATTGATTTGGAAAAAATCGACGGGCAGTGGAAGATGCTGGAAGTTCGCACTTCTACCTACTAAATAATTGTTTGAAAAATTATAATTTTAAATTGGAGGCATCACCTAATGGAAAAGCGTATTTTAGGCAACACGAACATCGAGATCAGCCCCGTGGGCCTGGGCTGCATGGGCCTGTCCCACGCCTTTGGCACTCCTCTGGAGAAGGCTGAAGCCGCCGATAAAATCAAGGCCGCCTATGACATGGGCTACACCTTCTTCGACACCGCCGAGTGCTACACCGGCACCAATCCTGACGGCACCACCGCTTACAACGAAGATGCCGTTGGACAGGGCATCAAGGGCATCCGGGACAAAATCGTGTTGGCCACCAAGTGCGGCGTGCTGCACAAGGGCGACCACCTGGAAATGGACAGCCGCCCCGAGACTATCCGCAAGTCCATTGAGGGAAGCCTCAAGCGCCTGCAGACAGACTATGTGGACCTCTACTACCAGCACCGGGTAGACCCTAATGTAGAGCCCGAGGTGGTAGCCGAGACTATGGCCCAGCTCAAGAAAGAGGGTAAAATCCGTGCCTGGGGCATCTCCTGTGTAGAGGAGGATTACCTGCGCCGGGCCCATGCCGTGTGCCCCGTGTCGGCCGTGCAGAACGTGTACTCGGTTATCGACCGGGACACCGAGCGGCTGTTCCCTGTGTTCGAGGAACTGGGCATCACACTGGTAGCTTTCACCCCGCTGGCAAAGGGCTTCTTGTCCGGGCGTTACAGTGAGCGCCCCACCTTTGACCACCCGGAGGACAACCGCAGCGGACGGTTCCAGTTCTCGGAGGAGGGCTTCCAGTATTACCAGCAGGCCCTTGACCTCATCCGCGGCATTGCGGAGGAAAAGACTGCCAGCATGGCGCAGGTCTGCCTGGCCTGGATGATTCGCAAAAAGCCCTGGATTGTGCCCATCCCCGGCACCCGCAGTACGGAGCGCATGATGGAGAACCTGTCGTCCGCTTATGTGGATTTGACGGCGGAAGATATCGTGAAGATAGATGAGGCGTTGAACAGGATGAATTTGGCGGACGCGGCGGCTAAACGGATGAAGAAGCCGGAGATTGTTAAATAAAATGGGAGGTCATGTAAAATGGGTAAATTCTACGATAACATCAATAAGAAGCTGGGCTTTGGCTGTATGCGTCTGCCGCTGCTGGAAAACGGCGAGGTGGACACCGCCCTGTTCACGAAGATGGTGGACAAATTCATCGCCGAGGGCTTCAACTATTTCGACACGGCCCACGGCTATGTCAGTGGCAAAAGTGAGCCTGCCCTGCGGGAGTGCCTGACCAGCCGTTATCCACGTGACAAGTACATACTCACCGACAAGCTGTCCACTCACCATTTCAACAAACAGGAGGATATCCGCCCTCTGTTCGAAAGCCAACTGGAAGCCTGCGGCGTAGACTACTTCGACTTCTATTTCATGCACGCCCAGGACGCAAATATTTTCCAGAAGTTCAAAAAGTGCCATGCCTACGAGACTGCTCTGCAATTTAAGGAGGAGGGAAAGTTCAAGCATTTCGGCATATCTTTCCACGACCGGGCGGCTGTGCTGGAGCAGATTTTGACCGAGTACCCCCAGATTGAAGTGGTGCAGATTCAGTTCAACTATAACGATTATGAGGACCCGTCTGTAGAGAGCCGTAAGGTCTACGAGGTCTGTGAGAAGCATGGCAAACCGGTGCTTGTCATGGAGCCGGTAAAAGGCGGCAGCCTTGTGAATCTGCCTCCCGAGGCTCAGCAGGTATTCGATGGCCTGAATTCCGGCATGAGCAACGCCAGCTATGCCATCCGTTTTGCCGCCGGGTTCGACAACATCATGATGGTGCTCTCCGGCATGGGCAACATGGAGATGGTGGAGGACAACACCAGCTATATGAAGGATTTCCAGCCACTGTCTGCCGAGGAGCGCGCCGCTGTGGATAAGGTCACAGAAATCCTGCGCGCCCAGAATTTGATTCCCTGCACCGCCTGCCGGTACTGCATGGAAGAGTGCCCCAATGGCATCCATATCCCGGATCTGTTCGCGCTGTTAAATGCCAAGAAAAGCTTTGGCAACTGGAACACCGATTACTATTACAACAATATCCACACCGCAGAGGGCACCAAGGCAAAGGACTGCCTGAAGTGCGGCAAGTGTGAGAGGATTTGCCCCCAGCATTTGGAGATTCGCAAGCTGCTGGAGGATGTATCGGCAGAGTTTGATAAGTAAAAACCAAAAGGAGGATTCAACATGGAAAAAAGAAGATTAGGCAAAAGCGGCTTTATGGTGAACCCGGTGGGCCTGGGCTGCATGGGATTCTCCCACGCATATGGCGAGCCCACCGAAAAGACCGCTGCCATCGAAATGCTAAAGAAGGCCTATGATATGGGCTACAATTTCTTCGACACCGCCGAGTGCTACACGGGCATCAATGCCGACGGCAGCACCTCTTACAACGAGGAGCTGGTAGGCGAGGCCCTGCCCTCTGTGCGGGACAAGGTGTTCATTGCAACGAAAATGGGCATTACCTTTACTGACAACGGCTCGGTGCTGGACAGCAGCCCGGAGAAGATTCGGCAGTCTGTAGAGGGGAGCCTCAAGCGCCTGGGCACCGACTACATCGACCTGTACTACCAGCACCGCATCGACCCCAAGGTAGAGCCCGAAGTGGTCGCCGAAACTATGGGCCAGCTCATCAAAGAGGGAAAAATCCGCTCCTGGGGCATCTCCGAGACGGGCGAGGACTATCTGCGCCGGGCCAACGCAGTCTGCCCTGTGACCGCCATCCAGAACCGCTACTCCATGATTGCCCGGGAGTATGAGCCCCTGTTCCCTGTGTTGGAGGAATTGGATATTGCGCTGGTGGCCTTCTCACCCTTGGGTAACGGGTTCCTCAGCGGCGCTTACAACGCGGACAGCAAATTTGCCGAGGGCGTGGACTTCCGCAGCCGCATGCCCCAGTACACCAAGGAAGGTTTTGAAGCCGGCAAGGTGCTGCTGGACTATCTGGCTGAGTTGGGCAAAGAAAAGAACTGCACTCCCGGCCAGCTCTCCCTGGCGTGGATGCTGTGCAAGAAGCCCTGGATTGTACCCATTCCCGGCAGCCGCAAGGAGCACCGCTTGCAGGAGAATTTTGGCGCGGGCGATGTAGTGCTGACAGCGGAGGAGATTGCAAAAATCGACAAGCTGCTGGACGAGACAGACCTGCCTGTGTATGGGCAGAGAAAATAAGGAGGATGTAAAATGTCGGATTACTTAGGGAAAGACACGTTCAAGCTGGGCTTCGGCCTGATGCGCCTACCCAAGCTGGCGGACGGCAAATCGGAGGACATCGAGCAGACTTGCAAGATGGTGGACATGTTCCTGGAAGCAGGCGGCACTTACTTTGACACGGCTTATGTGTACGATGACGGTCTGTCCGAGGAAGCTACCAAAAAGTGCCTGGTAGACCGCCACCCCCGCGACAGCTATACCCTGTGCACCAAGCTGTGCGCGTGGCTCCAGTGCCACGACGAGGAGAGTGCCAAGCAGCAGTTCTACACCAGTTTGGAGCGCACCGGGGCCGGGTACTTTGATTACTATCTGCTCCACGCCTTACAGCGCAGCAATTATAAAAAGTATGACGAGTACCACATCTGGGAGTTTGCACAGGAATTAAAGGAGAAGGGCTTGATAAAGAATTGGGGCTTCTCCTTCCACGCCGACCCAGATTTGCTGGAAGAGCTTTTGACCGACCACCCCGAGGTGGACTTCGTGCAGCTGCAAATCAACTACGCCGACTGGGAAAACCCGGGCGTAGCGTCCCGCGCCTGCTGGGAGATTTGCCGCAAACACAATAAGCCCATCACGGTCATGGAGCCTGTCAAGGGCGGCGCGCTGGCAAACCCCATCCAGAAGGTGCAGGATATTTTCAAGGCGGCAGACCCGGAGAAGTCTTTTGCAAGCTGGGCCATCCGTTACGCTGCGTCGCTGGACGGCATCATCACGGTGCTGTCGGGCATGAGCAACATCGAGCAGATGGAGGACAACCTTTCTTACATGAAGGATTTCCAGCCGCTGAATGAGGCTGAGCAGGAGACCATCAGGAAGGCTCAGGTGGCGCTGACAGAGGATAAGTCTATTGCCTGCACGGCCTGCCACTACTGTACCGGCGAGTGCCCGCAGAACATCCCCATCCCGGAGATTTTTGCGGTGCGCAACAGCCTGACGGCCCCTTCCAGTATGCAGGGCAAGCGGGCCTATACGATTGCTACCGCCAACAAGGGTAAGGCCAGCGATTGCATCCAGTGCGGGCAGTGCGAGACGGCGTGCCCCCAGCATTTGCCAATTATTAGTCTGTTGGAAGATTGCGCAAAAGAGATGGAATAAGAGGAAAGGGGTAGAGGTTCAGCTGATGAACCTCTATTCCTATTGACTTAGAGAACACTTCAACTGCTAGAATAAATAAAACACTTGTTAGGAGGAACGACCATGCTGTACAAACCGTTTCAGGACTTAAAATTATCCACCCTGGGCATGGGCAATATGCGCCTGCCCACCGTAGGCGAGCGCGGCCCCATTGACCAGGAAAAGGCCCGTGAAATCATCGAGCGTGCCTACCACCAGGGGGTCAACTACTTCGATACTGCCTACCGCTATCACGGCGGCGAATCCGAGGGCTTTGTGGGCAAGGTGCTGTCCCAATTTCCCCGGGACACCTGGTACCTGGCTTCCAAAATGCCGGGCCACATGATGAATTATAAGGACGGCAAGCTGGGGTTCCAGGGCTATCTGGCCGGGGAAGAGGTGCGGGGCATTTCCGCCATCTTTGAGGAGCAATTGGAAAAGTGCGGGGTGGATTATTTCGACTTCTATCTCCTACACAACGTAGCTGAGACCTCATACGATTTCTACACCAACGAAGAACTGGGCGTTGTGCGCTACCTGCTGGAACAGAAAAAGGCCGGGAAAATCCGCCATCTGGGCTTCTCTACTCATGGGCGGGCCGACACCATTCGGAATTTCCTGGACAAGTTCCCGGATACCTTCGAGTTCGTGCAGATTCAGTTAAACTATCTGGACTGGGATTTGCAGGACGCCAGGAGCAAATACCAGCTTTTGGAGGACAGGGGCATCCCGGTCATCGTCATGGAGCCTGTGCGCGGCGGCAGTCTCGCCAACCTGCGCCCCGACTGCCAGGAGATGCTCAAGGCCGCCCGGCCTGATGATTCCATTGCGTCATGGGCGTTCCGTTTCTTGCAAAGCCTGCCCGGCGTACAGGTGGTCTTGAGCGGCATGACCACCATGGAGCAGATGAACGAGAACCTGGCGCTCTTCTCCAAAAACGACCCGGTTACCGAAGAGGACAAGGCACTGTTGCAGAAAGTCGTGGCGGCTATGGCAGACCTGGTTCCCTGCACTGCCTGCCGTTATTGCTGCGAAGCCTGCCCCCAGGGGCTGGACATCCCCAAGCTGATTTCCATGCACAACGAGCTTAACTACAGCAAGCGTCTGGGCACCTTGAATTTCACCCTGAACGCCATGGGCGAAAATGAGCTGCCCTCGGCCTGCCTGGGCTGCGGCGCCTGCCAGAAGCTCTGCCCGCAGAACATAGCCATACCGGAGGTGCTGGGCAAGTTCAATAAAGCCTTGCAGGACGCGAAGGCGAACGGGTAAGAATCCCCCAAAAAGGAGCCGTGTATTTGAATGTACAACCCCCAACTGGACACTTTTCTCCAGACTGCCGACGCAGGCAGTTTCAACAGAGCAGCAGCGCAAATGTTCATCACCCCCACGGCGGTCATCAAGCAAATCAACTTGTTGGAGGACACCCTGGCAGTGAAACTCTTTGAGCGCACCCACCGGGGGCTGACACTGACAAAGGCCGGCGTATCTTTTTACAAGGACGCAAAGTACATTGTTCAATATTGCAGGGATTCCGTCAGCCGGGCTAAAAACGCCATGCAGGGGGATTCAGAGGTGATCCGGATCGGGACGTCGCCCATGACTCCGGCCCAGGCCTTGATGGAGCTGTGGCCGGCTGTTCACGAACGCTGCCCGGAAATCAAATTTCAGATGGTGCCCTATGAAAACACGCTGCCAAATGCCCGGAAAATTCTGGCGAATTTTGGCCAGGATATTGATGTGATAGTGGGAGTCTTTGATGATGTCATGCTGAATCTGCGGAGGTGTGCGGGCTTTGAGATGTCCCAGGAGCCGTTGTGCTGTGCGGTGTCCATCTATCATCCGCTGGCGGACAGGACGCGGCTTTCCGTGCGGGACCTGCATGGCCAGACCCTGCTGATGATGCACCGGAACTGGAGCCGTTATGTAGACGAACTGCGGGACGACCTGTGGGAAAACCATCCGCAAATCAACCTGGTGGACTTTGACATATACAGCGTAGAGATTTTCAATCGCTGTGAGAATTCCAACGACGCGCTGCTGTGCATCCCCCGTTGGGCCAATGTGCACCCGTTGCTCAAGGTGATTCCGGTAGATTGGGATTATTCCATGTCCTACGGGCTGCTGCACTCGCCGGAGCCTTCCGAATCCGTTGCCAAATTCCTGGAGGCTGTGCGGGCGGTCACGGTGTGCAAAAAAACAAATAGGAGTTGACGCAAATGGATTTCTGCTTTTCCAAAACCTCACCCATCGTAGAAACTGCCAAAGGTAAGCTTAGGGGCTTCCATTTCAACGGCGTTGACCATTTCTATGGCATCCACTATGCCAAAGCCAGGCGCTTCCAGATGCCCGAACCTGTAGACCCCTGGGAGGGTGTGAAGGATGCAGGCAGCTACGGGATGATCTGCCCGGTGCTGAACGAGCCGCCGCCTTCGGAGGAGGTGTTGACCCCGCACCGTTTTTGGCCTGGCAGCGAACACTGCCAGTACCTGAACATCTGTACAAACCGCTGTGACCCCGCTGACAAAAAGCCTGTAATGGTTTGGATACATGGCGGCGGGTTTACAACGGGGTCCTCCATTGAACAGGTTTGTTATGACGGGTTCAATTTAGCCAAGCTGGATAATGTGGTGCTGGTCAGCGTAAACCACCGGCTCAATGTCTTTGGATATCTGGATATGTCGGCTTTCGGGGATAAGTATAAAAATTCCGTTAACGCCGGCATGGCAGACCTGGTAGAAGCCCTGCGCTGGGTAAAGGAGAATATAGCCCGGTTTGGCGGCGACCCGGATAACGTGACGATTTTTGGTCAGTCCGGCGGCGGAGTCAAGGTGACCACGCTGGGCCAGATTCCGGAAGCGGATGGGCTTTTCCATAAGGCCATCATCCTGTCCGGTGTAGTAGACCCGGGTGATCGAACAGAGGCGAGGAATACAGGGAAAGAGATGGCCCTGGCGGTCATGAAGAACCTGCGTATACCGGAAGAGCATGCAGAGCGTTTGGAGAAGGTGCCGGTGCCGCAATTTATCTGGGCGGTGAATAAGGCTGTGCGTAGCTTTGAAGAGCAGGGCAGGCGCGTGATTTGGGCACCCAAGCCCAATGATTATTTCGTTGGCGACCCGCTGGAGGTCGATTTCACAGCCCATTCTTTGACCGTTCCCACAATGGTAGGGACAGCGATTGCTGAATTTGCCAGGCACGACAATCCCCGGAAGGCTGAAACGCTTACCACAGCGGAACGGGCGGAACTGGTCTGCGGCTACTATGGCCAGGAGGGCGGGAGCAAAGTCCTGGAGGAATTCCGCAGGGCTTACCCCAACACCAATGAGGTGTACGCCATGGATCTGGATGATGTATGCCTGCCCGCCACGGTGGATTATGTGAAGAAAAAGGCGAAAAAAGCCACTGCCCCGGTCTACAATTATATGTTTGCCAAGATATTCGACTATGATGGCGGCCGGGCGGCCTGGCACGGCGCGGATATCCCCTACTTTTTCCATAATGCGGATAAAATCCCGGTCTGCCATCAAACGAATTATAAGATGTTGAACTGGGTCATGTCAGGGGCTTTCGTGAACTTTGCCCGCACAGGCAATCCCAACACAGAAGGACTGCCTAACTGGGAGAAGTGTGAGGATGGCAGGATGGTCACGATGGTATTTGATGACAAGTGCTATGCGCAGGTAAATATGCAGGATGGTTTAGTGCCGCTGATAAGGAAATACAAGCCGGTTATTCAGCCAGCACCCCGTGCTCTGACAGAGGATGAGGACGAGGAAGGCGAAAGCGTCTGGGTGTATTAAGGCCCTACAGAGGAGACTTCTTAGGAGGTCTCCTTTTTTATATGTGCTTTGACTAGAAACCCTAGGGTATATACTCTATATACTAATTGGAACTTCTCAAGCTCCATTCATTGCTTTATAATATTTGTAGACTTAGAAAAAGAAAGGAACGATGAAGATGAAACGCACGATATCCATCCTGTTAGCATTTGCTTTGCTGATTACACTGGCAACCCCGGCCCTGGCCGCCAGCGGTTTCTCGGATGTAGCTGCAGACGCCTGGTATGCGGATGCCGTCGAGTTTGCGCAGTCCCACGGTCTGATGAGCGGCACGGGCAACAACAGGTTTTCCCCCGATGTTACTACCAGCCGCGCCATGCTGGTGACGATACTCTACCGTAACGCAGGCTCCCCGTCCGTGAGCACAGACGCGGGCTTCTCCGATGTGGGAGATGACTATTACAAGGATGCCGTCAACTGGGCGGCAGCAAATGATGTAGTCAACGGCTACGACAACGGCACCTTTGGTGTGAACGACCCTATTTCCCGTCAGGATGCGGCGACAATTTTATGGCGCTATAAGGGCGAACCTACTGCCAGCAGTGCGGACTTCGCCGATGAAAACGCAATCGCCGACTACGCCAGCGCCGCCGTGGACTGGGCCCGGGCTAACGGTATCATCAACGGCAAGGGGGAGAACCGCTTCGACCCCAGAGGCGACACCACCCGCGCGGAGATGGCTACGATTTTGATGAATTATCTGAAAGAGGATGAGCCTGCACCCTCCGGTAGTAAAACCCTTGTAGTATATTTCTCCGCCACAGGCAGCACCGAGCGGGTAGGCGGCTACATCGCAGATACGCTGGATGCTGACACTTTCGAGTTGGTCCCCACCAATCCCTACACCAGCGCCGACCTGAACTGGACTACTCCAGGTAGCCGGGTCAATCAGGAGCACGATGACCCCAGCCTGCGCAATATCGACCTGGTGGCTGACACCGTGGAGAATTGGGACAACTATGACACTGTGTTTATCGGCTATCCCATCTGGTGGGGCATCGCCGCATGGCCTGTGGATACTTTCATCAAGGCTAACGATTTTACAGGCAAGACCGTGATTCCCTTCTGCACCTCCAGCAGTTCCGGGCTGGGCGAGAGCGGCCAGCTGTTAGCGGACATGGCAGGCACCGGCAACTGGCAGGAAGGCCAGCGGTTCAGCAGTGGGGCTTCTGAATCCACTGTACGCGAATGGGCTTTAAGCCGGCAGAGGTAATATTATGAACAACTTCATTTTCCAAAACAGTACCAAGGCCGTCTTTGGCAAGGGCTGCGTAAAAGAGTATCTGGCCTGCTTCACCAGGAAAATGTGCAAAACCGATACCGTCATGTTGGCTTACGGCGGCGGTTCCATTAAGAGCAACGGCGTGTATGAGGACATTATGGCCGCGCTGGAAAAGTCCGGGAAAACCGTGGTAGAGTTCCCCGGCATCATGTCCAATCCCACCTATGCCAAGGTGCTGGAAGGCGCAAAGCTGGCCTGTGAGAATCATGCAGGCCTGATTCTGGGCGTAGGCGGCGGCTCTGTTATGGACTGCTGTAAAGCTATCTCGCTGGCGGCGGTTTATGAAGGCGATATCTGGTCGGACTTCTGGGCGCGCCTTGGGGTAATCGATTTTGAGCCCCTGCCCCTGTGTGTAGTTGTCACAGCGGCAGGCACGGGCAGCGAAATGAACGGCGGCGCGGTCATTACCAATGAAGAGGTGAAGCTCAAGACGGGCCGGGACTATCCCCAGCTCAACCCAAAGTTTGCCCTGATGGACCCCACCTACACCTTCAGCGTCCCGGTGCGGCAGATGATTTCTGGCGGGTTCGATACCCTGTCCCACATCATGGAGACCTATTTCAGCGAACCCGACGAGCCTAACGTCTCCGATGACATCATGGAAGCTCTCATGCGCAGCACTATCCGCGACCTGCGCGCCGCCATCAAAAACCCGCAGGACTACACCGCCCGCAGCAACCTCATGTGGGAGGCCGCCATGGCGGAGAACCGCATCATCAAGCTGGGCAAGAAGTGCGACTTCGAGTGCCACCAGATGGAGCATCAGCTGGGCGCTTACACCAACTGTAATCATGGCGAGGGCCTGGCGGTTCTGCACCCGGTTTACTACCGGCATATCTGCAAGGCGGGTGCTCCGAAATTTGCCCGGTTTGCCACAGAGGTCTGGGGCATTTCGGCAGAAGGCAAATCCACCATTGAATTAGCCAAGGCTGGTGTGGAGGCTCTGGCGGACTTCATCAAGGAAATGGGCCTGCCCGCCACTTTGCGGGAGTTGGGCGTGGATGAGCGGATTGACCTGAAGGTTATTGCCGAATCCTGTGCCTGTGTACCAGGGGCCTATAAGGCCATGACCCATGAGGAGATACTGGAAATATTTAAGGAGTGTTTATAAAGCATGAGAAGAATAACTGCATTTTTACTTTGTTTTGTGTTGATTTTCACCCTTGCCGCCTGCAATTCCACCCCCAGCGGCAGTTCGTCCACCCCAGCCCCGGCAAGCTCTGCCCCGGAAGCAGCTGCCACCCCAGAGCCTACCTCCGCCCCCACGCCTGAGCCGACGGAGACGCCGACTCCCGAATCGGAAGCCGTATCCGGCGGCAAGACCCTGGTGGTCTACTTCTCCGCCAGCGGCAATACGGAGCGGGTAGCAAACGCCATTGCAGCGGCTACAGGTGGCGACACATTCTCCCTTGAGCCGGTCAACCCCTACACCAATGAGGATTTGGACTGGACAGCCGACGGCAGCCGTGTGAATGTCGAGCATGACAACGAGGACGCCCGGGCCATCGAGCTGACAGCCGCCACCGTAGACAACTGGGCCGAATATGACACAATTTATATCGGGTATCCCATCTGGTGGGGCATCGCCGCATGGCCTGTAGATACCTTCGTAAAAGCTAACGATTTTACAGGCAAGACGGTGATTCCTTTCTGCACTTCCAGCAGCTCCGGGCTGGGAGAGAGCGGCCAGCTTCTGGCGGACATGGCAGGTACTGGTGACTGGCAGGAAGGCCAGCGGTTCCAGTCTTCTGTTTCGCATGAAGACGTGGCCGAATGGGTCAACAGCTTAAAATGAGATAGAAATTGAGAGATGTAAAATGGGAAAAATCTTTGTCGTGTGCCATAGCCTGGAAAATATCTATTTATGCCTTTTCAGAAAATGTCAACAACTTGTGTCCTCTTATGGGCGATTTTGCTTCTGAGAAAGGAGGTGGTATAGCCTGATTCTGCCATATACCTGTGGATTTGTGTCCGCCTCACATAAACACCGCCGCATCTTCATCTGTGGCTTCTAACAAGAAAGTTGACCGGGCGGAACCCATCGTTGCAGGACGCGATAAGGGCGTTGTCGCACATGCCCTTCGGCTTTTGTCAGCCGTTGGTGTAGTACACCTGCCCGGGTTGATGATAGGTGCAAGGGCCAAGCCCTGGGGTTGCTCTTCCCTTTACAAAGACCGCTCACGCCGCTATAATAAAGACACATACTCAGAAGGAGCGGTTCCAATGAAGTCAAAAAAAGCCCTGACAGTTATCGAATGCCCCTACAACTACAACGCATGGCGTGTGGACTGCACAAGCGGGACACCCGTTATTTCCTCCGAATTAAAGCCATATGAACACCCGCGCGCTGTAGACTTTTATCACGAGACAGATGTTTACAGTGCTATGGGCTTGCCCGTCGAGATACATACCGTAGACTTTGAACGCTATAAAAGCCAATATCCCCAGCCCTGCTGCGGTGTCACCCGTGAATTTTCCGATACGGTCTGCGAAGCTGTGGGCAACGGCCATGCCGTTCTGATAGCGGGCGGATTTTGCAATTACGCCCCCGCAATCGTGGGCGGCATACAGCGGGCCATGGGGGAGGAGAAGAAAATCGGCGTGGTGTGGATGGATGCCCATGCTGACTGTCAAATCGCGGAGAAGGCGCAAGGCCCCAAGCGTTTTGTGGGCCTGCCTATGTCGATGATGCTGGGGCTGACTATGGATGCTTTCCGCAAAGATATCTGCGGCCTGCAAAGGCCCTGCCTTGGTGACCACATTGTAGCAGGCGATCTGCGCATTATGGATGAAGAAACCGCTGGCATTTTGGAAACCCAAGGCGTGCACTGGCTGGACGCTACTGCTTTTAAGAGCGAAGCCCTGTGGAACAACGCCATTGCAGAATTGGCCGAGAAGGTGGACGCCATTTTTCTCTCGGTAGATGCCGATATCCTTTCCGGCGAGTACGTCCCCGGCTATATCAAGACCGTCCCGTTTGGCCACAATGTGGAAACCGTCAAGCGTAATGTGCGCACGGTAATGGAGACCGGTAAGGTAGCGGCATTCTCTGCCTTTTGTTTTGATTTTGACCATAGCCAAGGCGGCCCCCGCACGGCTCAAAGCGGCGCGGAAATTATACGGGCCGGGCTGGAAAATTGGAAGTAGACTATGCGTCTTTCCTTTGCGGCCCACGCTTCCGTGTGAACAGGCCGGTGCTACATCCTTGACATCCCGTTAACCATATGCTATACTTACCCCGCATTTACGATTCGAAAGGACATACTTATGAAGAAAACAAGAACGCCGCTGTGCATTGGCATAGCTCCATGCAAGGTTTGAGGACAGTGCGTGGAGCGATAAAATAAGTCCTCAGGCTTTGCAAATTTGAATCCGTAATTTCAACACTTCAAATTCAAAGGAGCAAAGTCAAATGAATCATAAAAGGAAATCTCTCAAGACTTACCTGATGCTATGGAGCACGCAATCGTTATCGGGGCTTGGCAGCGCCATGACCAGCTATGCGCTGGTGCTGTGGCTCTACCAGCAGAGCGGTTCCGCCCTGGAGACAGCGCTTTTGTCCATCTGTTCCTACGCGCCCTATGTGCTCATGAGCATTTTTGCCGGGGCCCTCAGCGACCGCTGGAACAAAAAGCGCACCATGCTGGTGTGCGACCTTCTGGCGGCCGTCAGTACCGTAGGGGTGCTGGTACTGCTGAAAAACGGTCTTCTTATGCCCTGGCATATGTATGTGCTCAACGCCATAAACGGCCTGATGAACACCGTCCAGCAGCCTGCCAGCGATGTGGCGGCGACCCTGCTGGTGCCCAAAGAATACTATCAAAAAACCAGCGGGCTGCGTTCGTTTTCCAGCTCCCTGAACGGTATCCTGCATCCAGTCATAGCCTCGACACTGTTTGCCTTTTACGGCATGGATTTAGTGATTGCCGTGGACTTGGCCACTTTTGCAGTTGCCTTTGTGGTGTTGTTGCTGTTTATCCGCATACCGGAGATGCCGCAGGAAGAAAAGCCCAAGGAAAAACTGTTGGACGCCGCGAAGGTCGGGCTAAAATGGCTCAGGGCGAACCCGCTGATTTTAGACCTTATCCTCTTTTTGGCATTTATCAATTTGGTAGCGTCCGCCTACAACGCTGCGCTCCCGGCTATGCTCTTAAGCCGCGAAAACGGCGGCGAGACTGTACTGGGCACGGTCAATGCCGTGACGGGCATTGCTTCACTGGCGGGAGGACTGATTGTCACCCTTCTGCCCACGCCAAAGGACCGCGTCCGGGTCATCTGCCTTTCGCTTCTGTTTTCCATGAGCACGGAGAATTTTTTCCTGGCTTTTGGGCGTACGCCCCTGCTTTGGTGCATTGGGGCCGTGCTGGGCTGGCTGGCAATCCCCCTGATGAACGCCAACATGGACGTTATTTTCCGTTCGACCATCCCCACGGATATGCAGGGCCGGGTGTTCTCCTGCCGCAATACGCTGCAATTTTTTACCATCCCGGTGGGGTACTTCCTAGGCGGCCTGCTGGTTGACCAGGTATTCGAGCCTCTGATGGCCGCGCAAACCGGCGGCGTACTGGTAAGCCTGTTCGGAACAGGGAAAGGCTCTGGCGCAGCCGTACTGTTCTCTGTACTGGCTGTTATGGGCGTGGCGGTGTGCTTGATTTTTTATGGCATATTGCGTAAGTTTAAGTGGGTTGAGCCGGTAACTTCCTCCAAAACCACGCGCTGAGAATTCCAGTCTCCCCTTACTATTTACAAACTCCAAGAAATGGCTTAAAACCGCCGTTTCTTGGAGTTTTCTCTTTGCCTATGAAAGGGGCCTGTTATACTGTCATTCTCCCAGTATTTCCTGCACGCGCCGAGCAAAATCCAGCGTATCCTCCAGCGGGATGTATGGGCTTTCCTTTCTGCCGGAGCGGAACAAATCAGCAAAATGGACAATTTCGTGGACAAAGCCTTCTTCCTCTGCATCCTCAAAGTTGTCCACTAAAGTCCCTTTTCGGTCAAACAACTCTGCCTTGCGGGAACCAATGAAATGGTGCTGCTTGATGAATCCCTCTGTGCCGCTGATAACAGCGGCGCCGTCCATGTAACCGCAGATGGAAGTCAGGCAGTCGGCGACCGCATAGGGGTATGTCATAGCCATCGTCACGGTGGCGTCTACGCCGGTAGGAGCCGTTTGCACAGTGGCGGTCACTTTTTGCGGCGGGCCGTCCATGATCCCGGTCACATATTCATAGGGATAAACGCCGGCATCCAGCAGAGCCCCGCCAGCCACGGCCGGGTCCCACAGGCGATGCGTCTTCGTCTGCTCGTTCAAGGGCATGTTGAAACAAAACGCCGCCCGAATCAGCCGTACATCGCCAATTTTCCCTTCCTTCAGCCACTCCTTTGCCTTCAGATAGGCAGGCTGTGTCCGGGTCCAAAAGCCCTCCATAACAAGTACGTCTTTTTCTCTGGCGAGCGCGATGGTTTCCTCTGCCTCTTTGCCGCCTGTAAAAAACGGTTTCTCGCAGAGTACGGCTTTCCCAGCTAAAATGCACGCCTGCGCTATTTGGGCATGGGTCGTGTGCACAGTGGCGATGTAAACAGCCTGCACCTTTTCGTCTGCCAGAAGCTCCTCATAACTTCCATAGGCTTTTACAGCTTTATGCTGGCTTGCAAATTCTTCTGCCCGCGCCTGCTCTCTGGCCGCACAGGCGTACAACTCTGCTGCGGGGGAACGCTCTAAAGCCTTTGCAAATCGGGCGGCGATATTCCCACAGCCAATAATACCGAACCTTACTTTTTCCATATCAATACTCCTTTACAGATTTACTCCAGTCCCGCCTTGTAATTGCTTCCCCACACCTCCATGGCATCCAGTATGGGACGCATGGTTTCGCCTAAATCACTGAGAGCATACTCAACCCGGGGCGGCACCTCAGCGTAAACCGTGCGGGTGATGATGCCGTCCGATTCCAGCGCGCGCAGGCTGTCTGTCAGCACCTTCTGGCTGATGCCGGTGAGGTTTTTCTGCAATTCGTTGAACCGCCAGGGGCGCGCCCGAAGATTGCGAATAATGAGCAGCTTCCATTTGCTGCCGATAAGCTGTACGGTTGTGGCGACCGGGCATTCAGGGAGTTCTTCTTTTGTCAGCATGTTATCCCTCCAATACTTCAAATTATAATGCAGCAATCCGATTATACTGTATGGGGCGTGACAGGTCAAGGGATGGGTTACAAAAAAGTGCGTACTTGTGGGGCTGGGAAAAATCTGTATAATAGGAGTCAGGAGGGATTATCATGGAAAAAATCGTAACGATGCAAGCAGGAAATTTCGAGGCTGTTCACACATCGGTAAGCAATACAGAATTAGACGGCAAAACCGTCCTGCGCGTGACTAAAAAGGACAAAATCGACCAGTACGACCAGAACACCTACGCCAAGATGAACGGCCTGCAATTCCACAATGGCACTATTGAGTGTAAGATGCTCAGCCGCCTTCTGCCTGACGCGCCCGACTTCGCCCGGGGCTTCATCGGCATTGTGTTCCGCGCCAACGAAAACGATTCCGAGTTTGAATCCTTCTATGTGCGCCCCACAAACGGTCGCGGCTGCACTGACCCCGTGCGCAAAGCCCACGGCTGCCAGTATTTCTCTTATCCCGGCTACACCTTCGACTACTTCCGGGAATTCGGCATCACAAAATATGAGGCTCCGGTGGATTTGGCGCTGGACGAGTGGTTCACCATGAAGGCTGTTATTGAAAATCGGAAGGGTGAATTTTACATCAATGGCCAGTTGATTCTGACAGTGGAAGACATGAAGCACGGGGCAGAGGGACACGGCTCGGTGGGCTTTTTCGTTGACATTGGGACGGAAGCATTTGTCTCGGAACTGAAAGTGACCTGCACAGATTGAGGGAGGAATCCGCTATGAATGAAATGATAGAGAAAATAATAAGCCGTCACGCCATTCGGAAATTTCAGGACAGGCAAATCGAGGAAGAAGTGCTGGAGCAGATTTTGCAGGCCGGGCTGTACGCCCCCAGCGCCGGGAACAACCAACGGGGTACCATTGTGGTCTGCCAAAATAAGGAAATCAATCTGGAACTGGGTAAGCTCAACCATTGTGTGATGTTCAAGGGCCGCAGCCGCAAAGCCGTGTCAAACACGGTGTCTGCCGACCAGCCCAGCATTTTGGATGACCCCGCCATCACGGACGCCTTTTACGGCGCACCTACGGTGCTGACCATCTTCACCCGGCCCGGCGTATACAGCCACGATGATGCCGCCATGATTGCGGAAAACATGTGGCTTGCCGCACATTTTCTGGGTGTGGGAGCCTGCTATATTGGGCGGGCAGAGGAGACTTTTTCCAGCGAATACGGACAAAAAATCCAGAAAGAGTGGGGCGTTCCAGAGGGGCTGGTTCCCGTGTGCCATGTGCTTTTGGGGTATCGGGAAGGCCCGGAACCTCACGCCAAGTCCCGGAAGGATGGGAGGATTATTCGGGTATGACACAGGAGGAATGCCGCATTTGGCTGATACAAGCACTTTTGCGTGAGCGCGGGGAGGACGCAAAAATCCCACAAAACGTACAGGAACAAAAGCGGCTCTTGCGGGCTTTGTTCAACATACGCCCGCCCCGGCCTGCCAGCCCGGAGTTTTTGCGGGTGCAGGACAACTATTTGCAAACAGAAATCCAGTACAAGGGCATTACCGATTACAAAGATTTACAGCCCGTAGAACCTGGCATTTACCTCTGGCAAGGCGACATTACCACCCTGCAATGCGGGGCCATCGTCAACGCTGCCAATTCCCAGATGCTGGGCTGTTTCTCCCCCAACCACGGGTGCATTGACAACGCCATACACACCTTTGCCGGGGTGCAGCTTCGGCTGGAATGTGCACAGACGGAGGGTATCCCCAGGCTCACAGGTGCGTACAACCTGCCCTGCGACCACATTCTGCACACGGTGGGACCCATCATTTACGATGAGGTGACCGAAAAAGACAGACAAGCCCTGGCTGACTGTTATCGTTCCTGCTTGAAGTTAGCAGAGGAAAGCGGCATAAAGAGCGTGGCGTTCTGCTGTATTTCTACGGGTGAATACCGCTTCCCAAACCAGTTGACGGCAGAGATTGCGGTGGAAACCGTGCGCAAATGCAGAGGCGATATGGAGGTGATTTTCAATGTGTTCAAAGACAGCGACTACACAATCTATCAAAGAATCCTTGCAGGCGGCTGATGCGGTAGTCATTGGAGCGGGGGCGGGGCTTTCCACTTCGGCGGGGTTTGAGTACAGCGGCGAGAGATTTGAAAAATATTTCTCCGATTTTGCCGAGAAATACGGTTTTCACGATATGTATTCCGGCGGGTTCTATCCCCATCCCACGCCGGAGGAACAGTGGGCTTATTGGAGCCGCTTCGTTTACGTCAACCGCTACATGGACCCGCCAAAGCCCGTGTACCAGCAACTTTTTGAGCTGGTGAAGGATAAAGATTATTTTGTTCTGACCACTAATGTTGACCACTGCTTTCAGAAAGCTGGCTTTGATAAAAAGCGGCTCTTTTACACACAAGGGGATTATGGGTTGTTCCAGTGCTCAAAGCCCTGCGATATGGATACCTATGACAACGAAGCTGTGATACGTCAGATGGTGGAAGAACAGAAAGATATGCGCGTGCCAACGGAGTTGATCCCCCACTGCCCCAAGTGCGGTGCGCCTATGGCAATGAATTTACGGGCAGACGATACCTTTGTGGAAGATGTAGGGTGGCTGGCAGCGGCAGATCGGTATAGCCATTTTATCCGCTCTCATAAAACCGGGCGGGTGCTGTTTCTGGAGTTGGGTGTGGGATATAACACGCCCGGCATCATCAAGTATCCCTTTTGGCAGATGACAGCGGAGAACCTGGAGGCGGTCTATGTGTGTATCAATCGGGGGCAAGCGTTGTGCCCGGAGGAAATCTCTAAGAGAGCAATCTGCATTAACGGCGACATCGGGGACGTTCTAGGGTTGTCAGAAAAGAGGTAGACGCTATATAAAAAGCAAACAGGCTGGGAGAAAGTTGTCTGGCTCTCGCTCTTGTCTTACTGTTTCAATGGCCCCTCAGCACTAGGCTCACCGTGTGAGATAATAATGTTTTTTCGCTTGGCAAAATAACAATGGAAAGCACTCGGAACACAAGAGTGCATAGGAACGAAGTGAATTTTTCATCGTAGAAGTGGGTGTACACTTGCACTTTTTTCTAAAACCCGTTATTATTGAATCTATAGTATCCAACTTGCCTTAGTGCAAACA
>CANTDZ010000039.1 GCA_947652665.1 uncultured Clostridia bacterium
GTAAAACCTGCATTTCACCAAACGAGACCTTGTCGTTTTGAAAAATTTTCCGGTAATGCATTCTTTTAGAAAATATCAATATTTCGGCTAATCTGGAGGCATCTTGTATCCCGGACTTTCGGATGTGTTTCATATGGGGCTTGCCTCCGAACCGTGGGAATACGCATATCCAAAATCGATAGGCGGCGCGGTTACGGAAATATAGACGAACTCTTCCTCCCCGTCATTTAACAAACCATGGACATCTTTATCGGCAAACCGGGCAACATCCCCCGCACGAAAGTCCTGTGTTTTGTCATTAGCAAGCAAAAGCTTCCCTGTCCCTTTTGTGGCGTACCAAATCTGTTCCGACGCGTCGTGCGTATGCCTTGGCTGGCAGGCACCCGGTTCCAAATGGACTTCCGTGATGGTGACCCGGGCGCTTGAAGAATTTTTGGGATTTAATAGCTGCCTTGAAACAATGCCGGGATTGGATAAGGCAACGATATCTTCTTTGTTTATGAATTCCATAACGGCTCCTTCCTGTTCATCGCACAATCGCCGGCGGAAACACAACATTCAAGACAATAAACGCCGCCAGCGCCAGCACGGCCGACCCGGCAATAAGCCAGTCCCCGCCCCCAAAGCGCAGGACTTTCATCTTGGTTCGGCCCTCGCCGCCGTGGTAGCAGCGGCTCTCCATGGCCGTGGCCAAATCATACGCCCGGCGGAAGGCCGAGACGAACAGCGGAATGAGCACGGGTATCAGCGCCTTAATGCGCTGGATGAGGCCCCCGCTTTCCATGTCGGCACCCCTTGCCTTCTGGGCGCTCATGATCTTTTCGGTCTCCTCCAGCAAAAGCGGCACGAACCGCAGGGCGATGGTCATCATCATGGCGAACTCGTGCACGGGCACATGCAGCTTCGAGAGGGGGCGTAGCAGGCGCTCCAGGGCGTCGGTAAGCTGGGTGGGGGAGGTGGTGAAGGTCAGCACGGAGCTGGCCAGAATCAGCACGATAATGCGGATGGACACGAACGCGCAGTTTAGCAGGCCGTTTTTCGTGACCTTCAAAAACCCCCACTGCCACAGGGGCTCGCCGGTGCCGTAAAAGACGTTGAGCACCGCCGTGAACACCACCAAAAACAGGATGGGCTTCAAGCTCTTCATGTACATTTTCAGGGGGATTTTCGACAGCGCCATGCCCAGCCCGATGTACGCCACCGCCAGTGCTAAGGAAACGAAATTGCCCGCCGCAAAAATGAGCACGATGGCAAAGACCGTCAGGCAGATTTTCAGCCGGGGGTCGGCCCTATGCATCACGCTTTTCCGGGGGAAAAACTGACCCAGGGTGATATCAGACAGCATCGCTTCCAGCCTCCTTTCGGGGGAGCTTCTGCTTCAGGTACGGCAAAAGCTGCTTGAGGGCATCGTCCACGGTCAGGGTGCTGGGATCGACGGGGCAGCCCAGCGCGCCCAGCTCCTGCACGATCTTCGTGATTTGCGGCACCCGCAGGCCCATCTGCTCCAGCTTCGCGCTTTGGGAGAAGACCTCTTTCGTAGGGGCCAGCATGGCGCAGCGGCTCTGGTTCATGACCAGCAGGCGGTCGGCGGTGCGGCCGATGTCCTCCATGCTGTGGGAGACGAGCATCACGGTGTTCTGCCGCTTTTTGTGGTATTGGGTGATTTGCGCCAGAAGCACGTCCCGCCCCCGGGGGTCCAGCCCGGCGGTGGGCTCGTCCAGGATCAGCACGTCCGGGTCCATGGCAATGACCCCGGCAATGGCCGCCCGGCGTTTTTCGCCCCCCGAAAGCTCAAAGGGCGACTTCTCCCAAAGTTCTTCCTTCAGCCCCGTGAACGCGGCGGCTTCCTTAGCCCGGGCCAGGGCTTCCTCGTCCGAAAGCCCCATGTTCTTGGGCCCAAATACGATGTCCTTCAAAACCGTCTCCTCAAACAGCTGGTACTCCGGGTACTGGAACACCATGCCCACCCGGAAGCGCACGGCCCGTATTTTCTTGGGCTCAGCCCAGATGTCCTGGCCGTCTAACAGCACCTGGCCGCTGGTGGGGCGTATCAGGCCGTTGAGCATCTGGATCAGCGTAGATTTGCCGCTGCCCGTGTGCCCGATGACCCCTAAAAATTCGCCCTTTTCAATGGAGATGGACACGTCCTCCACCGCCGTCTTTTCAAAGGGCGTACCGATGCCGTATTGGTAGGTTAGGTTTTTGGTTTCTAATATTGTCTCGCTCATGGCCTGGCCTCCTGATTTATGACGCGGGTTTCCCCAGCTCATATAGCTCGTCCGGGCAAATGTCTTGGCCGTCCGGCCACACGACGGTGTACCCGTCGGTCTGCACCCGCTTGAAATATTCCAAGGAGCGCAGCTGCCCATACCATTCCCCTTGGATATAGGGCGCAACGTCAAAGCGTTTTTTCTCGCCGTTGTCAAACAGCACGATGATTTCATAGGCGCAGGCCGCTTCCACCTGCACAGCCGTTGGTCTCAGCATAGCAGCTTTTTCCTCCTTTAGCGCAGCGGCTCGATTTTGAAGTAGCCGTCGCCATGGCTCAGCAGCTCCCAGTTCGCCCGCAGCTCATCCTCGTGAATAGCCATCCACGCGACTAAAAGCTTCATCTGCTTATGGGGGAGGCCCCCTTCCAGAAGTTCCCCGTCTATTCCCACGACGGCCTCATCCCCGCCATACAAAGCATGGATATGGGGCTTGCTGTGTTTTCCGCCCTTCTCGCTCTGCATCCGCACGATGATGCCAAAAAACATAGACAATGCCGGCATTTATAAAACCTCCTTAAACATCCCCACGCACTTCTCTACAGACAGCGGTATCTCCGGCAAACCGACCCCCGCCGCCTGCAAGCGGTAGCACAGCTCCGTGGCCTGGGGCACGTCCAAATCGTGGCGCTTTAAACGCTCCACCTGCCGGAAGACCTCCTGGGGCGCGCCGTCCATCAGCACTTTCCCCTCGTCCATGACCACCACGCGCCCGGCCTGCACGGCCTCGTCCATGTAGTGGGTGATGAGCACGATGGTGATGCCCTTCTCCCGGTTCAGCCGCAAAATGGTCTCCATGACCTCCTGCCGCCCCCGGGGGTCCAGCATGGCGGTGGGCTCGTCCAGCACGATGCAGCGGGTCTCCATAGCGATGATGCCCGCAATGGCCACCCGCTGCTTCTGTCCGCCGGAAAGCTTGTGGGGCGCGTGCTCTCGGTAGTGGTACATGTCCACGGCCTTCAAAGCGGCGTCCACCCGCTTGCGGATTTCCTCCGGCGGCACGCCCAGGTTCTCCGGCCCAAAGGCCACGTCTTCCTCTACAATGCCGGCTACCAGCTGGTTGTCCGGGTTTTGTAGCACCAGCCCGACCCGGCGGCGCACCTCCAGCTGATTTTCTTCCTTCCCGGCGTCCAGCCCGTCCACCAGCACTTGGCCGGAGCCCGGCACCAGCATCCCGTTAAAGAGCTTCGCCATGGTCGACTTGCCGCACCCATTGTGCCCCAAAAGCGCCACGAACTCCCCTTCCCCGATTTCCAGGTTGATGCCGTGGAGCACCTCCTTCCGGGCCCCCGGTTCCAAATCGTAGGAAAAATGCACATCCTTTACCTGAATAAACGCCATTTACCTGCGCTCCTTCCACCACATAAACACGCCTGCGCCGATAAAATAGAGGAACAGGACCATATAAAACGGCAGGAACCGCACATAGCTGCCGGCGCTGGCGGCCTTGTTCAAGGCCATGAAGAACAGCGCGGCCGTGATGGCGGCTGCCAAAAAGAAGATCATCCGGGGGACGGGCTTCTGCTCGCCCCGGTTTATGTCGCGCACAAAAAGGATGGCGCACCCCGTGGCCCCCACGATGCCCACTGCAAAATACGAGGCCGCGCTGCCTCCCGACTGCACGCACTCGTAAAACATACTCAAAATCCAACCTACGGCCAGCGCCGCATAGGTCCCTCTTGCCATAAAGCCCTCCTTACTCTGCCGACCAGATGGCCGTGCTGCCACAGGGCAGCGTCAGCCCCGTGGCCGTTACCCTAAGGCCGATCTCATCGGAGGACACCTGCCCTCCAAAGCGTTCCTGCAAAAGCAGGCCCAAAAGGTACTCCATCACCGCCGGGGACAGCCCCGTGGTGTACGAATTCAGCAGGAAAAACAGCGGCTCCTCCGACAAAATGGGCAGGCACATGGTAAGAAGCCCGTATAGCTGCTCCTCCAGCTTCCAGACCTCGCCCCCAGGCCCCCGGCCGTAAGAAGGCGGGTCCATAATGATGGCGTCGTAGGTGTTGCCCCGGCGCTGCTCCCGCTGGACGAACTTCACGCAGTCGTCAACAAGCCAACGTACAGGGCGGTCGGACAGGCCGCTTGCCTGGGCGTTTTCCTTTGCCCACTGCACCATGCCCTTGGAAGCGTCCACATGGGTGACCGCCGCCCCGGCTTCCAGGCACGCCAAAGTAGCCGCGCCCGTGTAGCCGAATAAATTCAGCACCTTCACCGGCCGCCCGGCCTGCCGGATCTTCTCCCCGGCAAAGCGCCAGTTCACCGCCTGCTCGGGGAAAAGCCCCGTGTGCTTGAACCCCATGGGCTTTAAGCGGAAGGTAAGCCCCTCCCAACCGATTTTCCACACGTCCGGCATGGCTTTATAGACCTGCCAGCTTCCCCCGCCCGAACGGGAGCGCACATAGCGCCCGTGGGCCTGCTTCCAGCGGGGGTCGCGCTTTTCCCCGGCCCAGATGATCTGGGGGTCCGGGCGGATGAGGAGGATGTCCCCCCACCGCTCCAGGCGCTCGCCGGAGGATGTGTCGATAAGCTCGTAATCGTGCCAGTCTGCTGTCCTCATGCCCTCAACCTTTCTCTCCTGCTGCAAACAGATTGTCTTTCCCCATGCCCAGCACGTAGGGGTTCTGGTCGTACTCATAGCAGAAATCCAAAAAATCCCGCTTTTGTTCCGGGTTGCCCATCAGCTTTACCAGCAGCTCCCGGGGCAGGGTACGGGCGTAGGCCCCAGGCCCAGCCATGCGGATGTTTTGAAGCCC
The DNA here is from genome assembly GCA_947652665.1 of uncultured Clostridia bacterium. GTDB lineage: Bacteria > Bacillota > Clostridia > Oscillospirales > Acutalibacteraceae > Acutalibacter. Next base: position 5,024 of record CANTDZ010000039.1, read on the forward strand.
TTGGCGCTCCAGGATGCCCTGCAGCTCGTCAGGCAAAAAGCTGTAGGTGATGCACCAGGGCGTGCCGCCGCGCTCATACTCGTCGATCTCCCATTGGCCGCCCATGACCCCCTCTTTGAGGAGCTTTTCCGTGCCCTCCCGGTCAAAGCGGAAGCGCTCTATAAGGCTCCCTGCGTTTTCCACCAGCCATCGGACTTGGGAATCGGGGCTTGTTTCGTCCAGGATGAACGGGTTCTTTTGCAGGGGGTTGGCACGGTAAGGCAGCGCCCCCAGCCGCGACGTAACGCTGACCAGCATCCGTTTGCGGCAGATGCGCGCCAGCTCCCCTAAAACTTTTTCCTGGTTGGGCCAGGTGTAGGACACCGGCGCGTCGAAAGAAAGCACCAGGTCAAACTGCCCGTCCTTATAGGCCGACAGGTCCTCCAGGGCCCCCTGCACGAACTCCATCCGGTCCAGCACGCCCTGGGCTTCGGCCAGCTCCCGGGCCTTATCCAGCATGGGCTGGGAGATGTCAAAATGGGTGACCCGCAGTCCCCGCTTTGCCAGCAGGATGGAAAACCGGCCGCAGCCCGCGCCTCCGTCGAACACGGTCTCCACACCCTCCAGGGACGAAAGCACCTGCCGCTCCAGATGGTCTTTTTGGATGATGTCGTCTATAAAAGTCTCTTCCCGATGGCTTTCCAGTTCGCCCTTTTCCGGGCGGTTCCAAAGTCGGTGGGCAATTTTCTGGCTGTAGTCCATGTCAGCTCAGCTCCCTCTCTATAACGCCTGCTACTTCCTGGGCAATCTGCTGAATCTGCCCCTCATCGCGCCCCTCCACCATCACGCGCAGTAAAGGCTCGGTGCCGCTGGGCCGCACAATAACTCTCCCTTCCTTGCCCAGGGTCTGGGAGGCCTTGTCGATGGCGGCTTTGACGGTGTGGTCGGTGTAGAAGGCAAGCTTCCCTTCGGGGCTGACCTTCAGGTTTATCATGGTCTGGGGGAACCGCTGCATCAGCGTGGCCAGGCTCGATAGCTTTGCCTCGCGCCGGCGCACCAGGCTTAACAGCTGGCAGGCGGTCAGCTGGCCGTCGCCGGTGGTGGCGAAGTCCCGGAAAATGACATGGCCGCTCTGCTCGCCGCCGAAGTTGTAGCCGTCCAGGCGCATCTGCTCCAGCACGTAGCGGTCGCCGACCTTCGTGGCCTCAAAGCGCATCCCGTTTTCCTCGCAGAAGCGCTGGAAGCCCAGGTTGGTCATGATGGTGCCCACCACGGCGTTCCCGGCAAGCTTCCCGCGGCTCTTCATGTCCAGGGCGCAGATGGCCATGATGAAGTCGCCGTCGATGAAATTGCCCTGTTCGTCCACCATCAGGCAGCGGTCGGCGTCGCCGTCAAAGGCCACGCCTGCGTCCACCTTGTGGGTCTTCACGTATTCAATGAGCCCCTCCATGTGGGTGGAGCCGCAGTCTAAATTCACGTTGATGCCGTCGGGGCTGTCGTTGAGCATGGTGACTTCGGCGCCCAGCTCCGTAAACAGCGTCTCCGCCGTAGCGCTGGCCGACCCGTTGGCGCTGTCTATCACGATTTTCAGCCCGTCCAGGGAGAAGTGCACGGTGTTCTTCACGTGGTCGATGTAATCCCGCACGGCGGTGTCCGCGTGGGTCACGGTGCCGATGCCGTCTTCGGTGGGGAACTCCCCGGAGATATCCGACTTGCCTAATATGATGTCCTCAATGCGCTCTTCCAAATCGTCGGGCAGCTTGTAGCCGTCGCCGGAGAAAATCTTGATGCCGTTGTACTCAAAGGAGTTGTGAGAGGCGGAGATCATAATGCCGGCGTCGGCCTTATACTTCTCCACCAAATAGGCCACGGCCGGGGTGGGCACCACGCCCAGGGTGATGACGCTGGCTCCAATGCTGCACAGCCCTGCCGCCATGGCGTTCTCCAGCATATCCGAAGACAGCCGGGTATCCTTGCCGATGAGCACCCGGGGGTGGCGGTTGGATTTGTTCGTCAGCACCCGCGCGGCGGCGCGGCCCAGCTGGGTGGCCAGCTCGCAGGTCAGGTCTTTATTGGCAATGCCGCGTATTCCGTCTGTTCCAAAAAGTCTTCCCATAAAAACACCTCATTTAATTTATTCTAATCTTATTCTATTAGCGTCGTTTGCTCCGGATTCCCATTGTTTTGCAGGCTTGCAGGCACCGGCAGCCCCAAATGCAGGTAAGCCGCCGGGGTAGCGCACCGGCCCCGGGGCGTCCGGGACAGGAAGCCGATCTGCATCAGGTAAGGCTCGTTGACATCTTCAATGGTCACAGCCTCCTCGCCGATGGCCGCGGCCAGGGTCTCGAGCCCCACGGGGCCGCCGCCGTAATACTGGATCATGGCGGTAAGCATCCGGCGGTCGCTGGCATCTAAGCCCAGCTCGTCGATCTCCATGCGGTCCAAGGCGATCTTTGCCGTGTTCAGCGTAATAAGCCCCCCGCTCATGACCTCGGCGAAGTCCCGCACCCGCTTGAGCAAGCGGTTGGCGATGCGGGGCGTGCCCCGAGCCCGGCTGGCGATTTCCAGGGCGGCGTCGGCTTCGATGTCGGCCCCTAAAATCTGCGCGCTGCGGGTGACGATCTTCCCCAGCTCCTGGGGATTATAAAGCTCCAGCCGCAGCACCACCCCGAAACGGTCCCGCAAGGGGGCCGAAAGCTGCCCGGCCCTGGTTGTAGCCCCCACCAGGGTAAAGTGCGGCAGCGGCAGGTGGTAGGACGCCGCCATCTGCCCCTTGCCGGTGATGATGTCCAGGGCGAAGTCCTCCATGGCCGGGTACAAAATTTCCTCCACCTGGCGGGAGAGCCGGTGCACCTCGTCAATAAAAAGCACGTCGCTCGGGGACAGGTTCGTAAGCAGCGCCGCCAAATCGCCGGGCTTTTCGATGGCCGGGCCGCTGGTCACCCGCAAATTCACGCCCATCTCGTTGGCCACGATGCCCGCCAGGGTCGTCTTGCCCAGGCCCGGGGGACCGTAGAGAAGCACGTGGTCCAGGGATTCCTTCCGGCTTTTGGCCGCGCCGATATACACTTTTAAATTTTCCTTCACCTTCTCTTGGCCGATGTAATCCGAAAAGCTGCGGGGCCGCAGAGGGTTTTCGGTCTCCCGGTCGTCGGGGGTGTAGCCGGTGTCGGTCAGGCGGTTCTCCAGGTCCAGGTCGTCCTGGGCGTCCCAGTCGATGCCGTATTCCGTACCGCCGCTTTTTTCAATCATGGCGCATCCTCCTTACTTGCTGGCAAATCCCTTGAGCGCTAAGCGTATCAGCTCCTCCACGGGCAGGGCGCTGTCCAGACGCCCCACGGCCTGGGCGGCGTCGGTGGGGGAGTAGCCCAAAGTCGTAAGGGCTTCCACGGCCTGGGCCGCGTTGCCGGAAGCCGAGGGGCCGCCGGGCTCCACAAAGCCTTCGCCCAGGGCTCCGGTGGAGAAGTTCATCACCTTGTCTTTCAGCTCCAGCACGATGCGCTGGGCCAGCTTCGGCCCCACGCCATTTGCCCGGCAGAACCGCTTGGTGTCCCCCGCCGCCGCGGCCAGGGCCACTTCCTCGGGAGCCATCTCCGACAAAATCGCAATGCCCACTTTGGGCCCCACGCCGCTGATGGCAGTGAGGAGCTTAAAGCAGTTGAGCTCCGGCTGGGTGGCAAAGCCGAACAAATCCAGAGCGTCCTCCCGGACGTTCAGATGGGTGAAAAGGGTGGCCGTTTCGCCCAGGCGCAGGGTGCGCAGGGTGCCCATGGACGTGGCGCATTTGAACGCCACGCCGCCCACATCGATGACAGCGATGCCGGGTTCGGTGTGGGCCACTTTTCCGGTCAAACTATAAAACATAACGGGTTCTCCTTTTTATCGTCGTAAAAGCTGGCGCCGCAGCGCAGAGCCGGCCGCCTGCCCGTGGCAGATGGCCAGGGCCAGGGCGTCGGCAGCGTCGTCGGGCTTGGGGATGGACGGCAGGTTCAGCAGCCGCCGGGTCATTTCCTGCACCTGGGGCTTTAGGGCTTTGCCGTAGCCTGTCACCGCCTGCTTGACCTGGGGCGGGGTATACTCAAAAAGCGGCACGCCCCGCTGGGAAAGGGCCAGCAAAATGACCCCCCGGGCCTCCGCCACGCCGATGCCGGTGGTCTTGTTATTGGTAAAGTACAGCTTTTCCACGGACGCCGCCTGGGGCTTGAGGGTATCCAAAAGCTCGGCCATGCCGTCGTATATCTCCTTAAGCCGCTGGCCGAAGTCGGCCCCGGCGGGGGTGGTTACCGCGCCGTATTCCAGGGGGCGGTAAGCTCCGTTTTTCGCTTCGATGACCCCGTAGCCTACGATGGCATAGCCGGGGTCGATGCCCAATATGCGCAAAAGCTCGCCTCCTTTGGGCAGTAAGCCGCATAATCACATCCCAGTATACCACAATTTGCCGCGCTTGAACAGATAAAAAATGCGAACAGCCTATGAATTTTCTGCCCGCCCATGGGGGACGCTACTGGTACTCAACTTGCAAAAAGGCGGGATGCATGATGACAAAAACCTCCCTTATCCGACTAAGCACCTTTACCCTGGCCGCGCTGCTGGTCATTGGCGGGTTCCTGATGGACGCCCGGCTCCAGTTGAAAGAAAGCGGCCTCCAGCTGGAATACGCCACCCAGCGCGCCCTGGGCGACCTGACCGATGAAGTGGCCGGGTTAGGCCGCACGCTGGAGAAAACCCGGTACGCCGGCACTCCTGTGATGCACAGCGCCCTGTCCGCCCAGCTTTTAGAGCAGAGCGCCAGCGCCAAAGCGGCCCTTTCCACCCTGCCGCTGTCCCAGGAAAAGGCCGAGCGCATCAGCCGCTTCCTGTCCCAGGTAGGGGACTACGCCCTGGCCCTGACCCGCAAATCCTTCTCCGGAGCCCTGGAAGCGGAGGATCTGGAGGGCCTTGACACCCTCTCGTCCTACGCCGAAAAGCTCTACGCCGCCCTGACGGACTCCCAAGGCCGCGTAGCCGTGGAGGGCCTGCCCTTGCTGGACGACGACTTCGACGCCATGGCCGAGGAGTTTGCCGCGATGCCCACCCTTCTGTACGACGGCCCCTTCTCCGACCACATCGCCCAGCGGGAGCCTTTATATTTGAAAGGCAGGAAGGGCGTCACCCAGGAGGAGGCCCAGAAGCTGGCCGGGGATTTGGAATATGTAGGCGAGGGCGGGGGACAGCTGCCCGTGTATATTTTCGCCGGGCCGGGGGAGCAGCTGCACATCACCCGCCAAGGGGGCGAGACGGCCTATTATAAAAAAGAAAACCACGGGGCCGGGCAGATGGGCTATGAAGAAGCTTTGGAAGCCGCCCGGTCGGAGCTGGAGGCCCGGGGCTTTGCGGATATGCGGGAGAGCTACTACGTCATCAGCGACGGCCTGTGCACCATCAACTTCCACGCCGCAGATGGCGACGTACTGTGCTACCCCGACCTTATAAAGGTGACCATCGAGCTGGAGCAGGGGGGCATGGTGGAGTTTGACGCCGCCGGATACCTGATGAACCACCGCGAGCGTCAATGGGAACCCCCTGCCCTGAGCCAAGAGGAAGCGGCCCGGTCCCTGAGCCCCCTGCTGGAGGTGGAAAGCACCAAGCCCGCGCTCATCCCCACGCCGGGGCTCGGCGAGGTGCTGTGCTGGGAGTTCTTGTGCCAGGGGGAAAAAGGCCGCCGGGTGCTGTGCTATATCAACGCGCAGACCGGGATGGAGGAACAGCTCTATCTTCTCCAGGAGGACGAGCATGGGGTGCTGACGGTATAAAAAAAGAAGGCGGGGGGTTCCCCGCCTCTTGTGGTTTACTGCTGCGCCCCTGCAATGTAGGCGTCGATCAGCTTTTCCAGCTCCTCCACGGTGTACGTCTTATCCGGCGCGTCCCGCAGCACCTTGAGCAAATCGTAGGCCATGGATTTTATCACGTCCAAGCGTTCTTGCTCTGTAGGCATGACCGAGCCTCCTTTTATTTTTCTTATCTCTATTTTAGCGCATATCGCCCCCTGCGTCAAGGTTTCAGGAAAAAGCTTGATTATTCCGTCCGTTTATGGCATAATTTTACTGAATGGAATTTTAAGGAAAGAAGGACGTGGATAATTTGGAAAAGAACAAGAAGGGCCTGATACGCCGCTTTTTGCCGTATTTTTCGAAGTACAAGGCTGTGCTGGTGTTTGACCTGTTCTGCGCGGCCCTGACTACCGTGTGCGAGCTGGTCCTGCCCATGCTGGTGCGGTACATTACGGACAAGGGCATCAACGATTTGGCGTCGCTTACCGTGCAGACGGTTTTGAAGATCGGCGCGCTGTACCTGTTTTTGCGGCTGGTGGACGCGGGGGCCAATTTCTTCATGGCGTCCATTGGGCACATCATGGGCACGAAGATCGAGACGGATATGCGCTCGGATATGTTCGCGCATCTCCAAAAGCTCAGCTTTAACTATTTCGACAACACCAAAGTGGGCCAGATCATGACCCGCATCACCACCGACCTGTTTGACATTACGGAGTTTGCCCACCACTGCCCGGAGGAATTCTTCATTGCCTTCATCAAGATTTTCGGGTCGTTCATCATCCTCTGCAACGTCAATGTCTGGCTGACCCTCATCGTCTTCGCCGTGGTGCCGCCGATGGTGGTGGTAGCCATGTACTTTAACCACAAGATGAAGGAAATGTTCCGCAGCCAGCGCCGGCAGCTGGGGGAGATCAACGCCCAAGTGGAGGATAGCCTTTTGGGCGTGCGGGTGGTCAAGTCCTTTGCAAACGAGGATTTGGAGACCGAAAAGTTTGAGGAGGGCAACCGCACCTTCTACAATGTCAAGCGCAAGCGGTATTTTTATATGGGCGGGTTCGAGGCATCCAACCGCCTGTTTGACGGCTTGATGAACCTGCTGGTGCTCATTGCCGGGGCCCTGTTCATGATAAACGGCCAGGTGCAGCCGGCCGATTTGGTAGCCTATATGCTCTATGTGGGCACGCTCATTGCGTCCATCCGCCGCCTGGTGCAGTTTGCCGAACAGTTCCAGCAGGGCATGACGGGCGTGGAGCGGTTCTTCCAGGTAATGGACGCCGATGTGGAAATCTTCGACGAGCCGGGCTCCAAGCCCCTGGAGATGAAGGCGGGCGATGTGACCTTCGAAAACGTCAGCTTCCACTATGCCGACGACGGCAAGCAGGTCCTCTCGCACATCAACCTGCACGTGAACGCCGGGGAGAACGTGGCCCTGGTCGGCCCCTCCGGCGGCGGCAAAACGACGCTGTGCAACCTGATCCCCCGCTTTTACGACGTGACCACCGGCCGCATCCTCATCGACGGCCAGGACGTGCGCACCGTCACCCTGGATTCCCTGCGGAACCAGATCGGCTTTGTGCAGCAGGACGTGTACCTGTTCTCCGGCACGGTCTTTGAAAACATCCAGTACGGCAAGCCCGGGGCCTCCCGGGAGGAAGTCATGGAAGCGGCCAAGCAGGCCGGGGCCCACGACTTTATTCTGGGGCTGGCAAACGGCTATGATACATATGTAGGCGAACGGGGCGTAAAGCTCTCCGGCGGCCAGAAGCAGCGCATCAGCATTGCCCGGGCGTTCTTAAAGAACCCGCCCATCATGATTCTGGACGAAGCCACCAGCGCCCTGGACAACGAAAGCGAAAAGCTGGTGCAGGCGTCCCTGGAGAAGCTTTCCAAGGGCCGCACCACCTTTACCATCGCCCACCGCCTGACCACCATCCGGGGCGCGACGGTTATCCTGGTGCTCACCGATAAGGGCATCGAGGAAAAGGGCACCCACCAGGAATTGATGGAGAAGCGCGGCGTATATTATAATTTGTACAACAGTTACGCGCTGGACGACCAGCAGAGGGAGGGGGAGACCCATGAGCAAGTGTGACGCCTTTTTCGAGTCCTTGCGGGGCCGCACGGTGACCTTTTGCGGCATCGCCCGCAGCCATATGCCGCTGATACGGCTGTTCCGGGAGAAGGGGGCCATCGTGTCCGCCCGGGACCGGCGCAGCCTGGAGGAGCTGGGCGAAAACGGCCGGGAATTAGAAAGCCTGGGCGTGCCCATGCACCTGGGCGAGGGATATTTGCAAAACCTGACGGAGGACGTGGTCTTCCGCACCCCCGGCATGAAATATTTTCTGCCGGAGCTCACCCAGGCCCGGGCCAACGGCCAGGCGGTCACCAGTGAGCTGGAGGTCTTTTTTGAGCTGTGTCCCTGCAAAATTTACGCCGTGACCGGCAGCGACGGCAAGACCACCACAACCTCCGTCATTGCGGAGTTTTTGAAAGCCGAGGGCAAGACCGTCCATTTGGGGGGCAATATCGGCAAACCCCTTCTGCCGGAAATCGAGGACATAGCCCCCACAGACTGCGCCGTGGCCGAGCTCTCCAGCTTCCAGCTCATCTCCATGCGGGAGGCCCCCCAGGTGGCGGTGGTCACGAACTTGTCGCCCAACCACCTGGATGTGCACAAGGATATGCAGGAGTATATCGACGCCAAGCGCAACGTCTACCGGCACCAGAACGCTTTCTCCCGCACGGTCCTGAATGCGGACAACGAGATTACCTTAAGCTTTGCGGAGGAAGTCCGGGGCGACGCCTGGCTGTTCAGCCGGAAGGAAAAACCGGCCCGGGGCGTCTGGTGCGACGGGGAAACCATCTTCGTAAACGAGGAGGCTGTGCTGCGGGTGGACGAGATCAAGATACCCGGCTGGCACAACGTGGAAAATTACATGGCGGCCATCGGCGCGGTGTGGGGCGATGTGAGCCCCGATAACATCCGCAAGGTGGCGCGGGAGTTCGGCGGGGTGGAGCACCGGGCCGAGTTCGTCCGGGAGCTGGACGGCGTGAAATATTACAACGATTCCATTGCCAGTTCCCCCACCCGGACCATGTCCGGCACGCTTTCGCTGTACGATAAAAAAATTATTCTGATTTGCGGCGGCTACGACAAGCACATCCCCTACGACCCCCTGGGCCCGGTTATCTGCGACAAGGTCAAGACCCTGATTTTGCTGGGGGCCACGGGGCCCAAGATCGAGGAAGCCGTAAAGGCCGCGCCCAACTTTGCAGAGGGCGCGCCGCATATCGTCTACGCCGGCACCATGGAGGAGGCTGTGGCTCTGGCCCGGAAGGAGGCGGCTCCGGGAGACATCGTGTCGCTGTCGCCGGCGTCGGCGGCGTTCGACCTGTACCCCAACTTCGAGGTGCGGGGGCGGCATTTCAAAGAGCTGGTAAACGCGTTAAAATAACAGGATGCGGGGCGATTCCCCGGGAAAGATAAAGATATGGAACGGAAAAAATTTGGCAACCAAAGATCCGGCGGCAGGAGGGCCCCCCGGGTGGTCTCCTCCTCCCAGCCTTACGAGCTGCCCAGCGCGGCGAAGACCATCGAGGAGAAGCTCATTGTGGCGGCGCTCAAGCGCTGCGGCGGCGACGGCGTTCCGGCGAAATCCCTTTTGCGGGAGGCCGGCATCCGGGACAAGGACGCCTTTTACGATTCCCTGCGCAGCCTGAAAGAGGCCGGGGAGGTCAAAGTAGACAAAGACCACTGGGTGCAGCTGGTGCCCCACACCGGCGACATCGAGGCTACGCTGGTGTCGCTGTCGGAGAAGTTCGGCTTTGCCAAGCCCAAGTTTGGCGCGGAGGATATCTTCATCCCCGGCAGCGCCCTGAACGGGGCCTTTTTGGGCGACGAAATCATCGTAGGCAATTTGGAAAAGCGCGACCGGGGGCCCAGCGGCAAGGTCAAGCGCATTGTGAAGCGCAGCGAGAGCGCGGTGACCGGCACCCTCCACCGGACGGAAACCGGCTTCACGGTCACCCCGGACGGGGCGGTGCGGTTCGATATGCAGGTGCTGCCGGGCAAGAATAACGGCGCCAAGGACGGCGACAAGGTGCTCATTGCTCCCAAGCTGGACAGCCGGGGGGACTGGTCCCTGTGCGAGGTGCGCACGGTGTTCGGCACGGGCAATCGGGCCCGGGTGTGCGCGGATGCCATCATCGAGCGGGTGGGCATCCCCACGGTGTTCCCTCCGGAGGTGCTGGAGCAGGCGGAGGAGATCGCCCAGATGACCGTCACCCAGGCGGACATCGACAGCCGCATGGACCTGCGGGACTGGCCCATCTTCACCATTGACAGTGCCGACGCCAAAGACCTGGACGATGCCGTGTCTGCCCAGAAGACCGAGTACGGCTACCGCCTGGGCGTGCACATCGCGGACGTGGCCCACTACGTGAAGGCCAAGACCCCCATCGACCAGGAGGCCTACAAGCGGGGCACCTCCGTGTACTTTGCCGACCGAGTCATCCCCATGCTGCCCGAGGCTCTGTCCAACGGCGTGTGCTCTCTGAACGCCGGGACGGAAAAGCTCACCTTCTCCGCCCTGATGGAGTTTGACTTTGAAGGCGAAATGACCAGCTACAAGTTCTGCAAGACGGTTATCAACTCCAAGGTGCGGGGCGTGTATAAGGAGGTCAACGAGATTTTTGCCGGCACCGCCAGCCCGGAGATTTTGGAGAAGTACGCCCCTGTAAAGGACAGCCTAGCCTGCACCAAAGAGCTGGCCGATGTCTTGAGCGCCCGGGCCAAAAAGCGCGGTGAAATGGATTTGAGCAGTGACGAAACCAAGTTTGTGCTGGACGAGGAGGGCGTGTGCATCGACCTGATGCCCCGCACCCAGGGCGTCTCCGAGCAGCTCATCGAGCAGCTGATGATCGCCGCCAACGTGGCCGCCGCCCGGGCCTCCCTGGACGCCGGGATTCCCTTCCTGTACCGGGTCCACGAGCGCCCCCAGCCCGACCGCGTCGTGGAGCTTTACGAGCTGCTGGACAAGCTGGGCATCCCCTGCAAGGAACTGAAAAAGGGCGACCCCACCACCGTGGACTTCGCCGCCGTTTTAGACCGGGTGAAAGATACGCCCCGGGCATCGCTTGTAAACCAGCGCATCCTGCGCACCATGGAAAAGGCCAAATATAACCACAAGGAGCTGGGCCACTTCGGCCTGGCCCTGGGGGAATACAGCCACTTCACCTCGCCTATCCGGCGCTACCCGGACACCTCCATCCACCGCATCCTTACCGACCTGGTGGGCGGGGTGGACAAGGCGACCCTCTCCAAGCGCTACGCCGTGTTTGCGGAGGAGTCGGCCTTTGAGTCCTCCAAGAACGAAGTCCGGGCCGTCACCGGTGAGCGGGACGCCGAGGATTGCTACATGGCCGAATATATGCGCGCCCACCTGGGCGAGCACCACGTGGGCGTTATCAGCGGTGTGACGCCCAAGGGCGTGTTCGTGAAGTTGGAAAACAACGCCGAGGGCTTTGTGAGCCTGCAGGACTTCGAGAACGCCGATTTCGAATTTGACGGCGAAATCCTGCACCGGGACCTGCGTTCCGGCCGGGTGCTGATGATGGGGGACGAGCTGCCCATCATCGTGGCCGGGGCCGACGTGGCTACCGGGCGCATTGACTTTATGCCGGAGGAAGCATAACCCCGGCCCCTGCTTCATATGCTTTTCTATAAGCAACCATATGAAAGAAAGGACGGGGGCACGTGAAAAGCTTTCTGGTGTCGGCGGCGCTGGGGCTGGCGGCCTTGGCGCTGGTGAACCTGTGCGGCCCATACACGGGCGTGTTTCTGCAGGTGAACCGGCTGAGCCTTTTGGGGGCCGGGCTCTTAGGCATCCCCGGGGTGACGCTGCTGGTGTTGTGTAATGGGTTCCTGCTGTAAAAAAGAAGCCCCTGGGGTGTCCCAGGGGTTTTTGCTTTAGAAGAAGATGCCTTCCGTCAGGTTCACAAACATTTCGGGCTCCTTGATGGCGTGGGCCTTTCCCTGCCACCACACGGTCTCCCGGTTGGCAGAGACTTCAATATCCCTGCCTTTCAAGTGGTAAACGATGGTGATAAGCGGTTCGCCCTCTGGGGCCTTCCCAAAGAGGCCGTACCGCAGAAAGCCCGTCAGCTTGACCGCCAGTTCGGTTTGCTCGGGGTCGGAAAGCTCTTTCGTTTCGTTCCGGTAAGAGACGGTGACGCTTTCCACCTCATCCACAGCGGGGACGCCCAACAGGTACATCCCCTGGGTGCCGATGCTTATGCCCATGACCACCATCGTGATGGCCACAATTTGGCCCAGGAAAACCAAAAGGTTTTTTACCCACTTGCGCTTCATATCCACGCCCCCTTAGTACGGGTCAAAGCAGATGTTCATGTCCACGGTCGTGTTAATGCCGGGGATGCTGCCCTGGTCGGTGTACTGCCAGATGCGGAAGTTGTAGTACCAGCTGGGGGCCTTGTTGTACTCGGCCAGCCAGATGGGGTAGTCCTTTACCTTGTCCATGTCAAAGAAGCGGTAGCCCATGTTCTTGTTGGTGTAGAAGCAGGGCTTGTACCCGCCCTCCTGGATGCGCTTGCAGAAGGCAGCCCCGTAAGCGGCCACGTCTGAACCTTCGGCGTCGTAGGCGCGCAGGTCTTCGGCGGGGAGGCTCTCGCTGGGGATGGGGTTTTCCCAGTCAAAGGCGATGGGGTAGGTCAGACTGCGGCCGTCCAGGATGGAGAGGACGTAGTCGGCCTCGGCTTCGGCCTCGGCGGCGGTGATGGCTTGGGAGAAGAAGTATATTCCCACGGGGATGCCGGCGTCCGTGGCGCCCTGGTAGTTCTGCTCAAAGAACTCGTCGGTGGTCAGCAGGCCCTGGGTCATGCCCCGGTAGCCCAGGCGGATGAACGCGAAGTCCACCATGCCCGATTCCTGCACCTGCTGCCAATCGATAGCCCCCTGGAACTCGGACACGTCAATGCCCTTAACGGCCTTGCTGTCGTCGTAGCGGATGAAGCGGCCCTCGTCCTTAAACTTGTCCGTATCGTACTTGCACACGGGCAGGTCGAACTTGGGGATGAGCCGGGTTCCCTCGTAGAGGTCCTCGATTTGCAGCATATTGTCCGGGATGAGGGAGGAGGGTTCGGGTTCCGGCTCGGGCTCTGCAGAATGGAGGATGTAAACCAGCGCCCCTGCCACGATGGCCAGCGCCACTAGGGCGCATACGGGGAGCATCCATTTTTGATAGCGTCTGAACAGGATGGCGGCCTTGGAAGGGGGCCGTCGTTTGCGTGTAGCCATAGGGGCTCCTTTCTCGGTTAGTTTTTGGTGTAATCCTTCAGGCTCAGGGTGACGGGCACCAGCGCGCTGATGCCGGGCACCTCGGCCTCTTTCGTATACTGCCACATGGTGAACGCGTAGTAAAAGCTGGGAGCCGGACGGGCCTCGGCGTACCACAGGTCGTATTCGGAGATGCGGGACAAATCGAGGCTGTTATAGGCCGTGTCCTTGTCGGCGTAGAAAGCCGGCTTATAGCCTGCCGTCTTGATTTTTTTGCAGAAGGACTGGACGAACCCTGTCACCTGGTCGCCGTTGCAGCGCACTGTGCGGGATTTTTCGTCTACGTCGCCGTCGCTTTTGCGGTCGTACTCCCAGTAAAAGGCCACGGGGTAGGTGAGCGAATAAGGGCGGATTTGCTCCAGCACGACAGTGGCTTCCTCGTCGGCTTCGGCGTCGGTGACGGCCTTGGAGTAGAAATATACGCCTACCGGCAGGCCGGCTTCTGCGGCGCCTTTCATGTTGGCTTCGAAGTTGGCGTCGGGGATGATGCGGCCCTTCTCATTTTGGCGGAAGCCCACCCGGATCATGGCGAAATCCACTTCGCTGGCGGCCACGGCGGCCCAGTCGATGTCGCCCATCTTCTGGCTGACGTTGATGCCGATTTGCGAGGTTCCCCCCGTGTAGGTGACGGCCCCCTTGTCCTCGATGAAGTCATCGGGCTGGAAGGTGTTCACGGGGATGTTGTAATAGGGGATGGTCATGTCCCCCTCGTACATATCGTTGACCTTGGCCGTAGCGCCGTTTTTTTCCAGCAGCTCCACCGCGCTGGTGCGCGGGCCCTTGGCCAGCATCACCGCCGAAATCGTGATAATAAGCACCACCAACAGGGCCGTGATGCCCAGAAAAAGGTTTTTCCTGCCTATGTTTCCCATTAAAATTCCCCCCTCCGCAGCTTGTCCAGATGCTTGGCCTTTTCAAAAGCCCGATACAGGAAGACGTCGGGCGGCAGCTCCTGATAATCCCAGTATAGGGGCTCCAGGGCGGTAGCGCCTTTGTAGCCGGTACCGGCGATCTGCTGCATGACCTTCTGCCAGGGGATGTCCCCGTCAAAGGGCAGCCGGTGCTGGATGCAGCAGCTGCGGCTGGCCCCGCTGTTGTCGTGCAGGTGCAGGCCCATAAGCCGGTTCCCGTAAAGGCCTAAAAGGTCCGCCTCCGGAGCGTCGTTGTAGTGATGGCAGCAGTCATAGCACAGGCCCAGCCGGGGCGAATCAACGGCGGCGAATACGGCCTTTAAGTTTTGTATGTTCTGCAGGTTTTCCAGGGCCAGGTTCACGCCCCAGTCTTCGGCTTGGGCGGTTAGGCGCTTTATGCGCGTGAGACCCGTTTCCGTCAAGGGGAAGTCGTCCCCAGGCACGTGGATAACCAGCGTGGGGACTTCGAACTCGCGGCAGTCTTCCAGGCAGGTAAGGTAGCAGCGGGCGACATCCTCGCCGGTGAGCCCTTCCTGCCACAAGGCGTGCTGCCCTTCTGTGGGCGCGTGTATATTCTCAATGGAAAGCCCAGCTTCCCGGGCGATCTCCGGAGCCAGCCGGTAGTCGATTCCCCGGCCCAGCCGATGGCCCCACAGGATCATTACCCTGGTAAACCCGGCTTTCTTGATGAGCCGGTACCGTTCCTCCATGGTCAGCTGGTAGCCAAACCAATCAAAGATCGAAAGCATTTGACACCCTCCCGTACTTTTTTTGTCACAGGTTACCTTTATTATATAGGAAAATTGTCGAAAGTGCAACATATTGTTGAAAGAGTTTGTGCCCCTG
>CANTDZ010000040.1 GCA_947652665.1 uncultured Clostridia bacterium
CGTCCTTGACGTTCTTCTGCGCGGCGTTCAGGCCGGTGATCTGGGCGCGCATTTTCTCCGAAATAGCCAGGCCAGCGGCATCGTCGCCAGCGCGGTTGATCTTGTAGCCGGAAGACAGCTTCTCGAGGTTCTTCGACAGGGCGGACGTGTTGGTGTTGTAGTTGCGATAAGCGTTCATCGCCATGATGTTGTGTTGGATACGCATAAAAAAATTATCCTCCTTGATACTACTCAGCAGGATCCTTCCTGCTGGTCAAAAATATGAAATTCTGCAAGGCGGCAACCGGCCTGCGTTGTTGCCTTACAATAGTATATTCGGCCGCGATTCGGAATAGTTAAGTATTCCGAACAGCGATTTGGCAAAAAAATTAAGCCGCAGGGGGCATCCTGCGGCCTAACTCATCCCAGCTCCAGCCGGGTGATGGTATCGGTCTCCACGTCCAGCTGATAAAGGGCGGTGCCGTCCCGCGCGTACAAGAAGGTACCCACGGGGGTATTGGTCTCGGTCTCGTTTATGACATACACGGTTATTTCCAAACACGGTACACCGTCCACGGGCACGCTGGCCTGCTGGTGCAAAATCTCGTACCCCGAAAGGCTATCGCCCTCCAGCCCCAGCACCTGCGGCTTCAGCGCCTTAAAGCTGTCCACCGCCTCGTCCACGGTCATGACTTCCAGTTCGCTTTCAGCGTCCTCCAGTTTGCTCAACGCGCTCTCCGCCAGCGTCCCCAGCGAGGAAGTGCCCTCCCCGCCGCCGCAGCCGACCAATCCCAGCAGCAGCCAAACCCCGGCAAATATCGCGCAGACCCGTCTCATATTGAAATTCCCCCTTGCCAAATGCATTCGTCTAAAATTATACCACAAACAACTGCACAAGGCAAGCCCATTTATTCCGCGTACCGCACCACCACGTCGTCGTGGCTGTGCAGCACCTGCGTAAACTGCCCGGCCTCCCCATTGACCAGCAGCTCCACCGGCTTTTCCAGGTTATCGAAATCCAGCCCGGAATATTCCAGCACATCCATCAGGAAGTACTCCCCGCCCTGGGGTTTGGGCGGCAGGCGGAGCATCCCGCCGTTGAGCTGGATCTGCAGCACGCTGGGGCTGCCCCCGCCAAACTCCATCTGTCCGGCGAGCTCTTCCCGTTTAGGCGGCTCGGGCTTAGGCTCCGGTTTCGGTTCTGGCTTCGGGACCGGCTTGGGTTCTGGCACAGGCGTGGGCTCGGGCTTCGGCTCGGGCTTCGGCGCCGGCTTTTCGACCGGCTTCTTCACCGCCCTGCGCACCGGTTTCTCCCCGGGAACGGCTTCCACCGCATCCCCCTGGCGCAGCTCGTAATCCAAATCCTCCACCACGCCGTTGACCGTCGCGCTCCCGAACTCATCCCCCAGCAGCTGGCCCAGCGTGCACGCCGCAGCCGCTCCGGAGACCGCCGGGGTAAAATCGATCCGGTCCCCTGCCTGCACTACGTCGGAAAGCGTGGCTTCCTGGCCGTTGCGCAGCATCTTGGCCTCGGCCCCCGGGGCCCCCCGGAAGAATTTCCGCTGCCCGTTGAGGGTCACCGTCAAGTTCGCGCCTGTATGGCCGATCATGTCCGCATAGTGGTACCCGTTCATCAAAAGCACGTCCCGCAGCGTGAGCAGCCCGCTCCGGAAGAGCTTGGCCGGGCCGCCGTTCAGGGTGATCATGTAGCTGTCGTTAATCATCCCCAACGCTGCCGAAACCGCGATCCCCAGCGGCGTGGCAAATTCCGGGTCGTCCAGCTCCAGCTCGTCGGCGTAGGCGCTGGCCTCAAAGTGCCGTCCGGCCAAAGCCACCCGGCCTTCGCTCATCTCCAGAGCCTCGGCCACCAGCTGGGTAAGGCCCTGCAGCTTGCTGCCGCCTCCGGCCAGGAACACAGCGGAGGGCGTCCCGCCGTTGATCTCCACCGCTTTCGTGGCGATTTCCTTAGCCAGCCGCTGGGCCGCGGGCATGGCCAGCTTCCACAGCTCCTCGGGGTCCGCCTCGTGCTTGAGGCCCAAAATATCCGAATACGTCTGCCGCTCCTTGCCGCCGATGGCCAGCTTTAAGCGCTCAGCCGTCTTGAAGTCCACCAGCAGGCCCTTCATCAGCGCCTCGGTGACCTCGTCTCCGGCGATGGTCGCCATGGTGTACCCCACCACGCTGCCTTCCCGGCACACGGCCAGATCCGAAGTCCCTGCGCCGATGTCGGCCAGCACCAAATTCAGCAGGCGGATGTCCTCGGGGATGGCCGCGTTCAGCGACGCGATGGGCTCCAGCGTCAGGCTGGCCACTTCCAGCCCCAGCCGCGCTACGACCGCGTACAGGCTCTCCACCACCCCGCAGGGCAGGAAGGTCGCCACCACCTCCACCTCGAACTTCTGCCCCCGGTGCCCCATGAGGTTTGCCAGGGGATATCCGTCCAGGGTGTACTTCCGGGCGGTGTAGCCCACCATATAAAAGCGATCCTGGGTCTCGTTCTGGGCGGCCAATTCGCTTTCCGCCGCCGACACGGCCCCGGCCTCCAGCTGGCCCAGCAGGTCGCCGTCGGCCACCCGGAGCTCGTCAAACTCCAGCTTAAACCCGGCCCCCTGGGACCGCAGCGCCCGGCCGGCCGCCGCCACGCACACCTTCTTGAGCTGTATGCCCGTTTTCTGCTCCAGCCGTTTCACCACGGCCCTTGCCACTTCGGCCACCTGTTCGATCTCAACAATCTGGCCGTCCAGCATGGCGCGCCTGCCATGCTCCTCTTTTTCCACGGCCACTACATGGAAGCGGCCCTTTTCCTCCCGGCCTACGATGCCGATTATGCTGCGGGTGCCAATATCCAGCGCGAAAATCATTCCTGCGTCCTGCTTCTGCGGCACGGCGATTCACCTTCCTCGGTTTTCCCCGGTCTCCCGGGCCATTGGTTTGGCAAAGCCGGGCAAGCCCCAAAGGGCCGTCCGGCTTTGTCTCTTGCTTGTGCTTATCGGTCGTGGTCTAAAGCCTCGGCTTAATACTTGTCGTCGTAGTAATTGCCGCCTGCGCTGTAGGAAGCTTCCGGTGCAGCGGGCTTGGCCGGGGCGGTGTTGGCGGGAGGCGTAAAGCCTTCGCCGGAGAAGTCGCGCAGGGTGAACTTCGCCATCAGCTGCTTCATCAGCTGGGCCTGGCTGGACAGCTCCTCGCTGGCGGCAGCGGACTGCTCGCTGGTAGCGGAGTTGTTCTGCACAACGGCGCTGATCTGGTCGATGCCCTCGCGGATCTGCTCAATGGACTCAGCCTGCTGCTGGCTGGCGTCGGCTACGTCGCCCATCTTGGCAACGGCGGAGTTTACCAGCTCCACGGTCTTCTCCAAAGCGTCGGAAACGTCGGCCACATAGGTGCTGCCCTTCTGGACGGCGGTGATGGCGTTCTCGATGCGGGCCTTGGTAGCCTTGGAAGCCTCGTCGGACTTGGAAGCCAGCTGGCGCACTTCGTCGGCCACAACCGCGAAGCCCTTGCCGGCGGAACCAGCCCGGGCGGCCTCAACAGCAGCGTTCAGGGCCAGGATGTTGGTCTGGAAAGCAATGTTGGAAATGGTGTCGATGATTTCGCGGACTTCTTCGGCAGCGGTCTTGATCTCCTCCATGGCGGTGACCATGCCCTGCATATGTTCGTTACAAACGGTGATCTGGGCATTGGCGTCGTTAGACATGGAGCTGGACTCGCGGGCCAGGCCCACGCTCTCCTCGGCGCCCTGGGCGATCTCGGTCACGGTAGCGGACAGCTCCTCAACAGCGCTGGCCTGCTCGGTAGCGCCCTGGGCCAAAGCCTGCGCGCTGTTGGAAACCTGCTCGGCACCAGAAGAAACCTGGTCGGAGGAGGACTGGATCTGCTGCAGGGTGGTGCTCAGGCTGCGGTTGATAACGCGCACGGAAGCCAAAACCCCGGACAGCGCGCCCACGTACTGGGACTCCGCCCTGGTGCGCACATCGAAGTTGCCGGCGCCCATCTCTTCCAGCAAGCGGCTCTCGTCGGTGATGACCGCATGGAGCACTTCCTGGCTGGTGCGCAGGGCCTTGCACATATCGCCCAGCTCGTTCTCGCTTTCGTAGTCTACGGGGATATCCAGCTTGCCTTCGCTGAAGCCCAGCAGAGCGGTGCGGACCTGCTCAACGGGGGCGGTAATGCCCTTGATGATGCCGATCTGCATGATGAACACGAGAAGCGTCGCAATGACCATGACGGCTACGATGATGACGATAGACCAAGTGGTGGTGTTGGCCTGCTTGCGCAGGATGTCCGCCTTGGCCTGCTCCAGATCATCGCTTACCACCTGGCCGGCATCTGCGGCTGCATCCAGACGGGGGCTGCAGTCATTGATCAACATCCCGATACCCACGGCGTTGTCTTCCTTCTTGACCTCTTCCAGGATGCCGGGTACTTCCTGGCCCCAAGCGCCTACCGCATCCAGATAAGTGTCCAGATGGGTGGTGTCTTCCAGAGGATAGATCTCCTTGAGCTCTGTCAGCTGGGCGCTCAGATTGGACAGCACTTCGTTGATGCGCTGCTCACGCTCGGCATTTTCCGCAGAACCTGTCTGCAGGGCAATGTCGCGCAGGCGGCGCGCCACGATGTTGGACTCCAAACGGGCCGAGATGGTCAGCTCATGGGCTTTGATGTTGGTGTCGATGATTTCCTGGTACGTGTTGGACTGCTGCGTCATGAGCGACAGGGTGAAGATGATAATTGCCGCAGAGACAACTACTGTCACCAGCCACCCTATGATCATGCTCGTCTTGACTTTCATGTTCTTGAACATGATGAAGTTCCTCCTTCGGTTTGTGATCTTTGTGAAAATATTTTTATATAAAATCGGGTCCGCGCTTTTGGGGCCTAGGGCGCATCCCCGTATTTTCCCATCCCGCTTACACGATATCCCCAAAGCGGCCTTTCTCCACATCGCCCACTATGCGCCCGTCCACCAGGGTGACCACCCGCCTGCGCATAAAGTTGACAAACTGCTTGGCGTGGGTGGACATGATGATGGTGGTGCCTTTCTGGTTGAGCTCGTTTAGCAGCATGAAGATATCCCAGATGCTGTCGTCGTCCATGCGGTCGGTGATCTTATCTAAGAGCAAAATCGGCGGGCTGTTGAAGATGGCCTTGGCCAGCTCCACCCTTTTGCACTGGGAGATGGACATTTGCAGCGGGTAGCGGTATTCGCACCCGGCCATCCCCACCAGGCCCAGGGCCTTTCTCATCCTTGGCTCGTCGACCAGCCGGGTACGCAGCTTCTCCATTTTTTTCATGGTGGAGCACATATTGTCGTACACCGTGGCCGACCGCACCAGCCCCGACTCCTGGGGCACCCGGCCGAATATGTAGGGCAGCTTTTTCTGCTGCCGGCGGGTCAGCTTGTCAAGGTTGAATTGGTTCAGGTACACCACGCCGTCGTCGGGCGGCAGGTCCCCGCAGATCATGTCCAGCAGCGTGGTGCTGCCGGCCCCCCGGCTGCCGATGACGAAGACGAATTCCCCCTGCTCGACGGTCAGGTTCACATCCCGCAGCGTCTCGAACTTGTGGCCGCGGCCCTTGAATATTTTTGAAACGTGTTCCAAACGGATGGTTGGCATGGTTTGTCTGCTCCTTCGCCCCCTTCGCAACCGGGTGGCCGCTTTACAAAAACGGCGGCATTTGTTATACTTTATGATAGAAAACGGGAGCGGAGGCGGCACATGAAACGGAGCAGGAAGAAAAAACGAATATTTCTCTATCTCCTGCTGGCCGTCCTGTGCGTGGCCGGCATGGAGCTGCTGTTCTGCAGCTATTTCGCACCCGCGACGTTTGCCCGTATTACAAGGCCTGTCGTACAGGCCGCGGAGGATGTTCGCACAAGTATCAGTACAGTTTGGAAGGGCCTTGTCACCCGCGCGCAGGTGAAAACCCTTTTGCAGGACTGCGCTGACTGGTGCGCCGCGCCCTTCCCCATCGAGTTCCCCCTGCCCCAGGTGGCTGAGGAAGCCCCCGTCCCTCCGAAGAAGGAGAAGGTCATTCCCGCAGACCCGGTAATCACACAGTTTGCTTCGGCCGACGGCCGCGAAATTTTGACCGGCGGCGTCGCCCCCTGCGTATATTATAACCAACATGAGGCCCCTTGGTCAAGTATGGCTTTTGGCGGCGACCCCATCGGCCCCTATGGATGCGGCCCGGTGGCCATGTCCATGGTCATTTCCAGCATGACCGATACGGCCATCGACCCCGGCCAAATGGCGGCCTGGGCAGCGGACAACGGCTATTGGGCCCCCAAAAGCGGCTCCTATCACAGCCTCATCGAAGGGGCGTCCGTGGCCTTTGGGCTGGGCTGCACGCGCCTTAGTTCCTGCACCGCCGACCAGCTTATGAACACCCTGCTTCGCGGCGACATGGTGGTCGCCCTTATGGGGCCCGGGCACTTCACCAGCAGTGGGCACTTCATCGTCCTGCGCGGCGTCACCCTCTCCGGCCAGCTTCTCATCGCCGACCCCAGCAGCCGCGAAAACAGCCTGGCCACCTGGGACCCCCAGCTGATTTTAGACCAGCTTTACTGGAACGAATCCAACGGGCTCGGGCTTTGGCAGGTTTCCGCCCCGCCGCCTGCGCTTTAGGCCTCCGGCGGCTTAGGGCTTTGCCCTAAGAACCCACCAAAGGGCATAGCCCTCTGGACTCCCACGCTGCGCTTCTTTGGGGATTTTTGGTACCTATCGATATTCAGCAAAGTATGCCGTCTGGAAATTGCCTCCTGACGGCATTTTTGCCTGCTTATTTTTATGTCCGGAATGTGCTGTAGAAAGAGTGCCTCTTGTCCATGCGTAGGCTGATGCGCCTGTCCAACTCTTGGGAGCGGTCCAGCAGCCGCCGGTTTTGGGCAATCTGCTTGCACAGGGGCTCTTCCTCCTTGCTCTGGGGCTCGCTGCCCGTCAGCAGCTGGTGCGCCCGGATGGCGTCCTCTTCCTCCAGCTTTAAGACCCCGTTGTGCAGCTGGGCCTCAATCTCCGTTAGGCTGTGGATGGGGTCCTCGCGCATATGCATCAGCATCTGCACCGAGATCTCGTCCTTTCGGTCTACGGCTTCGCCCAGCTGCTGGGTCAGGTCAAAAAACTCCAGCAGCTTGATGTACTGCTTGCGTGTCTTTAAGAATAAGTCTTTTAGGATTTTCTCATCCATACGCACCCGTCACCCTTCCTGCGGGGCCGCCTGTGCCGGTACCGGGAGCTGCTCCGCACAGTTTTTCTCCGCCGTGCGGAAGCTGTCCCGCAGCTCCATGATCATCGGCTTGATTTCCCCCAGCACCTCTTTGTTCCGGCCAATCTTTACCCGGCCCAGCTGATAGCTGAAATAGTCGTACAGCCGGTGCAGGTCGCCGGCTATGGGGTACTGCCGGTCCAGGGTGTCGTCTAAGTATTGGATGATGGCGATGCTCCGGTCCGCCGCAGCCTCCGCCTGCTCGAAGTCTTCCTTCTGCAGGGCCAGCTCGCAGCGCACCAGATGCTTTACCAGCTCGTCATACAGCAGCAAAAGCAGCTCGTGCGGCGTCATGGTGTTTACGGACTGTTCCTTGTACTGCTGGAATGCGTTGTGTTCCATGTGCACACCTGTTCTTTCGATTTATTAGCCGCCCATCAGGCCAGCCAGTGCCGAGCTCTGGGAGTTCATCTGGTTGATGAGCTGCTCCAGACGTGTGAACTGGTTTGTGTAGTAGTCGATGCGGTCGGTCATCTTGTCGGTCCATTTTTCAATCTGCGTCTCGTAATTGTCAATCATGGTCTGCAGCTGGTTGCTCTGCAAAGAGTACGACGACAGCGGCGTGCCCGCCTTCGAGACCAAAATGCCCGGCGTCGCGATGGACGTGCTGGCGTACCGGTCCATCGTCGTCTTGATGTTCTGCATCAAGCCGTTGGTCGCCGCCCCGTTCTCTGTGGTCTTCGTGAACGCATCCCGCACCTTGTCCGGGTCAGAGGACAGCGCCTCCCGCAGCTTCGTCTCGTTCAGGCTGATGGTCGTCAAGCCGTCGTCATACGCCGTCTCAATGCCAATCGACCGCAAAATCGCCGCGTCCGTCCCGCTGCCCTGAATGTACCCCGTCAAGCTCTGGTACAGGCTGCGCAGATCCGAATCCCCAAACAGAATGCCCTGCTTGGCCTTCTCCTCATACTTCTTAAGCTCGCTCTCGCTGTAGCCGTCCGCCTCGTCGCCCACCAGCGGCTCGTAGTTAGCAAAGCTTCCGCTGGACTTCTGGTAAGGCAGCGTCGAATACGCGTCGTGAATCTCCTTCGCCATCGCGTTGTAGTCCTCTACAAACGACTTAATGGCATCCACAATCGTGTCCGAATCCGTCGTGCTCGTGAAGGTGATGGGCTCAAAGTCCGACTCAAGAGCCGCCTTCCCGTCTTCGTTGAATGTACCCTTAAATGTAACGCTCAAGCCGTCCAAATCGACAACGTTCGTAGAGCGCGTCATAGTCTTTTCCGTGCCGTTGATTTTGGCGGTGAAGATGGTGTCCTTACCAAGCGTATAATTGCTCGGGCCTTCGGCGCCATTCTTCTGTGCTTCAAGCGCTTCCTTCTTAAGCGCTTCCGAGTCGCCAAACAATTTCTTGGCAAGCCCGTCGCCCATATTAATTTCTTTATCCGCACCCATCTCACGGCTAGTAAACACAAACTCATTCGTCAGATTAGAGAAACTCACGCTCACGTCTGCATCCGCATTGTTGTTAATGCTGGTTATAACGTGCTCAATGGTATCGTCTTTGCCAAACTTGCCCAACGACTTGCCATTGATTGTCAACTCATACTTGCCGTCTTCGTCCGCTTCGCCCAGGCTGCTCATATCGCCCAGCACATCGCCCAAAGTCCAGCTGGTATTCAGCGTGTTACCAATACCATTTACGCCCAAGCCCAAAGCACGGCCAGCCGAAGAATTAACCGTGAGTGTAAAGTTATTAGTGTCCTCTTTAACAAGATTGCCATCATTGTCATATTCAGCAGTGCTTACCGCATGAATATCCAACTTGTCGCCGTTGTTCGTGACTTCAATCTTATTCTGCCCAAACTGTTCATTCACACGTGCTTGAATCAAATCGGCATAAGCTTTCGTTTTTTCTTCGTTCGTCTTACTCTTGTCCTTTACGATAGCGGCAAACTTGTCATAAGCCTCGTCAGCCTTTGCGCCTTCTTTAAGGTTTCCATCTTCATCGCGGTCAGCAGTGTCGCCAAGTTTGATGCTCTTACTAGTGCCGTTGAGGGTAAAGCTCATGGTACGGTCCTGCAGGTGCTCCAGGATATCCACATCCTTGGTCAGGTTCTTATCGCTGCCCAAACCAAAAACGACAGTCCGGCCTGCATTCTCTTCGCCGACAGCGCCGCCCATGATTTTCTCCAAGTTCTCGCTGGCGCTGGACACGTAGAATTTATTATCCTTACCGGCTTTCTGCTCCAGCACCATACGGCCGTCCGCATTCAGCTTCGCCTCCAAAAATTCGGAAGCCTTGCTGGCGCCGCCGCTGGATTTAATGGTCTGCTCGGCAAGCTGCTTATTGATGGAATCCACCATCTCCTGCTTGCTGGCGAAAACATCGTCCTCGCCAAAGCGCAGGGTGAGGTTATTGCTGCCATACACCAGGCTGATGCTGCCCGCCACGGTGCTCTCCTGCACAGGCGCACTCCAATCAATAGCCTCCGTAGAAGAAGCTTCCTTCACCAAATCGTCAATCCCATGCGCATACCGCGCCGCACTGGCCACCGACTTGATGCTGGTAATGGCAATATCGCTGGAACTCCTCCCCGTAGCGGCCACCTTGTCGGCATACTTGCCGTTGGCCTGGGTCACCACCGCCCGGTTGAAAAAGCTGTTGCTGAACAGGTTCGTCGCGGAGGTATACGAGGTATACTTCTGGTTGAGGCCCACCATCTTGCTGATGATGCTGCGGTAGGCATCCTGTTTCCACTCTGTTTTGATCTGGGATTTCTGCAGGTTCTGTATCTTCGTCTTATAACCCGAGATACTGTTTTCGATCATGGCTTCAGTATCCATGCCGCTGGCCAAGCCGCTTATGACATTCCGGTTGCCATAAATGCTGCTGGTTGAGCTGCTGCCTGTTAAACTGCTGATAGACGCCATTGATTCTCAACTCCTTTTATGATATAATAGCTTTGGAAGAAAGCGGCCTTTCAAAAATCGCGCCCGGCGGGCGGCAAATGTAAAAAAAGCCGCAGAGACACTTAACTCTTTCCCTATTTATATCGACAATACAAATAGAAAGATAAGGGCTTTCAGCAAATTTTGCTTGGATAGAGAGGTTCCCATATGGAAAAATTTATCACCGTTACGAATCAGAAGGGCGGCGTGGGCAAAACCACCACCTCCCTCTCCCTCATCAACGCCCTGCATATGCGGGGCCGCCGCGTCCTGGGCGTCGACCTGGACCCCCAAGGCAGCCTGGGCTTCTCCGCCGGGCTCGACATTGAGAACAGCACCACCATCTACGAGGTCTTTAAGGGCACGGCCTCCGTCGAACAAGCCATCCTCCGTACCGACCTGGGGGACATCCTGCCCTCCAACATCCTGCTCTCCACCGCCGAGCTGGAATTCAACTCCCCCGGCCGGGAGTATATGCTCAAAAACGAGCTCCAAAAGGTCGCGCATCTCTACGACCACATCATCATCGACACCCCCCCCGCCCTCAACGTCCTCACCGTTAATGCTTATGTCGCCTCCGACGCCCTTATTATCCCCATGGCCCCGGAGATTTTAAGCCTCCTGGGCATTTCGCAGATTCTCGACACCATCAACACCGTGCGCAAATATTATAATCCTGACCTGCGGGTTTTAGGCATACTATTAAATAAGTACAATATGCGCCTTACCTTAAACCGCGAAGTCCTCGAGCTTTCCGCCGAGATCGCCCGCCGCTTGGACACCAAGGTCTTCGAAACGAAGATCCGCACCAGCGTCACCGTGGCCGAGGCCCCCGCCCATGGCGAGAGCGTCCTCAGCTACGCCCCCAATTCCAACCCCGCTTTAGACTTCCAAAACCTGGTCGACGAGCTTATGGGCAACACCCGCCCTTGGCCGCCCCGCCGGTGATATCTTTGAATTTGATTTTGAAAGGAACGTGAAACCATGGCAAAAGCTACTGGAAAATCCGGAAGGGGCGGCAAGAGCAGCAAAACCGCCCACGTGCTCAATCTTCTCACCGAATCCGACCACAGCCACGAGGAGGGCGGCACTGTAGGCCGCACGCCTCCCGCCGCGCCCCCTGCCCCCCCGCAGCTGGCCGATAACGAGACCGTCGCCGCTACCATTCGCGACGCCCTGGAGGAAGACCTCATGGCCGAGCTGGGCGAACCCATGCCCGCCCCCGCCCCGGAGCCGGAACCCATCCCCGAGCCCGAGCCGGAACCCGAACCCGCCCCCCAGGAGGACTTCGTGCCCATGCAGGAAGTCGCCCCCGTGGTAGAGCCCGAAGCGCCCGTAGAGGCCGTCCCCGTAGACGAAGCCCCCGCCCCCGAGCCGGAGCCCGAACCGGAGCTTATCCCGGAACCTGAGCCCGAGCCAGAACCCGCTCCCGTCCCAGAACCGGAACCCATCCCCGAGCCGGAGCCTGCCCCCGCGCCGGAACCTGCGCCTGCTCCCGTGCCCGTTCCCCCGGAGGAGCACCGCATCACGTGCCTGAACGTCATGCAGGAGCTGGTGGAGGAAAAAGTCGATAAATATATGAAGATGTTCGGCCTGTGCACCTGCGACCGCTGCCGGGTAGACGTCATTGCCCTGACCCTGACGAGCCTGCCCCCCAAGTACGTAGTCGTGCACGAAAACGAAGCCACCCCCATGCTCACCGTATACGAGGGCCGGTATAACACGGCGGTCATCGCGCAGATCATGTGGGCCTGCAGGAAGGTGCTGGAGAACCCGCGCCACGATAAATAGGAGGAAGTTGGAAATGGATATTTGTGGAAACCGCGAGATGGAGCTGCTGAAAAAGATTGGCTTCACCCGCGTAGCCGGTTCTGCGGAGGAACTGCAGGCCGCCGAAATTTTGAAAGCCGAATGCGAGGCCATGGGCGTCCCGGCGATTTTGCAGGAGTTTGAAATCGAAGATGCGGAGATCACCGAAGCGACCCTGGAGATTTTGGAGCCCTACCAGCAGAGCTACCCCGTCACCGGCTATAAATGCGCCCAGAACACCTTTGGCGACGGGCTCACGGCCGAGTTCCTCTACGTAGAGGACGGCGAAGATGTAAACTTAGACGACGCCAAAGGCAAGATCGTCCTGGCCAACGGCTTCATGCGCGTGCCCCTGTTCAAGAAGCTCATGAAGGCTGGCGTCGCCGGTATTGTCACCATGGAGGGCGAGCTCCGCGACGACCGCGAGGGCACCGACCTTTCCACCCGCAAGCTGCGCCGCACCCTGCGCGCCTTCGGCAACGTGCCCATGGTGCACACCCGCGTGCTGGATGCCTTCGACATGGTAAAGCGGGGCGCGTGCAAAGCAAAGCTCGTGCTGCGCAACACGACCGTAGAAAAGAAATCCCACAATGTCATTGCCACGGTCATGGGCACCGGCAAGCCGGAGGAGATTGTTTCCTTTGGCGCGCATTTTGATTCCGTAGACTTCTCCAAAGGCGTCTACGACAACGGCGCCGGCTCGGTCATCAACATGGAAATCCTGCGCTATTTCGTGGAGAATCCCCCTTACCGCACGGTAAAGTTCATGTGGTACGGCTCGGAGGAAATCGGCCTGGAGGGCAGCTGGGCTTACGTCAAGGCCCACAAAGACGAGCTCCAGGACCACAAGCTGATGATAAACGTCGACGTAGGCGGCCCGGTGCTGGGCATGGACAAGGTCACGGTCACCGCCGAGGAAGACCTGGTGGCCTTCTCAAAATACATGGCCAAGATATGCGCCTGCCCCGCCACAATCAAGCAGGGCATTTATTCCAGCGATTCCATCCCCTTTGCCGACAGCGGCGTCCCGGCCATCAACTTCAGCCGTGACGGCGCCCAAGGGGCCTCTTACATCCACAACCGCTTCGACACCCTCTCCTTCCTCTCCGCCGATGCCCTGGCCCACACCACCCGCCTGGTGCTGGAAATCTCCCGTTCCCTCATCAACGGCAAGCTCTTCCCCGTAGAGCGCAAAGTACCCCAGAACATGGTCGAGGAAGTGGAAAAGTACCTTTACAAAAAAGAACTGGCGGAAGTCGCCGAAGAGAAATAAGACCTTGGGACGCCGTCCCAAACCCTGCAACCCCTTTTGAAAAAGGGGTTGACCCTAAAACTAAAACCAGGCTGTGAGGAGTTCCCACAGCCTGGCTTTTACTATTTTTCGTCTTCGTTTTTCTTCAACGCTTTCCTTATCGCTTTCTCGATTTCATCCCTGCTCTCGTCGATAGCATTGCGCACGGCACACTTTATCACAAAGTACAGCGCGATAAGCACCACAACGGCAGTACCAAAACTGATACCCAATTCCTGCAGCATGGCTTACCCCCTCTGCATCTTATCCAGCAGATGGCTCTTTTTCAGCGCTGCCCTCACCACCGCGCACAGCGGCACCGAAACCACCACCGCAATAACCGCGTTGATGCTGGAAGTAACCGCCTTCGTGGCCACAGCGGTAACGACCGCCCCCATCTCACTGCCGATAAGCAGCCCCTGCACAAAGGCCTTGCCCAAGTACAAAATCATGTAGGTCACGCTGCCAGCCGCCGCGGCGCAGATGTTCAGCTTGTGGTTTCCGCCCTCATTCTTCCCGGCGTAGGCGACCCATCCGCACACAGCCGCCAGCAGGAACTTGAACACAAACGTAAACGGTGCCGACGCGATATACGCCGGGTTGGTCACGTCATACAGCGCCGAGCCGATCCCCGCCGCCAGCCCGCCCCCCACGGGCCCCAGCACGAACCCCGACAGCAGGCAGAAAATGTTGCCCAGATGGATGCGGCTCACATCGCCGATGGCCACCGGGATGGGGACGCTTATCATATTCGACACGAACACCAGCGCCGCAAACACACCCACCATCGCGATTTTGTACACAGACTTGCTAGAGCTTCCCATAGTACCCCTTCTTTCCTTATTGTACCTACTTGAGGAGTAGGTATTTTCGTGCTTTAGGATAGCACTGTACAGGGCGTTTGTCAAGGCCTTTTGGATACAAGGAACATCTTTTTCTGAAACCCACCCCGGGCCTCATGCTTCTTTACATAAGCATCGGTCAGGTCGCCCAGCGTGTGTCCATCCGCTTCGCACAGGGCATACACCACCTCTAAAATATCCGCCAGCTCCCCGAGCTCCTTGCTTTCCAGATATTCGGCCGTTTCCTCCCGCAGCTTCTGCTCCAGGGCGGCGTGGAATTCCTCCCCGTCCAAAACCCGCGTCACAGGCTCCTCCCCCTGGGCTTCAATGATTTGGGGGATTTTGTCGCGCACCAGCTTGTTGAATTCCATGTCCTTCTTACCCCTTCAGCTCCACTCTCCGGATTTTCCCGCTGATGGTCTTCGGCAAATCATCCCGGAACTCCACGATGCGCGGATATTTGTAAGGCGCGGTGTGCTTCTTCACATAGCCCTGAATCTCCTTCTTAAGCTCCTCCGTACCCTCGGTGCCCTTGGTCAGCACCACAAACGCCTTGACCACCTGTCCGCGTACCGGGTCCGGCGCGCTGGTGACCGCACACTCCAGCACATAAGGCAGCTCCATAATCACGCTCTCGATCTCAAACGGCCCAATGCGGTAGCCGCTGGATTTGATAACATCATCCGTCCGCCCCACATACCAATAGTAGCCGTCCTCGTCCCGCCAGGCGGTGTCGCCGGTGTGGTACATATCGTCGTGCCAGGCTTCCTTGCTGTTTTCCTCGTCGCCGTAATACCCCATGAACAACCCGCAAGGCACGCCCTTGTCCGTGCGGATAACGATCTCACCCGTCTCGCCCACGGGGGCCGGAGTGCCGTCCGGAAGCACAATGTCCACATCGTACAAGGGGCTGGGCACGCCCATCGAGCCCGTCTTCGGAACGGTGCCCACCGGGTTGTAAATGGACAGCGTCGTCTCCGTCTGGCCAAAGCCCTCCATCAGCGACAGCCCCGTGGCACGCTTCCACTGCTCGTAGACCTCCGGGTTCAGCGCCTCACCCGCCGTAGTGGAGTATTCAATAGAAGACAAATCGTACTTAGAGAGGTCTTCCTTAATAAAGAAGCGGTACATAGTCGGCGGCGCGCAGAAAGTAGTAATGTTATACTTAGCAAACATGGGCAAAATATCATGCGCGTCAAACTTATCGAAGTCGTAGGTAAAGATAGCCGCTTCATTCATCCACTGTCCATAGTACTTGCCCCACAGTGCCTTGCCCCAGCCCGTGTCAGAAATGGTAAAGTGCAGGCCATCCGGGTTCACGTTGTGCCAATACTTGGCCGTAATGTAATGGCCCAAGGCATACTTGTAGCTGTGCTCGGCGATTTTGGGGTAGCCCGTAGTGCCGGAAGTAAAGAACATCAGCATAGGATCGCTGCCAGCAGGAGCGTCCGGCTTGCGCTCGTATGTGTCGGGGAACGCCTCGACCTCCTTATCAAAATCATGCCAGCCCAAACGGTTCTCGCCCACCATGATTTTCAAATCCACCCCGCAGTTTTTAGCCGAGCGGTCGGCTTCCTCCGCCACCTGGCCATCCGCCGTACAGATAATGGCCTTGACCCCAGCCGCCTTGTAGCGGTAATCAAAGTCATGCTCCATCAAAAGGTTTGTGGCAGGGATCACCACCGCGCCCATCTTGTGCAGGGCGGTGATAACGAACCAGAACTGGTAATGCCGCTTCAAAACCACCAGGACGCGGTCGCCCCGCTGGATGCCCAGGGATTCCAAATAGTTGGCCGTCTTGCTGGACCACTTGCTCATATCGCTAAAGGTAAACCGGCGCTCCACCTTGTCACGGGAGACGTGCAGCATAGCCAGCTTATCCGGGTCCTTCCGGGCGATGGCGTCCACCACATCAAAGGCAAAGTTGAACTTCTCCTCGTCCGTAAACTGAATGCTCTTGAGGATGCCGTTTTCGTCCAGCTCGGTCTGCACGAAGGGGTCGGAGACTGTCTCCCGGTTCTGCCGGGCCATCTTCGCGTCAATGAGCTTCTGGAAGCGGTCGACCTCCTGGGCCCCGGAAAACTCTTCCGGGCCTTTGAGCACCAAAGCGTAGAACTCACAGTCCTCGCCGCCGGTAGCGATCATGCCGTGGGGCGTGGCGGAGTTATAATAGATAGTGTCGCCCGGGTACAGGATCTCAATGTGGCTGCCCACCTGCACCTTCATGGTACCTTTT
The DNA here is from genome assembly GCA_947652665.1 of uncultured Clostridia bacterium. Lineage (GTDB taxonomy): Bacteria > Bacillota > Clostridia > Oscillospirales > Acutalibacteraceae > Acutalibacter. The sequence continues at coordinate 16,313 of CANTDZ010000040.1, forward strand.
ATGATGATGTCGAATTCCTGGCCCACGTGGGTGGAAAGCTTGATAGCCACCTTCTGTTCGGCCTCGCTGTAGGGCATGGTTACGTAGAAGGGCTCGGCGGTCTTGTTCTTAAAGAGGGGGGCCTTGTTCAAATACTTAAAGCCCTGCCGGCGGGTAATCGGCAGGCCGTCGCCCTTGCGGGACACGGTGTAGCTGGACAGGGTGGGGCTCACGCCCTTAATCAGGTCGGTGGGGTCGACCGCAAAGCGCTGGGCACACTTATAAATGAACGTAAAGCTGAAATCCCTCTCGCCCCGCTCACATTCCTGATAATCCTCTTTAGAGGTGCCGGTGCACTTGGCCATCTCCTCCTCGGACAGGCCCATGATCTCCCGCATTGTCCGGATGCGCTCGGCCACCTCGCCCAGCTGTGCTTTTAAATCGGTTTTTTCCATGTTCATCTGCTCCTTTCGATTTTGCGGCAAATAAAAAGCCCGTCTCACAGAAGTATGTTCTTCCATGAGACGGACTTGGTTTCAAATCCGCGGTACCACTCATATTGCGCTTTCGCGCCCCTCGTCGGGCTCCAGCAAGCCCTATGCACTAACGCAGCATACGCGGGAGGCGCCTACTACCCGAAAGGTTCGGGCCCCCGGCTCGGAAGGGATCAGCACTTGGAAGCCCCCCGCTGGCTCGCACCACCCGCCAACTCTCTGAAGCAGAAGCTTTCCCGCCGTCTTCGTCACAGCCTTTGTTTTGCTATGAAGTTGTAAAGTACATTCCTATAATACACACCTTGGAGGAAATTGTCAAGGGTTTTTTTGCAAGTTTTTTCAGAGAACTTGCAAAACCTCTCCCTAAAACCGTTCAAACACAAACCGCCCCGACTCGCTCAAGTCGTCCGTCGTCCAGGCCCTGTCAGCAGGCGTGCCGGGCTTGAGGGCGGCGGAAGTCTCGTTTTTGTCGCACAGCGACCAGTTGGCCCAGCTGATGCCGCGTTCCTGTAAAAAATCCAGCCACTGGGCAGATTCCTGCAGGAACACCCCGCCGGAACCATCGGCGCGGCTGGTGCCCCATTCGCTGACGAAAACGGGCAGTCCTTTATTCAAAACATCGTCTATGCGCGCGCGGAGCTCCTGCCCGTGGGTACCCGTGTAAAAATGCAGAGTGTACAGGAGGTTTTCGCCCTCCAAAGGGTCCGCGGCGGCCAGGTGGATATCCTGGCTCCAGGTGGGCGAACCCACCAGCACCAGCCCCCGGGAGTGGGCCCGGATCGCTTGTATCATCCGCTGGGCATAGGGCTTCACGTCGTTTTGCCAGCTGACATTGCCATTGGGCTCGTTGCATATCTCATAAAGGACGTTAGGGGTGTCCTTATAGCGCTGGGCCATGTCCGAGAAGAACGCCTCGGCCTGGTCGGCATAGGTCATGGGGTTGCCGTCGGAGAGGATGTGCCAGTCCAGGATGACGTACATATCCTGGGCGATGGCGGCATCTATGGCGGCGATGGCTTGGGCTTTCATGGATTCGGGCTGGGCGATGTAGCCGTTTTCGCCGGTATACATGGCCACCCGGAAAAGGTTGGCGCCGAAGCTGGCGGTATTCTGTATGGCCTGGGGCCCGGCGTACTGGCCGTACCATTGGAGGCCGTGGGTGCTCATGCCGTGGAGGACAAGGGGTTCGCTGCGCTCGTTGCAGATTTGCGTGCCCGACACTTGCAGCCAGCCGTTTGCCGATACGCCGTTTTGGGTGGGGATGGTGGGGCTTGGCAGCACCGGCACCGTAGGGATGGGCTGCCCGGAGACGAACAGGACGGCCGAGAGGATGAGGGAAACAATTTTTTCAATCACAGGAATCCTTCCTTTTCTTGAGGATACGAAAAAAAGTCTTGCATTTTGGCGGGTTTCGTGGTATGATAATTGCTGTGCAATCGGAGCGTAAGGAGGTGTGACGGATGCCAAACATTAAATCGGCAAAGAAGCGCGTGAAGGTGATCAGCACAAAGACCATGCAGAACCGGGCTGCCAACTCCCAGCTGAAGACGGAGATCAAGAAGGCCAACGCTGCTATTGAGAGCAACGCGGAGAACAAGGCGGAGGCGGTACGTGCTGCCGTGAAGAAGATCGACCAGGCTGCGGCCAAGGGAATCCTCCATAAGAACACCGCTGCCAGAAAGAAGTCTGCCCTTGATAAGAAGCTGCACGCCAGCGCTTGAACTAGGCTGTAAGGGTTCGTACCTCCTATTGGGGGGACGGGCCTTTTTGCTTTTTATGGGCGCCATGTCCCATACAGGAAAAAAATACTCAGGAGAACAATGGCCCCGCCGACGATGCGGTTCGATTTCAGGACGGCGGGGTCGGGCTGGGCGCCGGGGGTTTTGCGGCCGGTTTCCAGCCACCATATGAACTTGGGGGCCAGGAGCGCGCACAGGCCAAACACGGTTTCCAGCAAGGAGATGACCGATTTGACGACCCTTATCCTATCGTACTTTTCCCCTTTCAGGTAGGTGCGGATGTCCATTACCAGGGAGAACGGGCTGGTGTAAGCGCCCCAGGGGCGGTCAAAGGCGATGTTGTTCCCGGCTTCGTCGTATATGATGTAGGTGTCGGAACCGGTGCGCTTTTCCACGATGTATTGCGAGCGGTCGGGGTAGGTTAGGGTATATAGGTTCCTGTCGCGGGAAAAGGCGTAGGTATCTTGGCCGACGGTGACCGTGCCCTGCTGGGGGCGGCGGCTGGTAAATTCGACCAGGGATGTTTGGGTGACTTTGGGGCAGGGGATGCTTGAGATGAAGAGGAGCAGAAGGAGTACCAGGGGCATACGGGCTTTCTCTTTCCTATGCATAGCGCAATCTTCCTTTCGGTTCAGGGATCGGCCTGCCAAGCTCGACTGCGGTTTCGATCCATTCATGGATGACCTTCTCTACATTTTGGAGGGCTTCCCCAGCTGTAGGCCCGTCGGCCATACAGCCGGAAAGTTCCGGCACCTCTGCGATATATGCATCGTCCTCCATGCTCCAATACAAGATAATCTCATATTTACTCATCCATCTCGCCTCCCATGTGATATTTCAAAATAATCTCTCTGACCTGTTTGACCTGATAGGGCTTTGCCCGGTTCCCTTTTGGCTGGATGTTGACGATTTCCTCCACCCCTTCTTTGGTAAAAATGAAGTGGTCGCCTTTAACCCTACATCTAAAGCCAAGCCTTTCCAAGGTTGAGCAAAGATCTGCAAACGAGATGCTTTTATCCTGTCGGCCATTCAAGATCGCGTATAGCATTTTTTCATACTGGCTCATGCCGAACTCCTCCGCGCTTAGTTTTCCCCTTCCCTGTTATTCTATCAGAATATGGTTCTTTTTGCAATCCTTCGTGAAGAAAACTCTTGACGAAACGGTTCAACTATGGTATAATAACCCATGCTTCCAGAAGAAATCTCAACGGGAGCACGCTGGACACGCGCTGGCTCACGTAAGCGCGCGAACCCTTCGCGCGGCGGAAAGTCCGCACAACCGCACCCCGCGTCACGGGTCAAGCGTCACGCTTGCGGGTGTAGTTCAATGGTAGAACCCCAGCCTTCCAAGCTGGTCGTGTGGGTTCGATTCCCATCACCCGCTCCAATTTTT
>CANTDZ010000041.1 GCA_947652665.1 uncultured Clostridia bacterium
GTCCGTGGGGATGCGCTCGCCGAAGTCGGTCTTGAAGCAGTCCACGCCCATGTCCAGCAGGGCGCGCAGCTTGTCCTGGTACCACTTCCAGGCTCCGGGATTGGTAAAGTCCACCAGGCCCATGCCGGCCTGCCACAAGTCCCACTGCCACACGTCGCCGTTAGGCCGCTTTAAGAGATAGCCCTTCTCCATAGCTTCCTTGAACAGCGGGGACTTCTGCCCAATATAGGAGTTGATCCACACGCAGATTTTCAGGCCCTTGTCCTCCTTCATGCGCCGGAGCATGGCCGGGGCGTCGTCGAACATGGCCTCGTCCCACTGGAAATTGCACCACTCGTTTTCCTTCATCCAGTAGCAGTCAAAGTGGAAGACGTGCAGGGGGATGTTCCGCTGGGCCATGCCGTCCACGAAGCTGGAGACGGTTTTTTCGTCGTAGCTGGTGGTAAAGGACGTGGTCAGCCACAAGCCAAAGCTCCACACCGGGGGCAGGGCCGGACGGCCTGTCAGCGCCGTATAATTTTGCAGGACGGCCTTGCCGCCCCGGCCGCCCACGACCATAAAGTCGATCTTTTCCCCCGGCACCGAGAACTGCACCCGGGTCACGGCTTCCGAACAGACCTCGTAGGACACCTTGCCGCTGGAGTTGACCAGCACGCCGTAGCTGTTGTTGCTCATATAGAAGGGGATATTTTTATAGGCGATCTCCGAGGACGTGCCGCCGTCTTCGTTCCACATATCCACCACCTGGCCGTTCTTTACAAAGGGCGTAAAGCGCTCGCCCAGACCGTAGATGCGCTCGCCCACGCACAAGTCGAACTGCACCCGCATGAAGGGGCCCTCGGGGGTCTTCATGGTGCTGATCATGGAGTGGCCGAAGCGGTCGCCGATTTTCGTCAGGAAGCGCCCGTCGTGGGAGAAGGTGAAGGACGCCGGGTTCCGGGTGATGGTCAGGCGGGTCTTGCCGCTTTGGATGGTGAGGCCCTTTTTATTCTCCTGCACGTCCAGGGGCAGGTCTTCCATGTCCAGTTCAAACTGGGGCTCTTTTTTGGCGCTGCCCATAAAATGGTACGCCTGTATCCGGAGGATGTCCCGCTTGGGCGAGGAGATGAACAGCTCCAGCACCGGGCCGCCCATGGCACGCTCGTCCTGGGCATAAGGGACAGCGTACAGGTACACTTCTTTTTCTTTTATTTTTACCTCCCGTATCTGTACGCAGTCCGCATTTTCTACCCCCGGCAGATTCAGCCAGTAGCCTTTTGTGAATTTCATAAGGCGCTCCTTTCTTGGGGCCAAAAATCTTTTTTATACTTTGAGTTGAAAAAACAGCCTGGATGCTGTATAGTATTTATTATATCCGCTGCAGCGCGGGGCCGCAAGCCCGATTTGGGCAAAAACGGGTAAAATTTTTAAGAAAGTCAGAGGTTTTGGGTATGGTAGTTGTTTGGGTTCTCCTTATTGTCGTGATCGCGTGTGTGGCTTTGTGGCTTTGGGCCATCGCGCCTGCGGGGAAAAAGCCGGATTTCACTGAGTTCAAAAAATACGATTACGCCCACCGTGGCCTGCACAACCTGGACAACAAGGTGCCGGAAAACTCCAACACCGCGTTTTCCCTGGCGGTGCTGGGCGGGTTCGGCATGGAGTTTGACCTCCAGCTGACCAAGGACAAGCAGGTGGTGGTGCATCACGACCATTCCATTAAGCGCTCCTGCGGGGTGGACAAGATCGTCACCGACATGACCCTGGAGGAGCTGCGGGGCTATCATTTGTTCGGCACGGAGGAAAAGGTACCGCTGTTCTCCGAGGTGCTGAAAATCGTGGACGGCAAGACGCCCATGATTATCGAGCTCAAGGGCTACAACGACCCCGCCGAGCTGTGCACCCTGGTCATGAAGGAGCTCAAGGACTATAAGGGCCTTTACTGCGTAGAGTCCTTCGACCCCCGCATCGTGCGCTGGTTTAAGGACAACCGGCCGGAAATCGTGCGCGGCCAGCTGATGGACAAGATGAAGGCCGGGGACAACGGGCTGTCGGCCAGCGGGGCGTTCTTTGCCCGGAAGATGATGACCAACTGGTACAACCGCCCCAACTTTGAGGCGTACAATTTCAAGTTCCGCCGCTTCCTCTCTATGGAGGCCGCCCGGAAGCTGCTGGGCATGCAGGAGGTCAGCTGGACCCTGCGCACCGAGGAGGATTACAAAAAGGCCCGGGCCCTGGGGAACCTGTGCATTTTCGAAAAGTTCCTGCCGGCCAGCGTGGAGGAGCCGGGCCGCAAGCGCAGCTATGAGCAGCTGCTGGCCGATGCCAAGTCGGCGGCGGTATGCAGCGCCACGGTGCAGACAAAAGAATGATAAGCAAAAGGGGAGGGGCGCCGGTGCCCCTCCTTTTTTTATCCATATTCTTCCAAGCAGATGCCCTGCGCTGTAATCTCCCGGGCAGCCTCCTTGCCCACATAGCGGTAATGCCAGGGCTCGTAGTTGACCCCGGTGAACTCTGTCTTGCCCCGGGGGTAGCGAAGGATGAACCCGTAATCCTGGCAGTTGGCGTGGAGCCATTGCTGCTCCGGCGTGCTGTCCTGGGACTCGTCCAGGCACTGGTTGTCCTGGGAGACGATGTCCGCTGCCAGACCCGACTGGTGCTCGCTGCAGCCGGGGGGCATCACCCACAGGGAGGCCTGCTGTTCGGCCTCGTCCTGGGCATAGCCCTGGGAGAGGGCTTCCTCCACGTTGCTTTGAAAAATATCTACCTGGGACTCGTAAGAGCGATACCCCGAGCACACCAGCGGATGGAGCCCCTGGGCCTCCATGTCCCGCAGCATGGCGTTGAGCTCCCCGATGGCCCGGCTGTCGAATTCTTCGCCGGTATAGGGGTCGATCACCGTCAGGTCGGGGGCCCAGTCCTCGGGAAGGGGATGGGCGGAGTTGACAAGCACCAGATTCCAGGGGGTGTTTTCCCCGTCGCCGCCTGCCAGGGCCAGGCTGGGGGCAGGACGGTCGGGCGGGGGATCATAATCGGGCGTGCCCTCCGGCAGGTCGCCCAAGAGGGCCCAGACCAGCAGGACCAAAAGAACCATGGGGATAAGCAGCCCCACTATGTATAAAAGACGGATCGTCCTTTCTTTTTTCTTCTGCTTACTACGCAAAACCGCATCACTCCTTGTAAGGGTATTCAACCGGTTGTCTACTTATTAGACTATCGGCCCACCCATTTAGTTAGGCGTGAAAATCGATTTTTTGTGTTTTTGTCTACTTAAATAATATTATTCCACCAACGTTCTGCCTTTTACGGCAAAATTTCCAATAACTCCGATACCTTCTTAATTTTCGGCATCTTGTCCGTATCGTCCGCGTCCGGCTTGGCCTGTATCAGCACCGGCTGGATGCCCGCCGCTTGCGCGCCCTCTAAATTGCCGGTGAAGTCATCGATAAAGATGGTCTGCTCCGGGGGCAGGCCCATTTTCGACAGGGCGTCCTCGTACATTTGCGGATTCGGCTTATAGACACCCAGCTCGTAGCTGAAGGTGAAGCAGTCAAAATAATCGTACAGCCCGTAGGCTTTCAGCTTGGGCACAATAGAAGGCCAGGTGTCCGATAAAACCCCCAGCTTGTATTTGCCCTTGAGTGCCTCCAGGGTGGAAATAGCATCTTCAAATACGTAGGAATTGTCTGCGTTGTAGACGTGGTCGTCCGTGATGGCTTTTATGTCTGCATCCCTTATTTCCCGCTCTGGCAGGGCCTTTGCCAGCATGGTGTAATATTCTTGGAAAAGCGCGTGCTCCTCCTCCATGGTTGAGAGCAGATGGTGGGTATCCAGATAGTCCATGCCAGCCTTCCTGGCTTCTTCCAGCCCCTCCCGGGGGAAATACCGGGCGGCAAAATTGGACAGCATCCAATTCCCCGAGCGCGGCGCAATAAGCGTCCAGCCCAAATCGAAGAAAATGCCTTTGATGGGTGCTTGCAGTTTCATAATGAACTCCTTTCTTATAAAAATTGCGAATTGTAAAGCCCTGCATAGAACCCCTTCCGGGCCATCAAATCCTCATGGGTGCCCTGCTCCACGATGTCGCCGTCGCGCACCACCAGGATGCTGTCGGCGTTCTGGATAGTGGACAGCCGGTGGGCAATGACAAAGCAGGTGCGGTCCTTCATCAGCTCCCGCATGGCGGCTTGGATGCGGCGTTCGGTGCGGGTGTCCACGTTGGAGGTGGCTTCGTCCAGGATGAGCATTTTGGCGTCCAAAAGCATAGCCCGGGCAATGGTCAGCAGCTGCTTCTGCCCTTGGGAGATGTTCATGCCGTTTTCATCCAGCATCGTGTCGTAGCCCTGGGGGAGGCCCATTATGTACCGGTGGATGTGCGCGGCTTTGGCGGCGGCTTCCACCTCCTCACGGGTGGCCCCCTTTTTGCCGTAGGCCAGGTTCTCAAAAATCGTGCCGGTGAACAGCCACGTGTCCTGCAGCACCATGGCGTAGGCCCCGCGCAGGCTGGCCCGGGTGATCCCGCGTATCTCGCTGCCATCCAGCTCGATGCGCCCGGCATCCGGGTCGTAAAAGCGCATAAGCAGGTTGATCAGCGTTGTCTTGCCCGCCCCGGTAGGCCCTACGATGGCGATAAGTCCGCCGGGGGGCGCGTGCAGGCTCAGGTCGTGGATGATGGTCTTTTCCGGCTGGTAGCCGAATTTTACGTGCTTCATAGCCACGTCGCCTTTCACGTCTGCGGCCGGCAGGGCGTTGGGGGCGTCGGCCAGCTCCGGCTCCTCGTCGATGAGGCGGAAGACGCGTTCCGCCGCCGCGCAGGCCGACTGGAGCTCGCTGACGATATTGGCCATTTCGTTGATGGGCCCCGAGAACCGCCGGGAATACAGCACGAAGGACGACAGCGGCCCGATGGTCAGCCTGCCCATGATAAATAGGATTGCCCCGAACACGCTGATGAACGCCAGGGACAAGTTGTTGATAAAGTTTACGGAGGGGCCGGTCATGCCGCCGTAATAGTCGGCGTTGTAGTAGGCATCTACGGCGTTCTGGTTGCGCTTGTCGAAGCGGCCCACCATGGTCTCCTCCTGGTGGTAGGCTTTGGTGGTCTTCTGGCTGGTTATGACCTCCTCCACGTAGCCGTTGAGCTCGCCCAGCATCACCGACCGCTTGTGGAACAGGGGCCGCACCTTGCGGGTCATGTAGCGGGTGAAAAGGATGGACATGGGGATGGTCACCGCGAAGACCAGCACCAGCACGGGGGAGATCACGATCATCATCACCAGCGACCCCAGCACCGTAATGGCGCTGGCCGCAATCTGCAAAAGGTCGTTGGAAAGGGAGGCGTTCACCGTGTCGATGTCATAGGAAATGCGGCTGACGATGTCGCCGGTCTGGTGGCTGTCAAAGTAGGCGATGGGCAGGGTGGTCAGGCGGTCAAAGACCTGCTTGCGCATCTGCTCCACGATTTTCTGGCTTAACTGGATCATCAGCACCGACAGCCCATAGGACAGCCCCGACGAGGCCACGTAAAAGATGGCCATCCAGGCGCAGTAGTAAAACACCCGGGGGAAGTCCACCCCGCCCGGCTCCAGGCCAATGGCGTCGATGGCCTTGCCCGACAGCATGGGCCCTAAAAGCCCCAGCAGGTTGCTGGCTACGGTCAGGCCGACGGCCCCCAGGGCCAGCCACTTGTGTTCATAGATATAGCCGCCCAGGCGCACGAGCACCTTTTTGCGGTCCTTGGGCTTCTCGATAGGGCCCTTTGGCATTCGCATAGGCACGGCTCATTCCCCCTCTCTCTGCTGCCCCAGCTGGGACGAGGCAATATCTTGATATACTTCACAGGTTTTCATCAGTTCCTCATGGGTGCCATAGCCGATCTCCCGGCCTTCCTCCAGCACCAGGATGTGGTCGGCGTGCAGGAGCGAGCTCACCCGCTGGGCGCAGATGATGGTGGTGGTACCGGCATACTCCTCCCGGAGGGCGCTGCGCAGGGCGGCGTCGGTTTTGTAGTCCAGGGCCGAGGAGGAATCGTCCAGCAGCAAAATCTCCGGGCTCCCCGCCAGGGCCCGGGCTACCAGGACCCGCTGCCGCTGGCCGCCGCTTAAATTCGTGCCCTTGGACGTGAGCATATGCTCCAGCCCCTCCGGCAGGGCGGAGATGAACTCCCACGCCTGGGCGCACCGGGCCGCTTTCTCAATGGCTTCCCGGGGGAGGCCCCGGCCGAAGTCTATGTTCTCATAGATGGTGTCTGCAAAGAGCACGTCGTTTTGGAAGACCACGCCGAACTTCGTGTGCAGGACTTCCGGCGGCAAGGAATCCACCCGGCGGCCGCTGATGGCAATCCTGCCGCTTCCGGCGTCATACAGGCGCATGAGCAGCGCCAGCACCGTGGACTTGCCGCACCCCGTAGCGCCGATAATGCCCAGGGTCTCGCCGGGCTTGAGGGCAAAGGTAATGCCTTCTATGGTGGGGTCCTTCTTGCTGTAGGAGAAAGACACATGGTCAAACTCGATGTGGTAGGGGGTATCCTCTTGGGGGCTGGGGATGACGTCCAGGTCGGGCGGGGTGTGGAGCACCTCTGCTATACGCGAACCAGAAGCCGCGCCTCGGGAATACATGACAAAGATGCGCGTTACGGCCATCATGGCATTTAAGATGATGGTAAAGTAGCTCAAAAACGCTATGATCTTGCCCGGCTGGCTGAGCCCGGCATTTACCCGGAAGGCCCCGGTAATGATGACGGCGGTAAGGCCCAGGTTTAAGAAAAGGTTCATCATGGGGTTGGTAAGGCCCATGGTGATGCCGGCCTTCTTTTCCCGGCGGACCACGTCGCGGTTGATGCCGCCAAAGCGCTCCCGCTCGTACTCCGTCTTGGACAGCGCCTTTATGACCCGTATGCCGGAGATCGTCTCCCGCACCGTGCGCACCATGGAATCCACCCCCTGCTGCAGCTGGGTGTACAGCGGCACGCCTTTTCGGGAGATCAGGGTCACGGAGACCGCCAAAAACGGCAGCGTGCAAACCAGCACCAGGGTCAGGACGGGGTCGAGGGTCAGGGTGATGAGGATGCCGCCAATGAGCAGGATGGGAGCCCGGATGCCGATGCGCTGGGCCATGCCGATGAACTGGTGCACATGGTAGGTGTCGCTGGTCAGGCGGGACTCCAGGGAGGGGATGGAGAAGGCATCGATCTGCGAACAGGAAAGCTGAGTGATACGTTCAAACAAATCGTGGCGGATGGCCCGGGTGGTGTGCTGGGCCACCCACGCCGCCATGCGGTTGGCTATGATGTTCGTCCCCCAGGCCGCTATGGCCGCCAGGACCATGGCCCCGCCCCACAGGAACACCTGGCCGATGTCCCGGGTAGGGGCCACATCGTCGATGATGGTGGAAAGAATCCAGGGGAGCAGGAGGTCCATGATGGCGCCGATGAATTTGATGGTAATCCCCAGGGTCATGCGGGGGACGAAGGGCTTTAGGTAGTGGAAAATCATGCGCATGGGGAGCGCCTCCCTTTTATCAGTTTGCTTCCCCCATTATAGCACGGATTAGTTGCGCTTGCAACTAAAAAAGCCCTTCCCCGAAAGGAAAGGCTTTTCGAAAAATCAAACTTCTAAGGAGGTCTGGTACAGCCCGGCGTAAAGGCCCCCTTGGGCCATGAGCTCCTCATGGGTGCCCTCCTCGCAGACGCCATCTTCATCCAGCACCAGGATGCGCCCGGCCCCCCGGACCGTCGAAAGACGGTGGGCAATGACCAGGGTCGTGCGGCGCTGGGCCAGCTGCTCTAAAGAGCGCTGGACGGTCTTTTCGCTGTGGGCGTCCAGGGCGCTGGTGGCTTCGTCAAAGATGAGCACCGGCGGGTCCTTGAGGAACACCCGCGCAATGGAGATGCGCTGCTGCTGGCCTCCCGACAGCCGGACGCCGTGGGGGCCTACGTCGGTGTCGTAGCCCTGGGGCAGCTTCTCGATGAACTCGTGGGCCCCGGCCTGGCGGGCGGCGTGGATGACCTCCTCACGGGTGCTGCCGGGCTTGCCGTAGGCTATGTTCTCCGCAATCGTCCCGGCAAACAGGTACACATCCTGCTGCACCATGCCGATGTTCTGCCGGAGGCTGCGCAGGGTGCAGGACTCCACCGGGCAGCCGTCCAAGAGGATTTCCCCCTCCTGGGGCTGGTAGAACCGGGGGAGCAGGGAGCAGAGGGTGGTCTTGCCCACGCCGGAGGCCCCGACCAGGGCCACGTACTCCCCGGCCTTGATGGACACGTTCAGGCCCCGGAAGACGGAATCGCCGCCGTCGTAGGAGAAGGAGACGTTTTTCAGCTCCAAGTCGCCTTTGACGTTCTGCAGGTCTTGGGCATCGGGAGCGTCCTGAATCTCGGGGGCGGTCTCCATCAGCTCCCAGTAACGGGCAAAGCCCGTGCGGCCTTCCTGCAAAAGCCGGCTGGTGTTGACCAGGCTCTGCACGGGGGCGGAGAAATAATTGACGTACATAATGAACAGCAGCAGGTCCGGCAGGGTCATGGCGCCTTGTAAAATCGCAAAGCCGCCAAACACCGCCACGGCAATGGGCATGAGGCTTGCAAAGGTATCCATGCCGCAATAGAGCTGGGCCTCGCTTTGATAGCCCCGGCGGCGGCTCTCCAGGAACCGCTCGTTTTGGGTGCGGAACTTCCCTTCCTCGACCCCCTCGTTGGTAAAGGACTGCACCACCCGTATGCCGGACAGGGAATCCTCCAGCTGGGCGTTGATGTCCCCCATGCGCTCCCGGCCCTGGGACAGGGCGGCGGCCATTTTCTTATTGAACCGCAGGGTGTAGATGACCATGAAGGGCAGGAAAGCCACAATCACCAGGGTAATGCGCCAGTTGATGGCGAACAGGATCAACGTGGCCCCGATGAGCTTGATGCTGTTTACCACCACGTCCTCGGGGAAGTGGTGGAAGAACTCGGCCAGGGACAGGGAGTCGGCCGTGATGCGGGACATCAGGTCGCCGACCTTGTGGCTGTCGTAATAGGAAAAAGACATCTCCTGGCAGTGGCGGAAGAGGTTCGCGCGCATATCGCGTTCCATCTTCGCGCCCATGTGGTGGCCCTGGTAGTCCAAAAAGTACATACACAAGGCCTGCAGCAGGGCCAGGGCCAGAAGGGCCAGTCCGGTGGTCAGGATCTGCCGGGGAGCGTCTGCTGCTGCGCCCTCCAGCACGTTCTGGGTGATGTGCCGCACGCCCAGGGGCAGAATCAGCGCCGTAGCCGATGCCACCAAGGCACAGGCCATGTCTGCAATAAACCAGCCTGTATAGGGTTTGTAAAACGATACCAGTTGAAAAAAGCGCTTAAACAAAATGATTTCCTCCGTTTGTCTGGGGAGGGCCGCGCCTGATTTTAGCGGGAAATTTCCCTCCCGGTGTAGTTGGCGTTATCATTTCTAGTGACTTTCATAATGAACCTTCCTTTCTTTCTATAAATCTTTCTAAAAGATACCACAGGGACGTTCAAAAGTCAAGGGCTTTTTTCCAGCTCTGCCGAGAGCCATAAAAGGTCCCGGGTAGTGACTTCCCCATCTTCGTCATGGTCGGCGGCCAAGACGAACCACTCCTCTGCCGGTTCCCCCAGAAGGATGCGCTGGGCCTGCTCCATATCCGGCCGGGTGATCCGGCCGTCCCCGGTGCAGTCGCCCCACACGATAATGCGCGCCTGATTTTCTTCCCCGTCCAGCTTGCTCCAATGGACGGCCATGCCCGTGGCCAGCAGGGAGTTGTCGGCCACCGTCTCCCCCTCTGCCGTTTTCAGGAGGAACTCTTGGGGGCCAAACGCACCTGGGTCGTGGAGTTTGCTAACAGGGATAGCCCCGGTTATATAAAAGTACCCGTTCCGGTAATCCAGCCAATCCGGCTTCCCTGTGGGCGTCGGACTGGGACTGGGCGTAGGTTCCAGGCTGGGCGTGACGGAGGGCTCCGGTTCTAAGGAGGGCGTGGGTTCCAGGGAAGGCTCCGGCTCTAAAGACGGCGTAGGCGCAGGCTCCAGGGACGGGGTGGGTTCAGGGGCCTCTGGGGGCGTGAAATCCAGCTGGGCGTAATAGAGCGTCCCGCCCTCTTTATAGAGCACGCCAGTGGCCGTCAGGGCTTTAGGCTCGCCGGAGGTGATGCAGCTACCTAGCTCTTCGTTGTCCCACAGAACCTTGTGGATGCGCCCGGTATCGTCCGCATACACAACGCCCTCCTCATCTGCGCTGCAAAGACCATCAGGATCAAGCCCCTTCAGCACAGCCTCCTCGTACCCAATGCGCCAGACCGCGCCGCTGGCATCCATAAAGGTGTTCGCGCAAAGAACCCGGTACGGCACGCCGCCGGAAATGAGGCGCGGCGAATAGGGGTCACGGGCGTCCCCCGCATAATAACCGCTGTCGGTGGCCACCCAAAGCTGGCCATTTTCCGTCACGTGTACCATGCGGATGGGGGACTCGTACTTAATTTCCTCCGTGCTCTCGTCTGCGCCGCGATAGCACAGCACGTTTTCATCCTCGGCACACACGGCGTATACGCTGCCGTCTGCTGCGCAGTCGTACAGGGCAAGATCGTCGATAAGCAGGTCGGTGATGTAGGAGCCGGTGACTTCCAAGTCGTAATTGTAAACTACCGTGCGCAGGAAGGTGTCCTCATTTAGAAAGACGACAATGTGCTGGTCCCGGTAGGCCGCGCCTAAAAGCGGGGCTGGCCAAGATACGCCTTGCTCACTGTCCGGAATAGACAGTGCCCCCGTGCCGTCCTGGTTTTGCACAGTATAGCCGCCAGGGGCCAAAAGCAAAACGTCGCCGTCGGACGGGCCTACCCGTGTGCCGGACAGCGGCGTCTCCGGTCCGGTACCGAATACGTAGACCGCGAAAAGGACAGTAAAAACACACACAGCCGCCAGCAAGGCCAGCAGCCTTTTAGCCTTCCTGCCCATAGGGCCCCTCCGGCTCAAAAAGCGTGCCTACGGGCTTTCCGTCCAGCAGGCCGTAGAGGTTCTGCATATCGCTGCCGGATACCACTGCGCAGGGGATGCCGGCTGCTCCCGCGATCTTGGCAGCGCGCAGCTTGGTAGCCATGCCCCCGGTGCCCCGGTTGGAGCCCGCCCCGCCGGCCAAAGCCTCTATTTCCGGGGTGATCTTTTCCACCCTCGGAATGAGCCGGGCCGTGGGGTCCTGGCGGGGGTCGCGGTCATACAGGCCGTCGATGTCGGTGAGGATCACCAAAAAGTCGGCGGAAATCAGCGAGGCCACCACGGCGGACAAGGTGTCGTTGTCGCCGAAGTTCTGGCCCTCCAGCTCGCTGGTTTCCACGGTGTCGTTTTCGTTTACAATGGGGATGGCACCCATGCCCAGCAGCTCCCGGAAAGTGTTCTGCACATTCTGCTTGCCCCGGTCATCGTGGACGACCCCGGCGGTGAGAAGCACCTGGGCCACGGTCTGGTTGTACTCGCCGAAGAATTTATCGTAAAGGAACATGAGCTCACATTGCCCCACGGCGGCCAAGGCCTGCTTCTTCTCCGTCTCCGACGGGCGGCTTTGCAGCCCCAGCTTGCCCATGCCCACGCCGATGGCCCCCGAGGACACCAGCACCAGCTTCTTCCCCGCGTTTTGAATATCAGCCAAAGCCCGGCACAGGCTTTCCATGCGCCGGAGATTCACCCGGCCGTTCTCGTAGGTCAGCGTAGACGTGCCGACCTTTATTACCCATATCTCGTCTTTCATTCCCACACACTCCTTATTGCAGGCTGTACTCCACGCACGTTGCGATGAAGTCATCCCGCAAGGCATTATAATCCACGCTGCCCCAAACCCACGGCTTGTCCCCCTCGTGCACGGGGTGCTTGTCCGAGGCCATCAGGGCAACGGTACACTTCATGTCATAATAGTCGCACAGGTTTGCCACTGCCGCCGCTTCCATGTCGACGCCCACGCATCCCTGCTGCCGCCACAAGGATTCCTTGTGGAACGTCTGCCGGTAGGGGGCGTCCGTGGTGACGGTGTTCTGCTGGATAACCTTAAAGCCCTTCCCCCGCAGGAAGTCTTCCAAGGAGTTCTCCGCCTCCGGGCGGCGGACGGGCGCAAAGCCGGGCTCCGCTTTGTAGTGCAGGGACGTGCCCTCCTCGCTCAAAATCTCCGAGGGCACCACGATGTCGCCTACCTGGGCATCGGCAGCAAAGACGCCGCACAGGCCCACTACCAGCACTTCCTTCACGCCCAGAGCCCGGATGCTCTCAATGGTCGTGGTGGCCTGGGGTGCGCCGTAGCCCCCGTGGAGGAAGCACACGTCCTCATGCCCCCGCACCTTAAAAACCGGCGTGTGGGTGATGAACCCGGTCAATTCCTCCAAGATGGTTTCGATGTCAAAGCGCTCCTGCAGGACGGGAAGCCCCTTGCCCAAATAAAACGCGACCGCTTTGGGCGGCAGCTGGGGGCATTGGCCCTCGGGGTACTTGCGGCGGATGTGGTTTTCCGCCGTGAATACAGGGCTGGTGTGGTCGTCTGGGAAATACCAATTCATATTCGATTCCTCCTTATTATACTCGTTCCGCAATGAAGTAAAGCAGTCTTTCCGTATCGTCCCACCCCAGGCAGGGGTCGGTGATGGACTTGCCGTAAACCAAGTTCCCGTCTATGGGCTGGGAGCCTTCTTCCAGATAGCTTTCGACCATAACGCCCTTAATAAGCCCCTTGAGCGCGGGGTTATAGTTGCGGCTGTGCAGCACCTCGCTGACGATGCGCACCTGCTCCTTATATTTCTTGTCGGAGTTGGAATGGTTGGCGTCTACAATGACGGCGGGATTTTGCAGCTCCCGGGCGCCGTAGAGCTCTAAAAGACGGGTCAGGTCTTCGTAGTGGTAGTTGGGCACACAGGTGCCGTACTTGTCCACGCCGCCCCGCAGGATGGCATGGGCCAGAGGGTTGCCGGTAGTCGTAGCGTCGTTTCCCCGGTAAATGAACGAATGGCTGGACTGCGCCGCCTGGATGGAGTTGAGCATGACGGCCAGGTCGCCGCTGGTGGGATTTTTCATGCCCACGGGGATGTCCATGCCGCTGGCGGTCAGGCGGTGCTGCTGGTTCTCCACCGACCGCGCCCCGATGGCTTCGTAAGAGAGCACGTCGTCCAGGTAGCTGCGGTTTTCCGGGTAGAGCATCTCGTCGGCGGCGGTCAGGCCGCACTCCTCCATGACCCGTATATGCATCCGCCTTATGGCTATGATGCCCCCCAGCAAATCCGGGGCCTTGTCCGGCGACGGCTGATGCAGCATCCCCTTATAGCCCTCGCCGGTGGTGCGGGGCTTGTTGGTGTAGACCCGGGGGATGAGCAGCAGCTTGTCCTTTACCTTCTCGTTGATCTTTGCCAGCCGGTGCACGTACTCCAGAACCGAATCCTCCCGGTCGGCAGAGCAGGGCCCGACGATTACCACGAACTTTTCCGACTTCCCGGTAAAGATGTCGCGGATCTCCTGGTCGCGCCGGGCTTTCTTCTCCTGCAGCGACGGGGAGAGGGGGTATTCGGCTTTCAAATCCGCGGGCAAAGGGAGCTCGCGGTTGAGTTTCATAGACATGGGCTTCACTTTCCTTCCTGTATCATTATGGTTCTTTCTCCTGGTTGGCGCTCATAAGCCGCTCTATGCCCTCGTCCGTATAAGACAGCAGCTTGCCGTACCGGGCCGCGATCTCCCGCCGCTTTTCCCCGGCATACTCGCAGGTCCGCTTCTCCGCTTTCAAATCCAGGTAGGCTTGCAGCACGCTGTCGTCCTGGTAAAACAGGACGTTATACTTGCCCTTGTTCATGGACACAGGGAACAGGTCGGTGATGAAGGGCTCGTCCTCCCGGTACATCTTGACGCCGTACTTTTGGCACAGCTTTTCAAATTCGGGCAGAAAGCGGTCGCGCTCCTCCTGGGTGTCGCAGGGGTGGGACAGGGCCAGCTTTTTGACCCCGGCGCGCACCATTTCGCAAAAGCAGTCGGCGGCGCCCAGCTTATAGGAAAACTTGTCGATGGTCATGACCGAACCTCCTTTAGGATGCCGGACAGGGACAGCACGTCGCCATACCGGCCCTGCCAGATGTTTTTGTAAAAGAACAGGTTGATCTTCCGCGCCGGGAGCCTGCCATTGCGGAAGGTGCTGATTCCCCCGGCCGGCAGCAGCACCCGGTAGCCCCGTTCAAAGGCGGATTTTACGGTGGCGTCGATGCAGTATTCGGTCTGCAACCCCACGATGGCCAAGGTGCCCACTCCCAGCCTTTTCAAGTAATTGTCCAGGCCCGTGTGCAAAAAGGCGCTGTTATACGTCTTGTCAAAGATTTTCTCTCCGCGCGCCGGGGATACCTCCCGGGCTACCTGCCATCCCGCCGACCCATAGGCCAAGCTGGTGCCAGGGCCGTCGTCGTGGCGGACAAAGATTACCGAACGGCTGTGGGCGCGGAAGTCGGCTTGCAGGGCCGTGATGGTTTTGAGCAGGCGTTCGGTCTTCCAGGGCCGGGCGTCTACAAGGGCCTGCTGTACGTCTACGACCAGCAGAGCGGTTTTGTTGGGTTCCATAGGGGCCTCCTGTTATACGGTTTGGAATAGGTAGAATTTCAGGTAGTCGGTCTCCGGGACGTTCCACAGGACCGGATGGTCGGGGCCCTGGGCTCGGGCCTCTATGAGCCGCAGCTCTACCTGGGCGTCCCGGGCGGCGCTTTGGAGCATGGCACGGAACCGCGCGTCGCCCATAAAATGTGAGCAGGAACACGTGGCCAGGTAGCCTCCCCGGGGCAGGGTCTTCATGGCTCGGTAGTTAATCTCCTTGTACCCTCGCTCGGCGCTGTCCACAGTTTTGCCGGATTTGGTAAAGGCAGGCGGGTCCAGGATGATATAGTCGTATTCGCCGGGGGTGAGGGTGGGCAGCAGGTCAAAGACATTTGCCGCCTCATACTCCACAAGGTGGCCCAGGCCGTTTAAGGCACAGTTTTCCTTTGCGCAGGCGATGGTCGTCTCGGACACGTCCACCGAATGGACAAGGGCGGCCCCGGCCTTGGCGCAGTTGAGCCCAAAGGAGCCTGTGTGCGTGAAGCAGTCCAGCACCCGGCGGCCGGGGGCCAGACGGGCGGCGGCTTGGCGGTTATATTTCTGGTCTAAGAAGAAGCCGGTCTTTTGGCCGTTTGCAAAGTCCACCTGGTAGCGGATGCCGTTTTCCTCAATTTCCACCGAAGTGCTTTCCGGAGCCGGCCGGTCCGGCAGCGAGTACCAGCCCGTGTTTTGCGTAAGGCCCTCCAGTTCCCGGACGCGCACATCGTTGCGCTCATAAATGCCGGAGATTTTTATGCCGTCCTGCTCCAGGGCTTCCACCAGCAGGGGGAACAGGAGGTGCTTGATCTTTTCGATGCCCAGGGACAGGGTCTGGGTGACGAGGATGTCGTGAAACTTGTCCACGGTCAGGCCGGGGAAGCGGTCGGCCTCGCCGAAGATCAGGCGGAAGCTGTCCTCACCGGGCACCACGGTTTTGCGGTACTCCCAGGCGTAGCGCACGCGACGGCGGTAGAAGTCCTCGTCGAACTTATCGTTGGCGTTGCGGGAAATGATGCGAACCCGGATTTTCGAATGGCTGTTATAATACCCCGTGCCGAGATACCGGCCTTTGGGGCTCACCACGTCGCAAAGAGCGCCGTCTTCCGGGGCGCCCTCCTGCTTGGTGATCTCATTGTCGAATACCCAGGGATGGCCCTGCTGGGCGCGCTTGGCACCTCGGGTGTCAATCTCGATCTGGGGGTAGGGGCGGGTCGTTTTCATGGGGGCCTCCGTTTCCGTTATAGCTTTCTGTTATGGACACTGCCCAAATACACGGCTGTGGGGGATTCCAGCACTTGGCGCATACGGCCCCGGAGCTGGACGGGGACGATCGCTAATTCATCCGCTTCCTCCGGCGTTACCCAGATGCTTCCTGTCTGCTGGTAGTCGAGTTCGGTTTTTCCCCCGCGTCCGCCGGGCAGGGGGCGCACGAGGAATATGTGCATCAGGCGGTGGCAGTAATCGGGGGACTGTTCGCGCATGGCCGGGTCATCCCATATTTCCTCTGCAATGGCTTGGAATTGGATAGGCTCCACCTGGATGCCCGTTTCCTCCAGCACCTCCCGGATGACGGCCTCCTCCATTGTCTCGTATTCGTGCTGGCCCCCGCCGGGAAGATCGTAATAGACTTTCCCTTCCTCTGTCCGGTGGCTGTTGAGCAGAACTTTCCCATTTTCGTATATCAATGCTTTGGATGCATTTCGTATCGCCATAATGCTTCCTCCTTCTTTCTTTTAGGCTATCACGCCGCCGCCAATGACCGTGTCCCCGTCATAGACCACCAGCGCCTGCCCAGGCGTAGCGGCCCGTTGGGACTCGTCAAAGGTCACGGTGAGCGCATCGGGCCCGGTCTGCTCCACCAGCGCAGGCTGGGGGGCGTGGCGGTAGCGGAGCTTTACTTGGGCGCGGATGGGCGCGGTGAGGGATTCGCAGGCGATAAGGTTTATTTCCCGGGCGGTGACGGTGGCGGAGAACAGGGCCTCGTGGGGCGCCAGGGTGACTTGGTTTTTCTGGGTGTCAATCTTCGTGACGTACATGGGCTGGGGGAAGGACAATCCCAGCCCCTTGCGCTGGCCAATGGTGTAATGGATGATCCCCTTGTGGGTGCCGTAGACTTGGCCGTTGGGACTTACGAAGTCGCCGGGAGGGAAAAGCGTGCCGGTGGCGCGCTCGATGAAGGAGGCGTAGTCGCCGTCGGGGACAAAGCAGATGTCCTGGCTGTCCCGCTTGCGGGCGTTTATCAGGCCGTTCTCCTCGGCTATGGCGCGGACTTGGGGCTTGGTCAGCCCGCCCAAGGGGAACTGGGTGTGGGCCAGCTGCTCCTGGGTCAGAGAGTAGAGCATATAGCTTTGATCCTTTTGGGCATCCAGGCCTTTTTTCAGCAAGTAGCGGCCAGAGGCTTCGTCGTATTCAACCTGGGCATAGTGCCCGGTGCAGATGGTATCACAGCCGATTTCCCGGGCCCGTTGGAGAAGCCTGCCGAATTTGATGTGCTTGTTACAGTCAATACAGGGGTTGGGGGTCTCGCCCCGCTGGTAGGTGGAGATGAAGCGGTCGATGACCTCCTCTTTGAACGCCTCCTTGAAATTAAAGACGTAAAAAGGGATATCCAAGCGCGCGCAGACCCGTCGGGCGTCGTTTATGTCGTCTACGGAACAGCAGGTCTTTTCGCCGTGGAAGAGCTCCTCGCCCGGCGTTTCGTTGAGGGCCAGGGTCACGCCGATGGGCTCCCCGCCTGCCTGCTTTACCAGCAGGGCCGCGACGCTGGAATCTACACCGCCGCTCATGGCGATTAGGGTCTTTTTCAAAGGGATGCCTCCTTCCGTATCGGAAAACCCGTTGGCTTCCGGCGGGAAAACCAACGGGCCTGTAAGCTTAGCGTGTTTTCTCTAAAACGATTTGGGAATCCGGACCGTTTTTGCGTACCTCATCCAGGGTCATACCCAGCTCGCGGCAAAGGAGTTCCATAACGCGGGGGGAGCAGAAGCCGCTCTGGCAGCGTCCCATGCCGGCCCGTGTGCGGCGCTTGACGCCGTCCAGGGTGCGGGCCCCCAGGATGCCGTGGATGGCATCGACGATTTCGCCCTCGGAGATTTCCTCGCAGCGGCAGATAATGTTGCCATAAGCAGGGTTTTCCCGGATTTTGGCGGCGCGTTCCTCGGGGGTGAGCTCGTTCAGGCGGGGCGTGCCCTTACGGATGGGGTCAAAGCCGGGGTTTTCGGGGAGGGAGAGCTTTTCCGCGACCAGCCCCGCTATGTAGGCGCCAATGGCCGGGGCGCTGGACAGACCCGGGGATTCGATACCGGCGGCGTCGAAGAAGCCTTCGGCAGTCTCGCCCAGGGTAAAGTCATCGCCGTCCTCATGGGCGCGCAGGCCCATAAAGGAGGTGATCACCTGGCGCAGGGGCACGTTCTTGACTCCCAGGGCCGACTTCTCCTGGAGGTCGGCCAGACCCAGGGCAGTGGTAGCGGTGTCTTCTTTGTCCTCCACGTCGACGGCGGTGGGGCCTACCAGAAGATTGCCGTGGACGGTGGGGGAGACCAGTACGCCCTTGCCGTACTTGCCGGGCAGCTGGAAAATCGTGCTTTTCACGTGTCCGCCAGCGGTTTTGTCCAGCAGGCAGTACTCGCCCTTGCGTGCGGTGATGTGCAGCTTTTTATCGCAGACTTGGTTATGAAGGGCGTCGGCATGGACACCTGCACAGTTTATGACTGTACGGGCTTCCACGTCGCCCTGGTTCGTATGCAGGAGCCAGCCATTTGCGGTTTTCTCCAGGTTTTCGACTTCCGTGTTGAACTGGAATTTAACACCGTTCTTTGCCGCGCTTTCCGCCAGGCCCAGGGTCAGCTCGAAGGGGCAGATGATCCCGGACGTCTCGGCCAGCATGGCGGCGCAGACGCGGTCGGACAGATTGGGCTCTTGGGCGCGGGCTTCGTCCCCGGTGAGGATGCGCAGGCCCTTTACGCCATTGGCAATGCCGCGGTCGTAAAGCTCCTGCAGCTTGGGCTTGTCCTCCTCGTTCAGGCAGACTACAAAGGCTCCCACGCGCTTGAAGGGAATGTCCAGATCCTCTGCAAGCTGGGTCATGCGCTCGTTGCCCTCGACGTTCATCTTTGCTTTCATGGTACCCGGTTCGGCGTCAAAGCCGGCGTGTACGATCGCGGAATTCGCTTTGCTCGTGCCTTCGCACACGTCAGAGGCGCGTTCCAGCACTAAGAATGTCCCCTGCCGGCGGGAGAGCTCCCGGGCAATGGCACTGCCGGTTACGCCGGCTCCGATTATTACTGCATCATATCTCATAGTTTTGCCTCTCTTTTCACGGTTTTCACTACCCATAGCATAGCACAAAAGGGGCGTTCGCGCAAGGCCATTCTGATGGAAAAAGCGAAAGGGACGGATTGCTCCGTCCCTTCTGCTTGGGCTTGTAAAATTTAGGTGAGTTGAAATTACCTTATTTATTAGCGCAATTCATAAGGATCTGTGCAGCCTCGCAGCGCATGATCTGGCGCCGGGGGGCGAACTGATTGTCACCAACACCCTGGAAGAACTTGGCGTCGCAAGCAGCCTTGACATAATCAATGGCCCAGCTGGAGATGCTGCTGTTGTCAGCAAAAGTAGTGCTGCTGTTGGCAACAGGAGTTACACCCTTCACCTTGCACATGATGATAGCGGCCTGCTCACGGGTAATGGGATCCTTGGGGCTGAACTTGCCGTTGCTGCCCAGGATGTACTCCTTTTCAGCACAGAAGGCTACGTAGGGAACAGCCCAACCCTCAACATCGGGGAATGCACTGTCAACATCTTCCCAGTCTTCCAGTTTAAAGGTGGGATCCTGTACGGCCACAACCTTAGCAAACTGCTCACGGGTCATAGCGCCCATGGGATCGAAGGTGCCGTCGCCGGAACCACACATCCAGCCCTTATCGGTCACGAACTTAATCGGCTCATAGTACCAGACGCCTTCCGCGACATCCGAGTAACCATCTTTTACACCAACGTTCACGCGGTAAGTACGGCGGCTAGTGCCGTTCTCAGCTACGATGGTGAACAAACGCTCGGTGCGATAGTTCAGAATAGCGGTACCAGTCTTACCATACTTATCATCGTAATTTTCAGCAAGAACAGCACCATCGGTCAGTGTCCAATGAGTGGTCAGTGCGGACTTTTCCAGAGTGGAAGGAATCACAACGTCAATGGTATCGGTAGCGTCATTGATATTGCAGCTAACCTGGCCGTCAATAGAGAAGCTGGTGATAGCTCTCTCGTTGCTGGCCTGGCGCACAGTCAGGTCAAACTTGTACTCGGCAACGCCCTTGGAAGCGTCTTCGTTGGTGACAAAGAGTCTGGGCTCACCTGTGTAGTTAACAACCTGAGT
>CANTDZ010000042.1 GCA_947652665.1 uncultured Clostridia bacterium
CTGCATTTTTTATGTTTTGCACCATTCACTGCCTTTTATTTTTCCTTTTCTGTGCAACCTTATGAAACTCCCGGAAAAAGCCTTGTAGTTTCGCGAAAAATGTGCTAAACTTGATGAAAAGATTGATTTTCAAATGCAGAAAGGAAAATATGTAGCTTATGGGTGGTTTTTTTGGCGTAGCTTCTCACGACGATTGTATGTTTGACCTGTTCTTCGGCACCGACTATCACTCCCACCTTGGCACCCGCCGGGCCGGCATGGCCGTGTATGACAGCCGGAAAGGGTTCGACCGGGCCATACACAATATCGAGAACTCCCCCTTCCGCACCAAATTCGACAAGGATGTCTCCGAAATGCGGGGCGGCTTCGGCATCGGCTCCATCTCCGATTACGAGCCCCAGCCCTTGATCGTTCGCTCCCACCACGGCACCTATGCCATCGTCACGGTGGGCAAGATCAACAACACCAAATCCATTGTCGACCAGCTTTTTAAGAGCGGCCACTCCCATTTTTTGGAAATGAGCGGCGGCGAGGTCAACGCCACCGAGCTGGTAGCCGCTGTGATCAATCAAAAGGAAAACATCATCGAAGGCATCCAGTACGCCCAGGAGGTCATAGACGGCTCTATGACCATGCTGCTGCTTACCCCCAAAGGCATTCTGGCCGCCCGGGACAAGCTGGGCCGCACCCCGGTTTCCGTGGGCGTCAAGGAGGGGGCCTGCTGCGTTTCCTTTGAAGGCTTTGCTTATCTCAATCTAGGCTATACCCAGGAAAGGGAATTGGGGCCGGGTGAAATCGCCATCATTACCCCGGAGGGCGCGCAGACGTTAGCCGCACCGGGGAAAGAAATGCGCATCTGTGCCTTCTTATGGGTATATTATGGGTATCCGTCTTCATCTTATGAGGGCATCAGCGTGGAAGAAATGCGCTACCGCTGCGGAGCCATGCTGGCCAGCCGCGACGACGCCAAGCCCGATACAGTAGCCGGTGTCCCCGACTCCGGTACGGCCCATGCCATTGGATATGCCAACGCTTCCGGCATCCCCTTCTCGCGGCCTTTTATCAAGTATACGCCTACATGGCCCCGTTCTTTCATGCCCACCATGCAGAGCCAGCGGGACCTCATCGCCCGGATGAAGCTCATCCCGGTGCACGAGCTCATTAAAAACCGCAGCTTGTTGCTCATCGATGACTCCATCGTCCGGGGCACCCAGCTGCGGGAGACCACCGAATTTTTATACCAGAGCGGTGCCCGGGAGGTACATGTGCGCCCCGCCTGCCCCCCGCCGCTGTATAGCTGCAAATATTTGAATTTCTCCCGGTCAACCTCGCAGGACGATTTGATCACCCGCCGGGTCATACATGAATTGGAAGGCACCAGTACGCCGGACAACATCGGGCTGTATGCCGACCCGGAGACGCCGCAGTATCAGGCCATGATCGATTACATCGGCAAGAAGCTGAATTTCACCTCCCTGCGTTACCACAGGCTGGACGACATGGTGTCCTCCATCGGGTTGCCGAAGTGCAGGCTGTGTACATATTGCTGGGACGGCCGGGAATAATGGGGGCATCCGTTCGCATATAGAAAAATAAGCCGAGGGGAGTGTCTGTATGGAAAAGGATAGGAAGGCGCCAGCCAATGCCGAAGGGGCCAGCCTGTTGTTTCAAAATGTATACTGCGTGTGCTTCCCTCAGCGGGACAGCGTGGAGGCTCTGCAAGGGGAGCTGGCTGCGGCCAGGAGGCGTTTCTTTACCAATGGGCGCAAGGCCGTGAAGGTTGGGCGGCATGAGATTGTAAAGGGCTTTGACGGCGACTTGCGGGGCAAGATTTCCCGTTGGGGCTTTTATTGGAAAAAGACGGCGCTGGGCGTATCGGGCCAGAAAGGCGTGGCGCTGGAGGAAGCCTTTGACCAGAAGGGCGGCTATGTGCTGGTCAACCGGGATTTCCGGGGGCTCATCGTCAGCCGGGTGTTTTTCGACAAGGAGCACGCGTGGCAGAAGTCGGAATATTACGAGCCGTGGGACCCTGTTACGGCTAAGGTCATGTTCAAGCCCGACCCTATGGAGGATACCATCGGGCGGTACGACTGGGACTCCGATACGAAGCTGTACCGTTCGGTAATCCTGCACCCCGCTCCCTACCAGGCAGGTTCGGCCGAGCAGGCGCTGGTCAACGCGCGCTTTGGTGAGCCCCCGCTCATTGTGGCTGCGGGGGACGAGCAGTTCTGCTATTGCCCGCAAAAGGAGGCCGAGGCCCGCGCCCAGGCACTGGAGGAAATCAACAGCGGCACGATGGTGCTGATGCCTGCATGGGAAATCAAGGAGGGGGCTTTCCTGGGCGACGAGGGCGAGGAAGATACCGCCGTTACCTTTACCAGCCTGGAGGAGTACGCACGGGTCGAGGTAAAGGAAGAAAAGCCAGTGCCGCCTCCCCCGCTGCCTATCCAAGCCCAGGCCGAAGATGTGGCGGAGACAGAGCCCGAATCGGAATTCACCCCTGCGGCAGAAGAATCCGTGGAGCTTGTGGAACCGGAACTGCAGACAGATGAGCTGGATATTGAATTCATTTTAGCGGACGCCCGGCAGGAGGAACCCGCCGAAGCGACTATGCCGGAGCAGGAACAGGAGCAGCCCCCACAGGAGCCTGTTGACGATTCCCCCATATTGCCTTTCGTACGCGAAGCTATGGAACAAGCCCAGGCTCCTGAACCGCCCAAGGCTGAATATTACGAGGAAACGGAAGAGCCGCCCCTCTACACAGAACCTCCCAAGCGAGCCATGCGCAGCGAGCCTGCACAGCCCAGCATGGGGATGGAAGATACGTCTATCCTATCGGCGGCGCGGCAAGCGGCTGGCGCTGATCTGCCCCGGCGTGCCATGCACAGCGAACCCGCCCGGCCGGACATGGGCCCAGAGGATTCTTCTATCCTTTCCGCCGCCAGGCAGGCAAGCGGAAACAACCTTCCGCAACGGGCTAAACACGGCAGCCCCTCCCGGCCCAGCATGGGAGCGGAGGACGCATCCATCCTTTCTGCAGCCAGGCAGGCAGGCGGCATAGAACCGCCCCGGCGGACAGCCACGCAGCGCCACTCCCAGAAAGGGCCTGTGGTGCCCCGGCACGCGGGTATGGGACAGCAGTCCTCTCCCCCGCCTCCGGTACAACGGGCTCAAAAGCCTGCTCCGGCTGCGGGTTCGGACGCAATGCGCGCCGGGAAGCTCTCCGGCAAAGGCCGCGCCGAACAGCCCGGAGGCCTCACTGCCTACGAAGGCGATTACAAGGACGGCAAACGCCAAGGCTTCGGCAGCCACTACTATAAAAGCGGAGACTTAAGCTATGCCGGGTTTTGGCACGATGATAAAAAGGACGGCCTGGGCGTGTCTTTCCGGGAGGGCGACCATGCCCTGCACGTGTCCCGCTGGATACAAGGAAGGCCGGGGCAGCAGGTCTCCTTGTTCGATAAGGAGGGCAGCCTGCGCTTTGGCGGCAGGATCGTCAACGGAAAAAAAGAGGGCGCTGGGGTGAGCATCAGCAGCGCGGACGGCTCGGTACTGGTGACTAAGTGGGCCGACGGCCAGAACACGGGCCTTGCCTCCGCCTTTGACCCGGATGGGAACCTGCTCTATTACGGCAGCTGGAAAAACGGCAAGCGCCACGGGCACGGCACCGAATTCGATAAGAACGGCGGCATCGTCTTTGACGGCGAGTGGCGGGACGACCAGTATTTTAATGGAATCCTCTACCAGAAGCCAGCCGAAGACCCCCAGTTTGCCGACCCGGATTACGCCGAGCCGGATTGGGAAATGTAGCCATGCAGAACGGGGGCCCCGGACTGGGACCCCCGCTCTTTGCGCGGTCATTTCAGCATCTTTTCTACGTCGCCGATAAGATTGCCCATGGTATGGATGGCCCGGCCGGCGCTCTTTTTCATGTGCGCCGCCTTGCGGTGATTGCCGCCCATTGCCTTTGAGCCGATAGCCGCTACCACCGTCCCGGCCAGCACCCCCATGCCGATCCCCTTTGCCACGTTCATGGTCTGCTTATACATCGTGTCAAACCTCCATAAGATCAAGTAAATTCTCAGCAGCCGCAAGGCTGTCCTACAATTCATCATGCCCGCTGTCCCCTCTCTTTATTCTCAGAATTTTTTTGAAAGGCGGTGCCGCCTATGGCTGCCCTCAATATCGTATTGGTCGAACCGGAAATCCCCCAGAACACGGGGAATATTGCCCGTACCTGTGCCGTCACGGGCGCAGCCCTGCATCTGGTAGGGCCCATGGGCTTTACCCCGGATGATAAAAAACTGCGCCATGCGGGGCTTGATTATTGGCAATACCTGACCCTTGCTTATTACGATAGCCTGGACGATTTTTTTGCCAAAAACCATGGAAATTTTTTCTTCTTCTCCACAAAAGCCCAGAATCGGCACAGCGACGTTTCTTACCCGGACAACTGCTACCTGTTCTTCGGCAAGGAGTCGGCGGGGCTGCCGGAAGCACTCCTGGTGCAGCACCCGGACACGTGCGTGCGCATCCCCATGATGGACGGAGCCCGAAGCCTGAACCTGTCCAACTCCGTGGCCATCGGCACTTTTGAAGTGCTGCGGCAGTGGGATTACCCACAGCTTTCCTGCAAGGGTGAGCTGCGCCATTATGACTGGGCAGCGGCTAAGGCGCAGAGGCCGGATTCCGAGTACCTATAGGGCCGTCAAAATTTGTTCATAGTTTTTTGAAACCCGCTTCATACATGTAAGGTATAATTCTGTTATGTATGGTTATAGGAGGGCACAGCTATGTCCCATTTTATCGAATTTGAAGACGTGTGCAAATTTTATACCATGGGCGGCAATACCATTGCCGCTGCGGACCACATCAGCTTTTTTGTGGAAAAAGGGGAGTTCTGCGTGATCGTGGGGCCCTCCGGCGCAGGCAAGACCACCGTGCTGAATATGCTCGGCGGCATGGATACCTGCGATGAAGGCCGTATCACCCTGGACGGCAGCGTAATAAGCGGTTATGACCCACGGCAACTGACTGCCTACCGGCGTCATGACGTGGGTTTTGTCTTCCAGTTTTACAACTTGGTGCAGAACCTGACGGCCCTGGAAAATGTGGAGCTTGCCAGCGAAATCTGCCGTGACCCCTTAGACGCCGCCCAGACCCTGCGGGATGTAGGCTTGGGGGACAGGCTCCGGAATTTCCCAGCGCAGCTTTCCGGCGGCGAACAGCAGCGGGTAGCCATTGCGCGGGCCTTGGCCAAGAACCCTAAGCTGCTCTTGTGCGACGAGCCTACCGGCGCTTTGGATTACAACACTGGCAAAGCGGTATTGGGCCTCTTGCAGGACACCTGCCGGCGGACAGGCCGCACGGTGCTCATTATCACCCATAACGGGGCGCTGACCGCCATGGCCGACCGGGTCATCCGCATCAAGAGCGGCAAGGCGCTTTCCAACGAGGTTAACCCCCACCCTACCCCGGTGGAAGAGATCGAGTGGTGAGGTGTGCCCATGAAAAGGACTTATGCCAAATCGATTTTGCGCACAGTGCGCAGCACCCTCTCCCGGTTCCTGGCGATTTTCGCCATTGTGGCTTTGGGGGTGGGGTTCCTGGCCGGGCTGCTTTCTTCGCCGGGAGATATGCGGGCGTCGGCCGAGCAGTACTATGACGATACGGATTTTTACGATTTACAAGCAATATCCACCCTGGGGCTGACCGGGGAGGATATTGAGCTTTTGCGCGCCCTCCCGGGCGTGGAAGGCGTAATGCCCGTATATGACTTGGATTTTGTGGTAAGTTCGGATGAGGGCGACTCCCTGACTTTGCGGATGCAGACCCTTCCCGAAGCAGACGCCCCTAGTATAAACACGCCTATCTTGGTGTCCGGGCGGCTGCCGGAAAAGGCTGGCGAGTGCGCGGTGATTCTCACGACATCGCTGGGCGAGGACAAAGATTGGACTGGCGAGAAGCTTACGGTGCTGGACGGGCAGGATTTGGAGGATACTGTCCCCCCTGATTTCACGGTGGTGGGGACGGTAAAGAGTTCCCTTTATCTTTCGATGGAGCAGGAGCATACAACCGCTGGCAGCGGTACAGTGGGCCTTTTTGCTTTGACTGTGCCGGAAAGCTTTGACCTCGACTATTACACCGGGGCATACCTTACAGCGGAGGGCGTGAAGGGGCAGAGCTCTTTTAGCGGGACGTACAAGGACACCGTTGACGAGCTGCATTCCCGCCTGGAGGACATGGGCGAGGAACGGGCATTGGCCCGATATGAGGAAATCATTGGAGAAGCAGAGGACGAGCTGGCAAATGCTAAAAAGGAATATGAAGACGGCAAGGCCGAAGCCGAGGAAGAGTTAGAGGAAGCCAGGCTCAAGCTGGAGGACGGCCAGCGGGAAATTGAAGAAAACGAGCAAAAGCTGGCCGATGCTCAAACCGAAATCGCCAATGGGCAGGCGGAGCTGGCGGATAACCGGTCAGCTTTCCAATCGCAGATCGCTTCGGCACAGCAGCAGATCAACAACGGATATGCGCAGGCCAGCCAGTACCAGGGACAGCTTGACGCGGGACGGCAAGAGCTGGATGCCGCGCAAAAGCAGTTGAACGAAGGCTTTGCCCAGGTGGAAGACGCGGAGGCCCGTCTGGCACAGGTTAAGGGGCAGCTCGATGAGCAGGAAGCAAATCTTTCCGCGCTGGAAAACGGCAAGGCTCTTTTGTGGCAAACGGCGCAGGGCTTGGGGCTGCCGGTGAGCGACACTTCCGACGCGGGGGCCTTGGCACTGATTGCACAGCTGGGCGCGGCTTCGCCGGAGGCAGCGCAGCAATTTGCGGGCTTACAGGGCGGATTGCAGGCTTTAGCCGCGCAAGGGACGGATACCGCTGGGGCCAGGCAGGCTTTGGAGGCTGGCCGGACAGAATATGAGCAGGGGCTGCAGCAGGCCCAAGCCAGCCGGGCGGAATTGGAAAATGGCCAGCAAGAGCTGGCAGCGCAGCGTTCGGCTTTACAGAACCAGCAGGCTGTTTTGACATCACAGAAAGCACAGCTCGACCAAAGCCAGGCTACGCTGCAGCAGTCTATTCGGGACGCGGAGAGCCAGTTTGCCCAAGCCGAAACGCAGCTCGCGGAGGCCCAGGAACAGTATGAGGACGGGCTGCGGCAGATCGAAGATGCAAAGGCAGAGCTGGCCGATGGACAGAAGGAATACGATAAGGCAAAGGCCGAGGTCGACGAAGAGCTGGCCGATGCTTGGGAAAAAATCCAGGATGGGGAAGCGCAGATAAGGGAGATCGAGGAAGGGCAATGGTATGTGTTCGACCGGATGGACAACACCAGCTATTCCAGCTACGCAGGGAATGCCGATAAGATTGCCGCGATTGCCGCCGTGTTCCCACTGTTTTTCTTCCTGGTTGCGGCGCTGGTGGCGCTTACTACGATGACCCGCATGGTCGAGGAAGACCGGCAGCAGATCGGCACGCTAAAGGCGTTGGGATATTCTTCCGTGCACATTGCCATGAAATACTTACTGTACGCGGCGGCAGCCAGCATTGCCGGGTGCGTGTTGGGATTGGCTGTGGGGTCTTGGCTGTTCCCTGCTATCATCATCACGGCTTATAATATCATGTATGACATCCCCCATGTACTCACGCCGTTTAACTGGGGCTATGCGGCGATTGCGTCCGTTGCGGCGGTGCTGTGCACCATGGGCGCTACCCTGAACGCCTGCTGGCATGAGCTGCGGGAAGTCCCGGCCCGGCTGATGCTCCCCAAAGCGCCCAAGGCTGGCAAGCGCATCCTGTTGGAGTACATCACGCCTCTATGGAGCCGCCTTAAATTTACACAAAAGGTAACGGCCCGTAACCTGATACGCTACAAGAAGCGCTTCTTTATGACGGTCATTGGCATCGCCGGATGCACGGCCCTGCTGCTGACGGGATTTGGGGTGAAGGACTCCATCTCCGATATCACAGCCAAGCAGTTTAACGAGCTGAGCCACTACCAGCTAACCGTGGGCCTTGCTGACGAAAGCGCTCTGGAAGGCCGGGACCTTCAAGCCATTTTGGCAGACGAAAGCCGTGTAACAGGCTATCTGGCCGCTATGCAGAACACAGGCGAGGTCGTGCCCGAGGACGGCGACCCTGCGGACAGCGTGACAATCTTTACCCCTGCTGATGTTTCCCTTTTGCCGGAATATTACACCTTCCGCCATCGTACAGACGACAAGGCCGTGGTGTTTGACGAAGATGCCGTCATTGTTACGGAGAAGCTGGCGGAACGGCACCATCTGCGGGTTGGGGATACCATCACGCTGAAAAACCACAACGAAAAAGAAGCCACACTGGCCATCACGGATATATGCGAGAATTACGTGCATCATTATGTGTACCTCTCCCCTGCCTCCTACGAGGCGGCTTTCGGCGAGGCGGCGGAGGTCAACTCCCTTTTATGCCGCCTGCCGGAAAGCGAGTCGCCTAAAGACGAGGAAGCTCTGAGCACCGCCCTGCTGGAATGCCGTGATGTGGCTATGACGACGTTCAACACGGAAATCTCGCGCAGCTTTGACAATACCATCCAAAGCTTGAACCTGATCGTAATTGTGCTCATCATTTCAGCCGGCGCGCTGGCCTTTGTGGTGCTGTATAATCTGACCAACATCAACATCACCGAACGGGAAAAGGAATTGGCCACTATTAAAGTGCTAGGCTTTTTTGACCGGGAAGTGGCGGCTTATGTGTACCGCGAGACCGCACTCCTCACCATCATCGGCTGCCTGTGCGGACTGGGGCTGGGCGTGGCCCTGCATCAGTTTGTCATACGCACGGCCGAAGTGGATATGGTCATGTTTGGCCGCGCGGTATACCCCTTGAGTTATTTGTGGTCAGCGCTTCTCACCGTGCTATTTAGCTTGATGGTGAACCTGGTGATGGGCCGGAAGCTGAAAAACATCAGCATGGTGGAGAGCATGAAGGCTCCCGAATAAGGAGGAACTATGACTAAGCATATTCTTATTTCTGGCGTGCCCCGGGCAGGGAAGAGCACTGTCTCCCGGCTCATCGCCAAACGGTATGGCTACCAGCATATCAGCATGGATTCGGTTATCGCTGGGTTCGAGCAGTGTTTCCCGGAAACGGGCGTCTCCTCTTACGTCGAACCTACCCCGGAAGCTTCCATGCGGACAGTCAGCCGGAAGATGGCCCCTTTCCTGCAGGCGATGATAGACAGCGGCGAATATGACGAGCTGGACTATGGCATGGTGATCGATATGTACCGGCTGCTGCCGGAAGACTATGTAAAATACATCGACCCGGAAAAGTGCGCCGCTTACTATTTTGTCACAGCGGATCTGACCGTGGAAGAGCGCCTGCAGATGCTGAAGCAATATGATACCCCCAACGACTATACGTTCTTTGACACGGAGGAAAAACGAAGGGCCCGGTGCGAAGAAATCGTGGCGCACAGCCGCCTTTTGCGGGAGCAATGCGCACGCTTCGGCCTGCCCTGCTATGAGACCAGCCAGGACCGTGAGGCGGTTTTAAGCCGGTTTGTGGAAGGTTTTGGGGGATAAAAACCCTACATATCGTGTCCTGGCAAAAAAAGATGCAAAAATGTGGCCCTTTTCCCAAATTTATGCTTGAAATATCTCCCAGCCTGTACTATAATTTTAGATGGAAATTTGTGCAATCTTTCACAATTTTATTACTAAGATAAAGGAGTGCACTGAACATGAACTATCTCAACAAGAAAACTGTCGAGGACATTGACGTCAGCGGCAAAAAGGTACTGGTGCGTTGCGACTTCAACGTACCCATGAAGGACGGCGCTATTACGGATACCAAGCGCATCGTGGGCGCCCTGCCCACCGTGAAGTATCTCAGCGACCACGGCGCAAAGGTCATCCTTTGTTCCCACATGGGCCGTCCCCACAACATCTTCAACGAGACCGTCAAGCTGGACAAGAAGGAGAAGAAAAAGATCGACGCCATGCCCGAGGCTGAGCAGGCTGAGGCTACCGCTAAGGCTCTGGAGGCTGCAAAGGGCGACGTGAAGAAGTTCTCCCTGGCCCCTGTGGCCGCCGAGCTCGGCAAGCTGCTGGGCAAGGATGTCATCATGGCCACCGACTGCATCGGCCCCGATGCCCAGGCAAAGGCTGCTGCCCTCAAGGACGGCGACGTGATGATCCTGGAGAACATCCGCTTCCACGCGGAAGAAACCAAGAACGATCCCGATTTCGCCAAGGCTCTGGCTTCCCTGGCAGAAATCTATGTGAACGATGCCTTCGGCACCGCCCACCGCGCCCATGCTTCTACCGAGGGCGTTTCCCATTACCTGCCTGCCGTGTGCGGCTACCTGATCCAGAAGGAGATCACCGTCATGGGCGGCGCTCTCACCGAGCCCAAGCGGCCCTTCGTGGCTATCCTGGGCGGCGCTAAGGTTTCCGACAAGATCGGCGTTATCGACAACCTCATCAGCAAGGTTGATACCCTCATCATCGGCGGCGGCATGGCTTACACCTTCCTGAAGTCCCAGGGCTACTCCATCGGCACCTCCATCTGCGAGGAAGACAAGCTGGAGCTGGCTAAGGAGACCATGGCCAATGCGGAAAAGAATGGCGTGAAGTTCCTGTTGCCCATCGACACCAAGGTCGGCAAGGAGTTTGATCCCGAGACCGAGAGCCAGGTTGTTCCCTCCACCGAGATCCCCGATGGCTGGATGGGCATGGACATCGGCCCCAAGACTGCCGAGCTGTTTGCAGACGCCATTAAAGGCGCTGGCACGGTGGTTTGGAACGGCCCCATGGGCGTTTCTGAGTGGGAGAACTTTGCGGCTGGCACCATCGGCGTAGCCAAGGCTGTGGCCGAGAGCGGCGCAATCTCCATCATCGGCGGCGGCGACTCTGCTGCAGCTGTGGAGAAGTTGGGCTTTGCCGACAAGATGACCCACATCTCTACTGGCGGCGGCGCTTCCCTGGAGTTCCTGGAAGGCCTGGAGCTGCCTGGCATTGCTTGCCTCAACGAGAAATAAGGAAGCCTTTCGGAGGGCGGGGAGCATTTCTCCGCCCTCTTTTCCACATAAGAACATTAAAAAATCTGGAGGATGAATATCATGAATAAAGCTGTACGCAAGGCCGTTATCGCCGGCAACTGGAAAATGAACAAGACCCCCGAGGAAGCTAAGGAGCTCATCACTGCTATTGCTCCCCTGGTAAAGGACGCTGGCTGCGACGTGGTCGCCTGCACCCCCTACGTGGATCTGTGGGCCGCCCAGGAGGCCGCTAAGGGCACCAACATCCAGATCGGCGCGGAGAACTGCCACTGGGCAAAGTCCGGCGCTTTCACCGGCGAAATTGCCGCAGATATGCTGGCTTCCATGGGCGTGAACATCGTCATCATCGGCCATAGCGAGCGCCGCCAGTATTTCGGCGAGACCGACGTTACCGTACACGACCGCACCCGCGCCGCATTGGATGCCGGCCTGACTGTGATCCTCTGCGTGGGCGAAACCCTGGAGCAGCGCGAGCAGGGCATTACCAGCGAGCTGGTTGCCATGCAGACCAAGATTGCCCTGGGCGGCGTCTCTGCTGAGGAGCTCAAGCGCATCATTATCGCCTACGAGCCCGTGTGGGCCATCGGCACCGGCAAGACCGCTACCGCCGAGCAGGCCAATGAAGTCTGCGCGGTGATCCGCCAGACCATTAAGGAGCTCTATGACGACGCGGCTGGCGAGGGCATCACTATCCAGTACGGCGGCTCCATGAACGCAGCCAACGCGGCTGAGCTGCTGGCCCAGCCCGACGTGGACGGCGGTTTGATCGGCGGCGCCTCCTTGAAGCCTGCGGATTTTGCTGCTATCGTTGAGGCTGCTACCAAAGGTTAAATTTTGACGCTATAGAAAGAAGGTGGGCCCCTGTGGCTTTTATGCGAGGTAACTTCCCGGTGCAGAGCTAGTCTGACAGCTGCACTGGGAACAAGCCCGTCAGGCTTTCTGCACCGGCATTTGGATAAAATACAAATGAAAAGGAGCAGAAATCATGAACGAAGCATTGCTAAAAAATTGGAAGGCCGAGGAGGAAATGGCCCACATTGTGGGCTGGGATTTCTCGCACATCCATGGGCGCTATGAGGAAGAAGACGATCTGCCCTGGGATTTCCGGGCAGTCATTGGGGAGCACCTGAAAAAGGAGCACCGCCTGCTGGACATGGATACCGGCGGCGGAGAGTTTCTGCTGTCACTGGGCCACCCTTACCCTCTGACCAGCGCCACGGAGGGCTATCCGCCTAATGTGAAGGTGTGCAGGCGGTCCCTCTCCCCCCTCGGCATTGATGTAAGGGAGGCGGACGACGACTCGGCGCTGCCTTTTGCGGACGGCGTGTTTGATGTTGTCATCAACCGCCACGGGAGCTTTGACCCGATGGAGCTTTACCGCATTTTGAAGCCAAAGGGGCTTTTTATCACCCAGCAGGTGGGCGAGGAAAACGACCGGGCTTTAGTAGAGCTGCTGCTGCCCGGCACGCCCAAGCCCTTCTCCGGGCTGAATCTGGCAGAGCAGAGCTGGCGCTTTGAAAAGGCCGGGTTTGCCGTGCTGCGCGGGGAGGAAGCTTTTGGCCCTATCCGTTTCTTCGATATAGGGGCGCTGGTGTGGTTTGCCCGCGTTATCGTGTGGGAGTTCCCGGGTTTTTCGGTCGACCGCTGCCTGCCGCAGTTGATACGAGCCCAGGAGGTTCTGGAGCGTGAGGGCTGTGTGGAGGGTACTACTCACCGCTATTTGCTTGTAGCACAAAAAAAGTAAGGAGAATTCCTGAATGGATAATATGAACCGATATGTCCGTACTTTGTGGATGCTTTCCGCTGTCTTTATTGCCATACGTTATGTCTGCGCTTCCATCATGGTAGCAGGCGCACTGGGCGACAGAGGGACTTACCGGCTGGCTTTAGAGGCCTTGGGGCCCTTCCTGCCCGTTATGGCTATCGTCTGCCTGGCAGGCAGCCTGGCGCTTTTGATCGTCGACCTGACCGTTTCTATCCGCAATAAGAAAAAATGAAAGGATTTTATCGCAACATGAAAAAACCTCTTGTTTTGATGATCTTGGACGGCTTTGGCATTGCCGAGAAAGAGGGCAACGCCATTGTAGCCGCCAATACGCCCCAGTTAGATAAGATTTTGAAGGAAAACCCTGTGACCAAGATCGGCGCTTCCGGCATGGACGTAGGCCTGCCCGACGGCCAGATGGGCAACAGCGAAGTCGGCCACACCAACATTGGCGCGGGGCGCATTGTGTACCAGGAGCTGACCCGTATTACCAAGTCCGCCCAGGACGGGGAAATGGATAAGAACCCGGCTCTGGTGAAGGCTATGGAGTCTGCCAAGGCGAACGGCAAGGCTCTGCACTTTATGGGCCTGCTGTCTGACGGCGGCGTGCACAGCCACAACACTCATCTGTACGCCTTGCTGGAGATAGCCAAGCGCATGGGCCTGGAGAAGGTCTTTGTGCACTGCTTCCTGGACGGCCGCGATGTACCGCCCAGCAGCGGCAAGGATTATGTAGCGGAACTGCAGGGCAAGCTGGCGGAAATCGGCGTGGGCAAAGTTGCCACCGTGATGGGCCGCTACTATGCTATGGATCGCGACAATCGCTGGGAACGTGTGGAGAAGGCTTATGCCGCCATGGTCTACGGCGAAGGCGAGAAGGCCGACTGCCCCGTATGCGCTGTGCAGAACTCCTATAATAACGAAGTGACGGATGAATTTGTGATCCCCACCGTGTGTGACGGCGCTGAGCCCATTCAAGCTGGCGATTCCGTCATCTTCTACAACTTCCGCCCTGACCGCGCCCGTGAGATCACCCGCACGCTGGTCGACCCGGATTTCTCCGGTTTTGAGCGGAAGAACGGCTTCTTCCCCCTCACCTACGTGTGCATGACCCAGTATGACGCTACCATGCCCAACGTAGACGTGGCCTACAAGCCCGAGTCCCTGGAGAACACCTTCGGCGAGTACATCTCCCAGAAGGGCATGACCCAGCTGCGCATCGCAGAGACCGAGAAGTACGCCCATGTCACCTTCTTCTTTAACGGCGGCGTGGAAAAGCAGTACCCCGGCGAGGACCGCATCTTGGTGAAGTCCCCCTCCGTGGCCACCTACGACTTGCAGCCGGAAATGAGCGCTTATGAAGTCACCGACAAGATGGTGGAGGCCGTCAAATCCGGCAAGTATGACGCGCTCATCCTGAACTTCGCCAACTGCGACATGGTTGGCCATACGGGCGTCTTTGAGGCCGCTGTGAAAGCCGTAGAGGCCGTAGACACCTGCGTAGGCCGCGTGGTAGACGCCGTCAAGGAAATGGGCGGCTGCGTGCTGCTCACCGCCGACCACGGCAATGCCGACAAGATGGTGGAAGATGACGGTTCCCCCTTTACCGCCCACACCACCAATCCGGTGCCTTTCTGCGTGATCAACCACCCCTGTACCCTCCGTTCCGGCGGACGGCTGGCGGATATCGCGCCTACCATGCTGAAAATCCTCGGCCTGCCCCAGCCTGCTGAAATGACCGGCGAAAGCATTGTACAATAAAACGCAGAAAAGAAAACCAGGCCAAAAGCTTGGTTTTCTTTATTTTTTAACGGAGGTATGCACCATGAAAAAAATCCTATTGTTCTGCTGCAAGGGGTTCGAAGTGATGGAGTTCAGCCCATTTATCGACGTGATGGGTTGGGCCCGAAGCGATTTCGGCGAGAAAATCTTTGTGGAAACCTGCGGGTACACGAAGATGGTCACAAGCACGTTTGGGGTCACGGTGGAAATGGACCGCACCCTGGACAAAGTCGACATACAGGATTATGATGCATTGGCGATTCCGGGCGGGTTTGAAGAGTACGGCTTTTATGAGGAAGCCTATGATACGCCTTTTCAGGACTTAATCAAAGCTTTTCACGCAGCCGGGAAACCCATTGCCTCCATTTGTGTGGCCGCTCTGCCAGTGGCAAAAACAGGCTTGCTCGACGGCCGCAATGCCACTACTTACCATTTGAACAACGGCATCCGCCAAAAACAGCTGGCCCAGTTGGGTGCTGTTGTAGTCAATGAACCCGTGGTGGAGGACAACAACATTATCACTTCCTATTGCCCGGAAACGGCTGCGAAAGTGGCTTTTCGCTTGCTTGGAAAGCTTTGCGGAGAGGAATTGCGGGATAAGGTCATGTACAAGATGGGATATTGAAAAGCGGGCATAGAAAAACTGGCGGGTTTGATGCCCGCCAGTTTGTTTTGCTTATTTCATTATTCCGGGAAGTACTCCTGGGAGTAGATTTCAGAGCCGTCTGCGTTCAGATAGGTAACGACGACGGAGGGGTTCGTCACTTCAATGGCCTCTTCCAAGGACGCCGCAATGCCGCGGAACGTGCTGGCGAAGTCTTCGCTGGTCATCTGCTCTTCCATAGCGGCCCTCGTGGCGTCCACATCCTCAACGGCCTCAGCAAAGGTAAAGGTGTAGACCAAGCTGTCGCCATTGCCGGCGATGTCGATTTTCATGCTGTCATCCAGGGAGCTCATCATGGTCTCCAGGGTGCTCTTAACGGTGGGGTCAGCCAGGAACTCGTCAATGCTGGCATACTTCTCGCCAGAGGCAGCAGCCGTGGAAGCTTCACTGGAGGCTTCGGAAGAAGCCTCGCTGCTTTCGACCGTGCTGACAGCCGAAGAAGCGGAAGAGGCACTGGAAGAACTGGAATCGTCCTTGCCGCCGCAGGCAGCCAGGGACAGTACCATTGCGAAGGCCATAACGCAGGCCAACAGACGGAAAAGATTCTTTTTCATGTTGCAGATATCACCTTTCTACTTTTTCTAGTTGTATCTGTCTGGGCAGATACTAAATACAAGTATAAAATACTTAAAAGCTATTGTCAAGAGCCGAAATACGCTTTGTATCTTTTGCCAAAGAATGGAAAAAAACTCAAAATTTCTTGTATGATATTCCGTTTAATGGTATACGCCTACAATCTCTAAGCACTCATCCAACACCACCAAATCGGCACGCTTGCCGGGCTCGATGCTGCCGATCTTATCGTCCAGCCCAATGGCCTTTGCAGGGGTGAGCGTGGCAGCTTTTAAGGCCTCTCCCAGGGGCACTCCCCAGGAAGCCAGGTTCTTGATTTCCTCGTGCAGGTTCGTTACAGAGCCCGCTATAGTGCCATCGGCCAGCATGGCTTTTCCCTCGTGTACGGTGACTTGCTGGCCGCCCAGGTCGAAAGGCTCGCCCTCGGGCATACCGTTGGCGCGCATGGAATCGCTGATGACAATGGCACGGTCGCCTAGCACCTGGAAGGCCGTTTTCAGAACCGCCGGGTGGATATGGATGCCGTCACAGATAAGCTCGGCACGCACGCGGCTGTCTGAAAAGACGGCCCCTACTACGCCCGGCGACCGGTGGTTGAGGCCGGACATGGCATTGAAAAGGTGGGTAGCGTGAGTCACGCCGCTGTCAAAGGCGGCTTTGGCTTGATCGAAATCCGAGGTGGTGTGAGCGATGGACACGGTGCAAAGCTCCTTTGCCTTGCTGGCAAACGCATAGCCGCCGGGCTGTTCGGGAGCGATGTCGACCAGCCTTACAAGGCCGCCGCTGAAATCGAAATATTTTTTGAACAGGTCAAAATCAGGAGCGACGATATGCTCGGCCTTCTGCGCGCCGCGCTTTTCCATGGATATGAAGGGTCCCTCCATATTCACGCCAACGACACGGGCCCCGTCCTCTAAAGGATGATCCGCACATTCTTTGGCGGCAAGCAGGGATTGACGAATCACCTCTTCGCTGGTGGTCATGGTGGTGGGGCAAAAAGAGGTCACGCCACGCTGAAGGAGGAACTTAGCCATAGTGTCCAGAGCCTCGCGGGAGCCGTCACAAGTGTCCGCGCTGTCCGCGCCATGAATGTGGATATCCACAAAACCAGGCACAATCGTGTACCCCCCGCAATCCACGGCCAAGTCTTTCTGCGTGTAAGCGAGCTTCTCCCCCACCTGCTGGATACGGCCGTCTTCGATTTCGATGTCGCCATGGGCAAGCTGAAAATTTTTGTCATAATACGCAGCATTTATGAGAAACATAGGAACCTCTCTTTCCTCCTGCTCATCGGCTAGTTGCCGATGAGGAAATCTAATACGTCCCAGCCAGTGGAACCCTGGGCCTTATATAATTCCGTGTAACCGCACTGGCAGCAGGTCACTGTGACGAATTTCTTGTTTTGCACGTCAAAAATCTTGGCAAAATTGCCGCCTGTCGCTTGAAACTGATCTCTTTCGTAGTGCATACAGCCACACTTGGGACAAACATATTGTACCTTCTGATTCATAGAAATTCTCCTTCCTCTTGGATATATCCATAATTATACAGGAAAAATTCCTCAAATGCATATCGATTCCCTTACAAAAAGCTTACAGTTGCGCCTTAGGCTTCTTCATGGTCAGCGAGATACGCTTGCGCGGAGCGTCGACTTCCAGCACCGCGACCTCAACTACGTCCCCTACGGCCACTGCCTCTGAGGGGTGCCGGATGAACCGGTCTGTGATTTGCGAGACATGCACGAGCCCGTCCTGGTGCACGCCGATGTCTACGAAAGCACCAAAGTCCACCACGTTGCGCACGGTGCCCATCAGCTGCATACCGGGGACAAGGTCAGCTAAATCCATGACGTCGGTACGGAGAAGCGGGGGCGGCAGCTCGTCTCGGGGGTCGCGGCCGGGCTTTTGCAGCTCGGCGCAGATATCCCGCAGGGTCGGCACGCCTACCCCGCAGGCTTCGGCGGCTTTCTCCGTGCCCAGCTCGTCCAGACGTTTCCCCAGTTCGGACAAATTGCCCACGTCCTGAAGGCCGTAGCCACACAGCTTCAGCAGCTTTTCCGCCGCCTTGTAGGATTCCGGGTGCACAGCCGTGTGGTCAAGGACATTCTCGCTCTCCGGCACGCGCAGAAACCCGGCGCACTGCTCAAAGGCCTTTGGCCCCAGCTTGGGCACCTTTAAGAGCTCCTTGCGGGTATGGAAACTCCCCTTTTCCTCCCGGTACGCTGCCACGTTTTTGGCGACCGTGGGGCTCACCCCCGCCACCCGCCTCAGCAGCGACGGCGAGGCCGTATTCAAGTCCACGCCAACGGCATTCACGCAGTCCTCCACCACGCCGTCCAGCGCCTGGGAAAGCTGCGCCTGGGGCATATCATGCTGATACTGCCCCACGCCGATGGCCTTGGGATCGATCTTCACCAGCTCGGCCAAGGGATCTTGCAGACGGCGCGCGATAGATACCGCTGACCGCAGCGACACGTCAAAATCCGGGAACTCTTCTGCGCCCAGCTTGGACGCCGAATACACCGAAGCCCCCGCCTCGCTGACCACCATATAGGATACTTCGCCGCCGTACTCTTTGATGAACTCGCTGACAAAAATCTCCGATTCCCGGCTAGCCGTGCCGTTTCCTATGGCGATACAGGTCACGCCGTGGCGGTCGCAAAGCCTGCGCAGGGTCTGCTTGCCCTCGGCAATTTTATTGTGGGGCTTGGTGGGGTAAATCACGGCTGTCTCCAGCACTTTGCCTGTGCCGTCCACCACAGCAAGCTTACATCCCGTGCGATAGGCGGGATCGAACCCCAGCGTAACCCGGTTTTTCACTGGCGGCTGCATGAGCAGGGGACGCAGGTTCAGCGAGAAAGTACGGATGGCCTGCTCGTTCGCCATGTCGGTGAGGTCGTTGCGCACTTCGCGCTCCAGCGAGGGGAAAATCAGGCGGTCCCACGCGTCTTGAGCGGTCTCCTGCAGGACAGCGTAATAGGGGTGCCGGGGGCTTGCGGCCTCCCGAAGGATGAGCCCAGCGGCATCCCAGCTGCCGGGCTGCACGCTGACTTTCAGCGCCCCCTCCCGCTCTCCGCGGTTGATAGCCAGTACGCGGTGGCTTTGCAGCTTTTTTATTGGTTCCTGGAAATCATAATACAGTCTGTAGACGGTATCTTCCTCTACAGCGGCAACGGAGCAAAGGGACCCGTTCTTTTGCAGTTGGGCCCGAAGCCTGCCGCGAATATTGGCGTCATCGGAAAAGCCTTCGGCCAAGATGTCCTTGGCGCCCTGCAAAGCATCCTCGGCGGTCTCCACTCCCTTTTCCGGGTCGATATACGGCTCACAGAGGCCTTCCAGCCCCCCATCGCCCTTGCCAGCAAGCAGCAAGTCTGTCAGGGGCTCCAGGCCCTTCTCCCGGGCAATGCCGGCCCGGGTGCGGCGCTTGGGACGGTAGGGGCGGTAAAGGTCTTCTACTTCGGCCAGTGTGGCGGCATTGGCGACGGCTTCCGTCAGTTCCTCCGTCAACTTGCCCTGGCCTTCGATAGCGGCCAGCACCTCCCCCTTACGGGCTTCCAATCCCCGAAGGTAGGTAAGGCGGTCGGCCAACAGGCGGATGGTTTGGTCGTCCATGGCGCCGTGCTGCTCCTTGCGGTAACGGGCGATAAAGGGCACGGTGTTCCCCTCGTCCAGCAATGCAACCACAGCCTGGGCGTGCTGGGGTTGCACGTGAAGCTCCCCAGCGAGCGTTTTGATCAAATTATCCATGGGCAGGTCTCCTTTTTTGAT
Source organism: uncultured Clostridia bacterium (assembly GCA_947652665.1). Taxonomy (GTDB): domain Bacteria; phylum Bacillota; class Clostridia; order Oscillospirales; family Acutalibacteraceae; genus Acutalibacter. The sequence goes on from CANTDZ010000042.1 coordinate 19,593, forward strand.
TCAACTTGGTAAAGTATAAAAAGTATCATGTCATTTATCTAGTAGTGGGATTTCAGCGGAACTTGAGAAATATGAATCGTAGCA
>CANTDZ010000043.1 GCA_947652665.1 uncultured Clostridia bacterium
GGGTACACAATATCCACAACCCAGCCAAAAACGCCAACAGTTTTTTCATTTAGAATGGCACCTCCTTTACATTACCATCTTATCACAATGGTCGAAAAAAGTAAATGAGAAAAAAGAAGCTGTCGCAGGTTGACAAACGCGCTGTGCTCGTGTATAATAATAGAGCTGTAAAGAGAAACCCTTTACACAACGACAGCGAAAGGCAGGTGACCCCCGTGGCAAAAGATTTGAAAATATCCTATCTGCTGGACTTTTACGGCGACATGCTCACCGAAAAGCAGCGGGAGGTCATAGACGCCTATTATAATGAAGACCTGTCCCTGGCGGAGATTGCCGAGGATTGGAGTATCACCCGCCAAGGGGTGCGGGACGCCATCAAGCGTGCAGAGCAGCAGCTGACCGAGATGGAAGAACGGCTGGGGCTGGCCCGGCGGTTCCAGGAGATACAAGGGGCGCTGGCGGCCATTTGCGACTGCGCCTTGAACATACAAGAGCAAAACGCCCAGAACGGGCAGGTGCCTGAGATTGACGAGAACGCCGCCATTATTTTGGAAAAAGCGGAGGAAATCGCGGGGGAGAGTTAGAGGAGGAGCCTATGCTGCAAACCGTCATACGCCCCATGCGTCCAGAGGAATACCCCCAGCTGGAGGATTTCCTCTACGAAGCGGTTTTTGTCCCACAGGGGCAGGAAGCCCCGCCGCGTTCCATTTTGTCAGAACCCGCGCTCCAGGTTTACGTACAAGGCTTTGGAACCGAGCCCCATGACCACTGCTTCGTTGCGGATGCCGGGACAGGCCCCATAGGCGCTGTGTGGGTGCGCATTATGGACGATTACGGGCACGTGGATGACGAGACGCCGTCGTTTGCCCTTTCCCTTTACCCTGCATATAGAGGCCAAGGAGTGGGCAGGAAACTCATGGATACGATGCTGACCCATCTGAAAGGGCTGGGCTATAAAAAGGCTTCCCTGGCGGTGCAAAAGGCGAATTATGCGCAAAAGCTGTACCGCGCCGTGGGATTCAAAACGATTGACGAAAATGACGAGGAATATATCATGGTGTGCGATTTAAGCGCCATTTGAACGATAGGAGGGCCGTGCATGGCATTTGAAGGCTTAGCGGAAAAACTCAGCAATTCATTTAAGAAGCTGCGCAGCAAGGGCAAGCTCAGCGAGGCGGACGTAAAGGAAGCCATGCGCGAGGTGCGTCTGGCGCTGCTGGAGGCGGACGTTAACTATAAGGTTGCCAAGGAATTTACAGGTAAAGTGACCGAACGGGCCATCGGCGCAGAGGTTATAGAGAGCCTGACCCCGGCCCAGATGGTTATTAAGATCGTAAATGAGGAGCTTTCGGGGCTCATGGGCGGCTCGGAAGCGCGCCTGAAGATGCCGGCCCACCCGCCAGCCGTCATCATGATGTGCGGCCTGCAGGGCGCCGGCAAGACCACTCACGCGGCCAAGCTGGCCCATATGCTGAAAGGCCAGGGGCACAGGCCGCTCTTAGTGGCGGGGGATATTTACCGCCCGGCAGCTATCAAACAGCTGCAAGTGGTGGCCGAAAAGGCCGGGGCCCCTGTGTATGAGAAGGGCACCCAAGACCCGGTCGTTACCGCCAAAGAAGCCGTGCGCCATGCCAAAGATTACGGCAACGACTACGTGATCATCGACACGGCAGGCCGCCTACAGATCGATGAAGAGCTGATGGAAGAGCTCCGGCGCATCAAAGAAGAGGTAGAGCCCACGGACATCCTGCTGGTGGTGGACTCCATGACCGGCCAGGAAGCCGTAAACGTGGCCAAGACCTTCGACGACCTGCTGGACATTTCCGGCGTGATCCTCACCAAGCTGGATGGCGACACCCGCGGCGGCGCGGCGCTGTCTGTAAAGGCGGTGACGGGCAAGCCCATCAAATTTGCGGGCACCGGCGAAAAGCTGGGCGACCTGGAAGTCTTCCACCCCGACCGTATGGCCGGGCGCATCCTGGGCATGGGCGACGTGCTGTCCCTTATTGAGGACGCGCAGCTGAAAATGGATGAAAAGCAAGCCGCCAAGACCGCTGAGCGGCTGATGAACAATAAGCTGGATTTGAACGATATGCTGGATCAGTTCGAGCAGGTACGCAAAATGGGCCCCATCAAGGGCATCCTCTCAAAGCTTCCCGGCATGGGCAGTAAAGTAGATGACCTTGACATTGACGAGCGTATCATGGACCGCACGGCGGCCATCATCCTTTCCATGACCCCCTACGAGCGCTCCCACCCGGACTGCCTCAACGCGTCCCGCAAACGGCGTATCGCGGCAGGCTGCGGTCAGAAGGTGGAGGACGTGAACCGCCTTCTCAACCAGTTCCGCCAGACCCAGAAGCTGATGAAGCAGTTTGGCGGCAAGAAGGGCAAAAAGCTTATGCGGGGCATGGGCGGTATGCCGAATATGCCGTTTTAAGAGCTGTATATGAAAATTGGGGAGGTCAGCTTGCTGACAAACAATGTCCCCCGGCTGGCAGCTTTCTATAGGGAACTGCTGGAAGTAGATGGGGATAGCAGCGACCCGGTACATCAAACTATTTTGGCAGAGGAAACTATGCTGACGGTGTACAATGACGGGACGCAGAAAAATAACCGTAATGAAAACATCTGTCTTGCCTTTACGGTGGAGGACATGGATAAAGCGTATGAAAAGGTATTGTGCATGGGGGCTGAGATTATAGAAGATCCCAAATCCCGGCCCTGGGGCGCAGTAAACATGAGCTTTTATGATCCGGATCGGAACGTGGTCTATTTGCGGAGCTTTCCGGGATCGTCTTTAGTTGACTAGGCCATAAGGCCCTATCATATTATAAATACATTCTATTATTTTGGAGGAAACGAATCATGGCAGTAAAAATCAGACTGAGAAGAATGGGCGCAAAGAAGAACCCCTTTTACCGCATCGTGGTAGCGGATTCCCGCTTCCCCCGCGATGGCCGCTTCATTGAGGAGATTGGCTACTACAACCCCATGGAGGAGCCCAGTGTGGTGAAGGTTGACCCCGAGAAGGCCAAGAAGTGGATTGCCAACGGCGCCCAGCCCACCGACACGGTAAAGGCACTGTTCAAGAAGCACGGCGTTATCTAAACGCAAAAAGTAAAATACGCACAGAGAGGACGTTCTAACAATGCAGGAGCTATTGAAAGCCATTGCTTCCGGGCTGGTAGAAAAGCCCGAGGAGATCGAGATCACCAGCGAGGAAGCCGAAAACGGCGCGACCATCTACCACCTCCATGTGGCAGAGGACGACATGGGCCGTGTTATCGGCAAGCAGGGCCGCATTGCTAAGGCGATTCGCGTTGTCATGCGTGCCGCCGCCACCCGCAACGACCAGAAGATCATGGTCGAGATTGACTAACGCGGGCAGCGAGGGAAACAAGCTGCGGGCCTGTGGGGCCCGCATTTTCCTTTTTGGAGGGGAAAACATGGAAAAGCAACCGAGAGAGCTCATTGGAAGCGGGGCCCGGGCCGACGTGTACCGCGCTGGCCCCTACGCCCTGAAAATCTTCCACAAAGGCGCGAACCCCGCGGCCATTATGCGGGAGGCCTACATTTGTACCGTGGTAGCAGACGCCGGCCTGCCCGTCCCCAAGGCCTACGGCATGGAGGAATTGGAAGAAGGCCTGGCCATCAAAATGGAAGACGTGGCGGGGAAGAACCTGCACGAGGCCATCGTGGAGGAGCCCGTCCGGTGTGAGGAGTTCGTGCAAAAGCTGGTCAGCCTGCAGGATGAGGTGCACCGCGCTCCCGTAGAGCTGCCCTTTACCTTGACAGACTGGCTGAAAGAACGCATAAAGGGGAACCCCTTGCTGGAGGACGGCATAAAAACCAGCCTTCTCCAGCGCCTGGAATCTTTGCCCAATGGCACTTCCCTGTGCCACGGCGACTTTCACGGCGGCAACATCCTGACCGACGGCACCCGCTACACCATCATTGACTGGGCCAATGCCAGCATCGGCGACCCGGATGCCGACGCCTGCCGTACCTGGATGATTTATGCCATTTATCTGCCCGAGGTAGCCGAAATGTACCTAAACGCCTACTGCGCCCACACCCAGCGCCCCATGGAGGAAATCCTGCGATGGCTGCCGGTACTGGCCGGGGCGCGGCTGTATGAAGGCTTTACAGAGGAAAGGGAAATACTTTACACCTGGATCAGGGAGGGCCTATGAAGCAGTATTTAGAAGCGGGAAAAATCGTGCGCACCCACGGGGTACGGGGCGAGCTCTGCCTGGAGCCCTGGGCGGATTCCCCGGAGTTCCTGCGCCAAATAAAGCACTTCTATTGGGATAGCGAGGGCCAGCAGGATGCAGGCTTGCTGGCATCCCGTGTGCACAAGGGGCAGCTGCTCATGCGCCTGCAGGGGGTGGATTCTGTAGAGCAGGGCGATGCGCTGCGGGGGAAAATCCTTTACCTGAACCGGGCTGACGTGCATTTGGAGCCGGGCCAATATTTTCTGCAAGACCTGATCGGCCTCAAAGCAGTAGACGGAAACACGGGCCGGGAGTACGGCACCTTGAAGGAAGTCCTGCCCACCGGGGCCAATGATGTGTACCGCATCGTGTCAGCGGACGGAAAAGAGTATTTGTTTCCGGCCGTCGCACATATGATAAAAGAGACCGACATCCCTGGGGGCGCGATTTATCTGCTGCCCATCCCCGGCATATTCGACGACGGAGGGGAGGAAGCCTGATGCGCATCGACATCCTCACCCTGTTCCCCGAGCTGTTCCCGCCCATCCTGGGCCAGAGCATCGTAGGCCGGGCCCGAAAGAAAGGCGCCCTGCAGATATGCTGCCACCAGCTCCGCGATTTCTCTCCCGACCCCCGGGGCCGCGTAGACGACACCGTATTCGGCGGGGGGAAAGGTATGCTGCTCATGGCCGAGCCCTTTGCCCGGGGCATCGACGCCATAAAAGAACACACGGGAATGCAACCGCATATCTTGTATATGTCCCCGAGGGGCCCGGTGCTTAACCAGCAGAAGGCCCGGCAGCTGGCCGAATATCCCCATCTTATCCTGCTGTGCGGCCATTATGAAGGGGTCGACCAGCGCCTGCTGGACGAGTATGGCGCGGAGGAAATCTCCATTGGCGACTACGTGCTCACCGGCGGCGAGCTGCCTGCTATGATCCTGGCCGATGCCGTCAGCCGCATGATCCCCGGCGTATTGGCCGAGGAAGCGTGCTTCACGGAGGAGAGCCATTTTTCCGGGCTGCTGGAATATCCCCAGTATACCCGCCCGGAGGTCTGGCGGGGGCGGGCTGTGCCGCCGGTACTGCTCAGCGGGCACCACGGAAACATCAAGGCGTGGCGGGAGGCGGAATCCCTGGCGGTCACGGCGCGGAACCGGCCGGATCTGCTGGAGAAATCGGGGGCAGGCCTGTGAGCGAACAAAACAGTCAAAAAGTTTTCAACATAAGGGGCAAGGTGCACAAATCAAGGCTTTGGATTTTTTTATTGACTGTTCATGGAACCAAAATTGAGTGAATTGTGTTGACGTTTGCCGCAAATATGATATAATTAATACAATTTCCAAAAGCTATCCGTTGTTTTGACGGATTTTTTCAAGAGCCCGACATTGCTTTTAATTTATTAGGAGGGTGAATGTACATGTGCGCTAAGGAAGTTTTGGTTCAGAATCAGGTCGGCCTTCATGCACGTCCGGCAACTTTCTTTATCCAGAAAGCCAATGAGTTCAAGGCTTCTATCTGGGTGGAGAAGGAAGAGAGGCGTGTAAATGCCAAGAGCCTTTTGGGCGTATTGTCCCTGGGGATTGTTGGCGGCGTCACCATCCGCATCATTGCGGACGGCTCTGACGAGCAGGATGCCGTTGATGCCTTGGTGAAGCTGGTCGAGTCTGGTTTCGCAGAGTGATTTTTCCTACCAAAGCCCCGCATGGATAGGCACCGCAAAACGCGGTGCTTTCTTGTTTTCCACATCATCTGGAGGTGTCCCTTATGACGCACAAAGGTACAAAAACCATAAAAACGCCCCGCCTGACCCTGCGTCCCCTTTGTTGGGAGGACCGGGAGCCCATGTTCCGCAACTGGGAAAGCGACCCGGCCGTGACAGAATTCCTGCGCTGGCCGGCGGCCGTTTCCCTGGAGGAGACCGACCGCATTTTGGGGGAGTGGATCGCCTCTTACCGCGACCCGTCCTTTTACCAGTGGGCTATTGTGCTGGACGAGCTGGGCGAACCCATCGGCACCATCAGCGTGGTGGGACAGGACGAGAAAACGGAAAAGGTGCACATCGGCTACTGTATAGGCAAAAGGTGGTGGGGCAGCGGCATCACCACCGAAGCCTATGCCGCCATTATCCCCTTCTTTTTTGAAGAGGTGGGCGTGAACCGCATCGAGTCCCAACACGACCCCAATAATCCGGGTTCGGGCCGCGTCATGCAAAAGTGCGGCCTGACCTACGAGGGCACCCTGCGTCAGGCCGACTACAGCAACAAAGGCATTGTGGACGCCTGTATGTATAGCCTGCTGGCGTCCGAGTATTTTGCCAGGAAGCAGGGGTGAGCCTATGGAACCCGCCGAAAAGAAAAAGGAACTGCGCAAAAAAGCTATGCAGCTGCCCCTGTCGCCGGGGGTGTACATCATGCACGACAAGACGGGGGAGATCATCTACATCGGCAAGGCCAAGGCGCTGAAAAACCGGGTGAGCCAGTATTTTGGCTCGGACCGCAACCATGAGGAAAAAGTCCGCCGTATGGTTTCCAATGTGGACTGGTTCGAATATATCATAACTGACAGCGAGTTCGAAGCCCTGGTATTGGAAAGCAGCCTCATCAAGCAGAACCAGCCCAAGTACAACATCCTCTTGAAGGACGACAAGGGCTACAGCTATATACGGGTCAGCGGGGGAGCGTGGCCCCGGATCACCGAGGTCAAGAAGATTGAGGACGACGGTGCGAAATACATCGGGCCCTACCTGAGTTCCTGGTCCATCAAGCAAACCATCGACTCCGCCCGGAAGATTTTTAGGCTGCCCGACTGCAACCGTAAATTCCCCCAGGACTTTGGTAAAGGCCGGCCCTGCCTGAACTATTTCATTAAGCAGTGCTGTGCGCCCTGCCGGGGCCGCATCAGCGAGGAGGAATATAACGAAGCCTTCCAGCAGGCCCTGGACTTTATCAAGGGCGGCAGCAGCACATCGGTGCGGGCGCTGACGGCCCGGATGGAGGAAGCCGCAGAAAATATGGAGTTTGAGCTGGCCGCGCGCCTGCGGGATCGGATCAGCGCCATCAACAAGATGAAGGAGCGCCAGAAGGTGGTGGCCAGCCGCGTGGAAGAACAGGACGTCTTTGCCCTGGCCCAGGGGGACACCCACACGGCGTTTGAGGTCTTCCGCTTCACCGGCGGCAAGCTCAGCGACCGGGAGAGCTTCCTCACCGAGGGTTGCCAGCCCGACCCGGAAGCGCGCTCGGAATTTCTGCGCCAATATTACGGCATCCGCGACCGTGTCCCCCCCGTGGTGGCTCTGGACGGGGAGATCGAGGACCAAGAGCTTTTAGAGCGCTGGCTTTCGGAAAAACGGGGCCGGGCAGTGCACATCACCGTGCCCCAGCGGGGCGAGCAGCACCAATTAGTGCAGATGTGCCACACCAACGCCGCCGAGAGCATCGCCCAGCACACGGGCAGCACGGGGCGGGATGCCTCTGCCCTGGACGAGCTTCGGCGCCTGCTGGGCCTGGAGAAGGCTCCGGCGTATATCGAATCCTATGATATCTCGAACCTGCAGGGCGGCGAGAACGTAGCCGGCATGATTGTCTTCGAGAACGGCCGGCCGCTGAAATCGGCGTACCGCAAGTTCAAAATCAAGACGGTCAGCGGCCAGGACGACTACGGCTCCATGCGTGAGGTCATCCGCCGGCGTTTTGAGGAGTACAAATCCCACCAAGCTGAGGGCGACAACACCGGCTTTGGCCGCCTGCCCGACCTGATCCTCTTAGACGGCGGTAAGGGCCACGTAGCGGCCGTGCAGCCTGTTTTAGAGGAGATGGGCGTGGAAGTCCCGCTGTTTGGCATGGTGAAGGACGACAAGCACCGCACCCGCGCCATCGCGCTTACCGGGGGCGAGATTGCCATCAGCTCCACCCGCCGGGCGTTTACGCTGGTGTCCAGCATCCAGGACGAGGTGCACCGGTTCGCCATCGGCTACCACCGCCAGCAGCGGAAAAAGTCGGCTATTTCCTCCACGCTGACCTCCATCGAAGGCATCGGCCAGACCCGGGCCAAAGCTCTCTTAAAGCACTTCAAGACCGTCACCGCCATCTCTAACGCTGACCTGCAAGAATTGGAGGATGCCCCCGGCATGACGAAGTCGGCGGCCCGGCGGGTCTATGAATTCTTCCACGAAACCGGGGAAAAGGAAGAAAAATAGGGATAAAACCGCGATAAATTAGCTTAAACAGTTGACAGATGGTCAAAATAATGGGATAATAGCAGAAGTTGTAGATAGAAGTGGAGAAAGCCTATGCGCATCATAACAGGCACCATGCGGGGCAAAAAGCTCATCACACTGGAAGGGGAGGCCGTGCGCCCCACCTCCGACCGGGTGAAGGAAGCCCTGTTCGATATTTTGCAGTTCCGCATTGAAGGGCGGCGTTTTTTGGATTTGTTTGCCGGTTCCGGGCAGATCGGCCTGGAGGCCCTCAGCCGGGGGGCGAAAGAGGCGGTGCTGGTGGATTCCTCCCGGGCGTCCCAGCAGGTGATGGAGAAGAACGTGAAAGCCGTAGGGTTTGACGGCAGGGCGCGCTTAGTGCCCATGGATTTCGCCGCGTTCCTGCACAGCGACACGTCCTCCTACGATATAGCCTTTTTAGACCCGCCTTATCGCAAGGGGCTTTTGCAGCAGGCGCTTCCCCTGGTGGCAGAGCGGATGAACCCCGGCGGCATTATCTTATGCGAACATCCCCGCGACGAGGAGCTGCCGGAAGTGGTGGGTGATTTTGTCCAGTACCGGCAGTACCGCTACGGCAAAATCATGCTGACCAGCTTCTGCAGGGCCGAAAACGAGTAGATCCCCGAAAAGGAGACAGACTATGAACCGAACAGCCATATGCCCCGGCAGCTTCGACCCGGTGACCATGGGCCATCTGGACATCATCAGCCGGGCCTGCAAGATATTCGACCACATCATCGTGGCCGTGCCGGTGAACCCCCTGAAGCACTTCAGCTTTTCTGTGGAGGAGCGCATGGAGCTTTTGCAGCGGGTGTGCGACGATGCAGGCCTTAAGAACGTGGAGATCGACCAGGTAAAGGGCCTTTTGGCAGACTACGCCATGGAAAAGGGCGCCATGGTTGTGGTAAAGGGCCTTCGGGCCGTGTCCGACTTCGAGTACGAGTTCCAGCAGGCGCTGGCCAACAAGAAGCTCAACCCCCAGCTGGAGACGATGTTCCTGCCCACCAGCTCGGACAATATGTTTTTAAGCTCCAGCGTAGTCAAGCAGATTGCGGGCTTTGGAGGGGACATCTCCCACTTCGTGCCCGATTGCATATTAGACACCATAAAGGACAGGCTTTGTAAACAAGGCTAGTTTGTGCAAAAGAAGGGACGAGAGTTTTCCATGGCAAATAATCAAGCGACGATCGAAGACCTGATTGAAGAAATGTATGACGTGCTGGAGAAGGGCTGGAAGATGCCCATGTCCGGCGGCAAGCTTTTTGTGGACGGCGAGGAAGTCCGGCAGATTCTGGACGAGATCAAAGAGGAGATACCGGCCGAGGTGCAGAAGGCCCGTGCCATTGTGGCCGACCGCGCCCAGATCCTCAACGAAGCCCAGCGGGAGGCCGAGACGGTCATCCGCGTGGCCGAAGAAAAAGCCCGCGCGCTGGTGGACCAGCAGGAGATCGTGCGCCAAGCCCAGCAAAAGGCCAACGAGCTTATCGCCCAGGCCCAGGCAAAGTTCAAGGAAATGCGCAAAGCCAGCAACGATTATGTAGACGACCTCATGCGCCGCACCGATGAAGCTTTGGCCGAAGGCCTCTCCGAATTGCGTAAAACCCGGCAGAACATCAAGGCTTCTCAGCGAAACTCACAAATGTGACCCTTTCCATTACTGCAAATTTAATAAAAACCCTGTTTTTTCAAATTCCCCTTGCTAGATGTAGCGAGGGGAATTTTCGTTCCCCCATTATCTGTCCGAACAAAGCATCGAGTTTTGCCCGGTTTCCCTTCGAACGGATTTTCCGAATTGCATTTGGGGGGGCGGTAAGGTATAATAGTGAGGTCAAGTGGTGAAAAGTGGGGAGAAGTTCCACGTAGTGGCAGAAAAGTGGGGGACGCAGAAAGGCGCGGAATTATGTTGACAGGCGAATATCAACATAATATGGACCAGAAGGGCCGGGTGACGATGCCCTCCAAGTTCCGGGAGGATTTGGGGGACAAGTTCTACGTCTGCCGGGGCTTGGACGGCTGCCTGTTTGTGCTTTCCCAGTCCCAGTGGGACAGCCTGGTGGAAAAGGTTTCGGCCATCCCCCTGGCCCAAGGCAAGGGCATCCAGCGCTACTTTTTCTCCGGGGCCGCTGAGGTGGAGCCCGACAAACAGGGCCGCATCCTCATCCCCCAGAATCTGCGCGACCACGCTGGGCTCACCCGGGACGTGACCGTGATTGGCGCGGCTGTCCGTGCTGAGATCTGGGACACCGCCCGCTGGGCCGCTTACAACGACAGCCAGACAGACGAGGCCATCGAAGCCTCCATGAACCTTTTGGATTTTTAACTTATGGAATTTAACCACAAGCCCGTACTCTTTCGGGAAACAATAGAAGCCCTGAATATCCGCCCTGACGGCCTCTACATTGACGGCACCATGGGGGGCGGGGGGCACTCCGAAGCCATCGTGCAGCGCCTGGAAACAGGCCGTCTGCTCTCCATCGACCAAGACCCGGATGCCATTGCTGCCGGGGGGGAGAGGCTGGCGAAATACCCGCAGTCCACAGTGGTACAGGGCAATTTCGCCCAGATGGCAGAGCTGGCCCACGAACAGGGCATCCGGCAGGCCGACGGCATCCTCTTAGATATTGGGGTTTCCTCTCATCAGCTGGACGCCCCGGAGCGCGGCTTCTCTTACCATCACGACGCTCCCCTGGATATGCGCATGAGCCAGTCGGGCGTTTCCGCAAAAGACCTGGTGAACACCCTGCCCCAGCAGGAGCTCTCCCAGATCATCTTCCGCTACGGCGAGGACAGAAGCGCCGGACGGATCGCGGCGGGTATCTGCAAGGCCCGGGAGCAGGGGGAAATCGAAACCACCCTTCAACTGGCAGAAATCATAAAAGCCTCCGTACCGGCGGCTGTGAGGCGCGCAGAAGGGCATCCCGCCCGGCGGACGTTCCAAGCGTTGCGCATTGCCGTAAACGGGGAGCTGGACCGATTGCAGGAGGGCCTTGCCGCTGCGCGGGAGCTCCTGGCTCCCGGAGGGCGGCTGGCGGTCATTACGTTCCACTCGCTGGAGGACCGCATTGTAAAACAAGAGATGGCGCGCTGGTGCCAAGGCTGTACCTGTCCGCCGGATTTTCCGGTGTGTGTGTGCGGCAAGAAGCCTAAAGGCAAGCTCGTTTACAAAAAGGGCCTGAGCCCGTCGGAAGAAGAATTGGAAGAAAACCCCCGGGCCCGGAGTGCCAGGCTGCGGGTGTTCGAGAAAGCCCGGTAAGCGGGAACCCGAAAGGAAGTGAGCACAGTGGCAAACTTTTCAGAAGCGTATGATTTCGCCTTGTTCGAGGAACGCGGGTCGGCCGCCCCTGAAATTGTCGAGCAGCCCCAGCGCCAGCCCCGCAGGGAACAGCATCGCCGGACGCGGGAAAACGTGGTCGAGTTGCCCCAGGAGGGCACGGAGAAGCGCCAAAAGCCTAAGAGGCATCCGTTCCGGTTCCTGGCAGCTTCGGTTTGCTTTGCCGTGATTTTTGCCACTGTGGTCTGCGTGATCCAAAGCCAGGTCATGCTTACCGAGCTGACCCAGCAGATCAATACGGTCACCGACGACCTGCAGAAGGCCGAAAGCGTAGAGATTCAGCTGAATATGCAGGCGGCCCTGCGCATGAACGACGCGCAGATCGAAAAGTATGCCACGGGGGAGCTGGGGCTGGGTAAAATCACCGGCACCCAGGTGACCTACATAAACGTTGCCCGGGCCGACCGCGGCCAGGTGCTGCAGGACATAGACGGAGGCTCGGTGCTGGACAAGTTGTGGGCTTTCCTGCGGAGGCTGTTTGTATAAGGAATTTGTCCCCGCGGGTATAGCGGGGGCCTGGAAGGAATAAAAATAGAAAGAGGGCAGGCCGGCTCGCGGGGCGCGTCGGTCGTTGTTTCATTTTCCCTCAAAAGATTGCAAAAAGGATGGTGATCACGTGCCGAAAGGTTTTGCCGAAAGGATGCGCAGCAAGGCCATAGGGCTTACGGCGGCGCTGATAATAGGTGGGTTCGGGGCGGCGACAGCCAGCCTGTTCCACTGGCAGATCGTGCGGGGAGAGGAAATGCGCACGGCGGCTATGGACCAAAGCCTGCGGAGCACCACGCTGCCGGCCATGCGGGGCTCTATCTACGATGCTACGGGCACAAAGGTGCTGGCTCAAAGCGCTGACGTGTGGACGGTCGTGCTGGAGCCGTTCTTTGTGGCCGGGGATGAAAACCTGCGGCGGACCATTGCCTCGGGGCTGGCGCCGATTTTGGATCTGGACGAAGAGGAGCTGTACGAAAAGACAGGCAAAAAGGATTCCTATTATGAGGTGATCAAGCGGAAGATCGAAACGGACACGCGGGATGCCGTTAACCAATTCTTAGTCGATAATGAGATCGATTCAGGCATCCGCCTCATCGATGACTACAAGCGCTACTACCCTTATGGGCGGGTGGCTTCCAATATATTGGGTTTCACCGGCATGGACGGCAACGGCCTGGAAGGCCTGGAGCTCTACTACGACGACGAGCTCAGCGGCACGCCGGGACGCATGGTCTCTGCGCGCAACGGCTGGAATTTGGATATGCCCTTTGAAAAAGAGCAGATGATTCCGGCCGAGGACGGCAATGACCTGGTGCTTACCATCGATGAAACGGTGCAGAGCATCCTGAAAAAGTACTTGGCCGAGGGCATTGAGAAATACCAGGTGAAGAACGGCGGCGTGGCCATCATGATGGACGTAAATACCGGGGGCATCCTGGGTTTGTCCACCAGCCCGGACTACGATCCCAACGACCCCTTCACGGTATTGGACGAGCGCCTTCTCGCCGAAATAGAGGAGCTGCCCGAAGACGAACAGGACGAAGCCTATAGTGCCGCCCTGAACCGCCAGTGGCGCAACAAGGCGGTAGCCGACACGTACATTCCCGGCTCTGTTTTCAAGATGTGCGTGGGCTCCATGGGCCTGGAAGAGGGCCTCATCGAAGAAACCAGTATGTGGACCTGCACCGGCGGCGTGCATTTTGACGGCATGAAGGACGACATCAGCTGCTGGAAGCATGAGGGCCATGGGGCCACGACCTTCCGGGAGGGCCTGTGCAATTCCTGCAACCCCTGGTTCATGCACATCGGCGATCTGCTGGGGGCCGAGACCTTTGCCAAATACCGCGAGGCCTTTGGCTTTACGGAAAAGACCAGCATTGACTTGCCCGGCGAATCCAATAGTATTTACCACTCGGTTGACGGCTTGGGGCCCGTGGAGCTGGCCTGCGAAGCCTTTGGGCAGAACTTTACCATAACTCCAGTGCAGATGATTACCGCCAGCTGTGCCATTGCAAACGGCGGGAATTTGGTGCGGCCCCATGTGGTCGACCGCGTGGTAGACCAGGAAGGGAACATCGTAAAGACAGCGGATACCACGTACCGCCGCCAGGTCATCTCTGCCGAGACGGCCGCAACGATCACCGACATTCTGAAGCAGAACGCGGAATCCGGCTCCGGAAGTGGCGGGTATGTGATGGGCTACCGGGTGTGCGGCAAGACGGGTACCTCGGAAAAGGTTGACAAGCACAACGAAGACCCTACCCAGCCCATGGAATACATAGTTTCCTACTGTGGCTTTGCCCCGGCGGAAGACCCTCAGTATGCCCTTCTGGTGTTCTTTGACGAGCCGGACGGGGACGCTTGCGGCATCAACCCGGGCGGCAACGCTATGGCAGGGCCTATCTTCTCCAAGATCATGGAGGAGGTGCTGCCCTATCTGGGAGTAGACGCCCAGTATACCCAGGAGGAGTATGACCAGCTGGATCTGGTGTCGCCTTCTGTGGTGGGCAAGACTTTGGAGGAGGCTTACAGTCAGCTGGAGTCTATGGGGCTCACATACAGTGTCATTGGCGACGAGAGCGATTTGGATATCGTGGTCACCCAGCAAATCCCCGAGAGCGGCGCAAGCGTGCCTAAGGGCGGCAAGGTGGTCCTCTACACCGAGGGCTATGACGAGAACGGTATCTATGTGCAGGTGCCCGATCTGACCGGCTTCGACCTGGCCAACGCCAGCTATGTTGCCACGATCAACGGCCTGCAGGTCAGTGTGAAGGGTGCTTCGGTAGACGGCTCCATGGTGACCCTGCAAAGCATCGCTCCCGGCGAGGAAGTGAAGCTGGGCACCGTGATTACGCTGACCTTTGCGGAGAACATCAACACCGACGGCCACGTAGAATTAGACGAATAGCGCATTCGAAGGATGAAAAAGAGAAGCAAAAAACAGGGAAGGCAGGATAAAATATGAACAGCATGATCTATCTCATCGCCGCCGTATGGGGCTTTGGCTTAACCGCCCTGCTGGGCCGGTGGCTCATACCCTTTCTGCACAAGCTGCACTTTGGGCAGACCATCCGGGAAATAGGCCCCAGCTGGCACAAAAACAAGCAGGGTACTCCCACCATGGGCGGGCTGATGTTCATCATCGCCGTTGTCACGGGTATGCTGGTGTGCCTGCCCGTGGCCAGCAGCATGGGGTGCTTTGACACGAGCCTTACCCAGGTGCGGGTGTTCGGGGGCCTGGCCATGGCGGTTGCCTTTGGGGCCATAGGCTTTATGGACGATTACATCGGCATTGTCAAGAAGCGCAACCTGGGGCTCACCGAGCGCCAAAAGCTGATACTGCAATTTGCGGTAGCGGCGGCGTATCTGGCGTCGCTGGCCTTAGCCGGAGACGATACGGCCACCGTCATCCCCTTCCTGGGGAAGGTCGACTTGGGGTTTGGCTACTACATTGTGGCGGCCATCCTGCTGGTGGGGCTGGTAAACGCGGTCAACTTTACCGACGGCATCGACGGCCTGAATACTACCGTCACCTTCTTCGCCTTCCTGAGCCTGGCCCTGTGCGCAGGCGTGCTCTCCATGACGGGCCTTTCGGTCCTGGGCATCTGCGCGGCAGCGGCGTGCATTGGCTTCTTGGTTTGGAACTTCCACCCGGCTAAGGTTTTCATGGGCGATACCGGCTCCCTGTTCTTAGGCGGCATGGTAGGGGCTCTGGCTTTTGGGCTGGATATGCCGATCCTGCTTTTGCCTATCGGCCTGGTGTATTGGGCGGAGATCCTCTCCGTGGTGCTGCAGGTCACGTATTTCAAGGCTACCCACGGCAAGCGGCTCTTTAAGATGTCGCCCATCCACCACCATTTTGAGATGAGCGGGTGGTCGGAAGTGAAAATATGCGGCGGCTTCGGCCTTGTGTCGCTCATCGGAGGAGCCATCGCCTTTTGCTGCGTGATGTGGGGTGTGTAAACCCGCCATCACCTGGACAGAATAGAAACGGAAAGGAGGGAGGCCCATGGCAGCAGACAGCAGGACGGCACGCGGCTTGCGGCGGGTGCCTCAAACCACGCCGCCGGAGCGTGAGCGGCAGAGAGAGGGCGGCTCGGAAAAGAAGCCCCGCCGTCGCCGCACCCGGCTGAAATACCAGCTTTTCTCCCTGGGTCAGGGGCTGGATATGCCGCTTTTTGTATTCATTATGGTGCTGCTGGCGGTAGGGCTGGTGATGCTTTTTTCCGCCAGCTATGCCGACAGCTACTTCCGTCAAAACGACAGCTATTACTATATCAAGCGCCAAGCGTTTTTCGCCGTTGCAGGCGTGGTGGCCATGCTGCTGATCTCCACTTTTGACTACCATCAGTTCCACAAGCTGGTGCTGCCCATTGCGGGCATTACCATTGCAATGCTGCTGGCGGTAGTGCTCTTTGGCCGCATCCTGAAAATTGACGAGATTGCCCCTCCGGAAGGAGTGGCGAGGCGGTGGTTGGCAATCGGCCCCATCCAATTCCAGCCCTCAGAAATCGCCAAATTTACCATCATCCTGATTTTCGCCCATATGATCTCCATAAACGCTGGAAAGATGCAGACTTTCCGTCACGGCGTGGTACCCTTTTTGGGCGTGCTGGCCCTGTTTGGCGTCCTGATTTTCTTAGAGCATCATATGTCCGGCACGTTGATTGTGCTGCTGATTGGCGGCGCGATGATGTTTGTAGGCGGCACCCAGCCCCGATGGTTTGTTTTAGGCATTTCGGTACTGGCGGTGGGGCTGGTATGTTATCTGCTTTTTGGCGGCAGCTACCAGATCGACCGCGTCGTGGGATGGCTGGACCCCTTCAACGCTCCGGCGGACGTGGACACCTACCAGACACGGCAGTCCCTCTACGCCATCGGTTCCGGCGGCTTTTTGGGGCTGGGATTGGGGCAGTCCCGGCAGAAATACCTGTACCTGCCCGCGCCGCAGAACGATTTCATTTTTGCCATCATCTGTGAGGAGTTGGGCATGGTAGGGGCCATGGCGATCATGGTGCTGTTCGGCGTCCTTATCTGGCGGTCGATGTACGTCTCCCTGAAAGCCAAAGACCGCTTTGGGATGATGCTGGGCCTGGGGATCACCTTCCAGGTGGGCATACAGGCGGTGCTGAATATCTGCGTGGTGACGAACACCATCCCTAATACGGGCATCAGCTTGCCGTTTTTCAGCGCCGGGGGTACAGCTTTGATGATGCTGCTGGGCGAGATGGGCATCCTGCTGAATATTTCCCGGAGCGCCAATGTAGAAAAGACATAGCGGAAAAATCAGCACCGAGTGCAAAGGAGGACTTTTGCGCCCGGTGCCATTCCCATAATAAAAGAAAGGAACGAGCAGACATGAAAGTACTCTTTACAGGCGGCGGCACGGCAGGGCATATTAACCCGGCGCTGGCGGTGGCAGGATATTTGCGGAAAAAGGAGCCCGACGCGGAAATCCTGTATGTGGGCAACCGGGGCGGCATGGAGGAGCGCCTGGTGGCGAAAGCCGGCTATCCCATGCAAACCATCAAGATTTCCGGCTTCCAGCGCCACCTGACCCCTAAAAACCTCATGCGCAATGCCCAGACCGTCGTGCGGATGTTCACCGCCAGCAGCGAGGCCCATCACATCATCAAAGAGTTTGCCCCCGATGTGTGCGTGGGCACTGGCGGCTATGTCAGCGGACCGGTCATCCGCGAGGCCGCGCGCTTGGGCATCCCCTGCGTTATCCATGAATCGAATGCTTATCCGGGGGTTACCACTCGTATGCTGGCGAAATCCGTGCAGGCCGTGATGCTGGCCGTGCCGGACGCTAAGAATTATTTTGACCATTCCGTCAACTGCATCGTCACGGGCAACCCCGTCCGGGGCGAGGTGCTGGCCGCCCGGCGGGAAGAGTCCCGCAAAGCCCTGGGGCTGGACGAGCGCCCGGTGGTGCTGTCCTTTGGGGGCAGCTTGGGAGCGTCGGCGCTGAACCGCGCGGCGGCGTATATGCTGGCTCAGAGCGCGAAAAAAGGGGAGGTCCAGCACATACACGGCTACGGCCAGCACGACGAGGAGTTCCTGGACGAGCTCGCTGAGTTCGGTTTTGATGCCGCTTCGAGCCCCCAGGTGCGCGTGCTGGAGTACATTGACAATATGCCCCAGTGCCTGTCTGCCGCCGATTTGGTAATCGGCCGCGCCGGGGCCATGACCCTTACCGAGATCGAAGCCAAAGCAAAAGCATCCATCCTGGTGCCCTCGCCCAATGTAGCCGAGAATCACCAGTACCACAACGCCATGGCGCTGGTGCGCCGGGGGGCGGCGGAGATCATCGAGGAAAAAGATTTAACCGGGGAAAGCCTGTGGGCAAAGGTCGAGGGCATTTTGGCAGATCCCCAGCGGCTCAAATCCCTGGGCGAGAACGCCGGAAAGCTGGAGATTTCGGATGCCAGCGAGCGCATTTACCGCACCATCAAAGCGGCCGCCGCAGGAGGGAAAAAGTGATGGAAAAGATTACACTGTGTGGAGACGACTGCTTCACCTGCCCCCGCTATAATGCCCGCACCCGTGAAGAACGGGAAAAGGTTGCCGAGCTTTGGTACCGGACGGGAATGAGGGACAAGATCGTCCCTCCGGAGGAGATGGCTTGTACCGGGTGTTCGTCCCACAAGCAGTGTTCTTATGGGCTGGTAGATTGTACCCAGGAACATGGCGTGGAGAAATGCAATCAGTGCAGGGAATTCCCGTGCGGGAAGTTGGAGGCTATGATGGAAAAGTCCAATAGGACCCAGGAAATCTGCAAACGCGTCTGCTCTGC
>CANTDZ010000044.1 GCA_947652665.1 uncultured Clostridia bacterium
CAACTTTAACCGATTTGGCTTCATCCTTCTACCTTTTTCTTTCTTCTCTGTCCAAGATGTATTGTACTCCTACAGCGCATACTTTTTCCCCAAAACACCCATCCTTGACAGGAAGGCCTCCCATGGGGTACAATATAGAATAAGACCCAACTCAGGCGTTTTTTTGCGGCGCTGGCCGCATTTATATTTTTATATAGAAACGGAAAAATATTTATTTAGGAGGATAAAAGTGGCAGACAACACAAAAAAGAATAACCGGCCCCGCCGCCCCCAGGAACAGTCCCAGGGCGCAGAGGCCCCCCGTATCGGGAAGATCAGTGGGCCCCGCAGGCCCCAGCAGGGAGGGCGCGGCAGGCAGAAGCCAGCCCAGAAGGCAGCCGCCCCCAAGCAGGAGCCCAACCGGAAAACGGCTCCGAAAAACAACGAGGGGAGGGGCAAGGGCAAGCGGCCGTCCACGGGGACGGCCCCCATTGCGGCGGCCCAGCAGAAGGCCATGCAGGCTCCCCAGCCGCCCAAGCGGCAGAACAGCCGGGGCCGGGGGAGGCGCTCCCACAAGCCGGCTATCCGGGCGTATTTCTTGGGAGGCCTCAACGAGATCGGCAAGAACTTTACCCTTTACGAGTGCCAGGACGATATGTTTATCGTGGACTGCGGCCTGAGCTTCCCGGACGAGGATATGCTGGGCATTGATATGGTGATACCGGATTTCACCTTTGTAGAAAAAAACCGCAGCAAAATCCGGGGCGTGGTCATCACCCACGGGCACGAGGACCACATCGGCGCGGTGCCCTACCTGCTGAAAAAGCTGAACGTGCCCGTCTACGGCACGGCGCTGACCATCGGGCTTATCGAGGGCAAGCTCAAGGAGCACGGCCTGACGGCTTCCGCTCACCTGAACGTGACCCCGGCCGGGTCGCACATCCGCATGGGGTGCATGGACGTGGAGCTCATCCACGTGAACCACTCCATTGCCGACGCGGTGGCCCTGGCCATCCACAGCCCCGCAGGCGTGCTGGTGCATACCGGCGACTTCAAAATCGACTTTACCCCCGCCGAGGGCGAGATGATCGACCTGGCGCGCTTTGCGGAATTGGGCAAGGAGGGCGTTCTGGCCCTGCTGGCCGATTCCACTAACGCCGAACGCCCCGGCTACACTCCCACCGAGCAGACTGTTAACAACTCCCTGGACTCGCTGTTCATGCGGGCCGAGGGCAAGCGCATCATCGTGGCGACCTTCGCATCAAGCATCAGTCGCGTGCAGACCATCATCAACTGCGCCGTAAAATACGGGCGCAAGGTAGCGCTGTCCGGGCGGAGCATGATAAACGTCATTGGCATCGCCAGCGAGCTGGGCTATCTGGACGTGCCGGCCGGGGTGCTTATCGATATCAGCATGATTAATCGGTACGAGGCCGGGCAGATCGTGCTCATCACCACCGGCAGCCAGGGCGAACCCATGTCGGCCCTGACCCGCATGGCTTTTTCCGATCACCGCCAGGTGGCCATCAACCCCAATGACTTTATCATCCTGTCGGCCCGGCCTATCCCCGGCAACGAGAAGACCGTGGGCACCGTGGTCGACGAGCTCTTGAAGCAAGGATGCACCGTCATATACGAATCCATGTACGAGGTGCACGTGTCGGGCCACGCCTGCCAGGAAGAACTGAAAATGATGCAGGCCCTGACAAAGCCGAAATTTTTCATCCCTGTCCATGGCGAGCAGAAGCACCTGCAAAAGCACGCGGGGCTGGCCATTTCCATGGGCATGGCAAAAGAGAATATTTTCATTGGAAACATCGGTTCGGCGCTGGAGATCCATGAGGACCATATGCGCCAGCTGGCCGACGTGCCGGCCGGGGACGTCTATGTGGACGGCCTGGGCGTGGGCGACGTGGGCAATGTGGTGCTCCGCGACCGCAAGCATCTGGCGGAGGACGGCCTGATCGTAGCCGTGTGTTCGCTGGAAGCCGAGACGGGCCACGTGTGCGCCGGGCCGGACATCGTGTCCCGGGGGTTTGTGTACGTGCGGGAGTCCGAAGCCATGATGGACGAGGCCCGGCGCTTAGTGGCCCGGGTGCTGGAGGACTGCGCCTCCCGCCACATCCACGACTGGAGCACCTTAAAGCAGAACGTCAAGGACGAGCTGTCGAAGTATGTCTACCGCAAGACCCAGCGCAGCCCCATGATCCTGCCTATTTTAATGGAGGTCTGAGGCGCTAGGAGGTGAGGAGATGAGGAAGAAAAAGGTTTGGGTGGTCTCGCCGCTGTTCTATCTGATGGCGGCGGCCATGGGCGTCATGGCCTTTTTGAGCCTGCCCTATAACCGCGTCCACTTTATGATTGAAATGACAGCGGCGGTGCTGTCGGCGGCGGCGGTGCTGGTGTCCGACTTCCTGTACCGGCGCAACATCTACTCCACCGTGCGCAGCGTGAAGAAGGTGCTCACTGCCGAGGAGGAGCGCGCCTTCCAGGAGTTTGCGCTGCCCGTGGCGGTGGTCGCGGCGGCGGGGGACATCGTGTGGGCCAACGCGGCCTTCGTGCAGTCTCTGTGCGGGGGCGGGGCCTATCAGGGGGAGAATGTCTTAAAGTACATCTACCCCAAGACCTTCCGGCAGGTCATGAGCGAGAAGGGCGCCGCCGTGGCCCATCACGGGCGGGAGTACACCGTCTACGGCGCCCGGGCCCAGGAGGGCTACCTGCTCTATTTTGTGGACGATACCTATTTTAAGGCTGTCAACAAGGAGTTCCGGGAGAAGCGTTCGGTGGTGTGCATGTGCGCCTTCGACAACCGGGAGGAGCTCATCCGCGACAGCGCCGGGGACGAGGAGTCCCGCATTACCGCCGGGGTGGAAGCCGCTTTGCGCAGCTGGGTAGCCGAGGAGTGCGGCGGGTTCATCCGCCGGCTGAGCAACGGCCGCTACCTTATCCTTACCGACGAGGCGCACATTGAGGAAGCCAAGAAGAAGCGGTTCCGGGTGCTGGACGCTGTCCGCGAAGTGAAGAATACGCGCAACAATATGAGCGCTACCGTGTCCATTGGCGTGGGGCGCGGGGCCAGCGACATCGCCCAAAGCGAGCGCTGGGCCCGGCAGGCCCTGGATATGGCCCTGGGGCGCGGCGGCGACCAGGTGGCCGTGCGGTCGGAGGGCGATACATACGAGTTCTTCGGCGGCCTGTCCAAGGGCGTGGAGAAGCGCGACAAGGTGCGCACCCGCGTCATTGCGGCCACGCTGACCGACCACGTGAAGGCCAGCGACCGCATCTACGTTATGGGCCACAAGAACTCCGACCTGGACAGCGTGGGGTCGGCGGTGGGAATGTGGGCCGTCATCAAGAAGGGCCTGGAGAAGCCGGTGAACATCGTCCTTGACCGGGCGCGCACCCTGGCCGGCCCCATGGCCGACATGGTCGCCGACGCCTACCCGGAGGAGGAAGTGTTCATCAGTCCCCTGGAGGCCATGCAGACGATCACCGACAAGTCCCTGCTCATTGTGGTGGACACCCATTCCGTCAACTTTGTGGAGAGCCATGAGCTTTTGCAGCGGGCCATGCGCGTGGTCGTCATCGACCACCACCGCATGATGGTCTCGCACATTAAAAACGCCCTCATCTTTTACCACGAGCCCTATGCCAGCTCGGCCTCCGAGATGGTCACGGAGCTGGTGCAGTATATCAAGAGCTCGGCCATTGACGGCGTGGATGCCGAGGCGCTGCTGTCGGGCATTATGCTGGACACGAAGAATTTCGTCCTGAAGACCGGCGTGCGGACCTTTGAGGCCTCGGCCTACCTGCGCCGCCGGGGGGCCGATACCGTGGCGGTGAAGAAGCTGTTTTCCAGCACGCTGGACAATTATAAGCAGAAGGCCCAGCTGGTCAGCGGGGCGGAAATTTACAAGGGCTGCGCCATCGCCACCTCCACCTGGGAGGCCGCCGACCTGCGCGTAGCCGCCGCCCAGGCCGCCGACGAGCTGCTGACCATTTTGGGGGTGCGGGCATCGTTCGTGCTGTATAAGGTGGGGGCGGACGTGAGCGTGTCGGCCCGGAGTTTGGGCGATGTGAACGTACAGCTGATCTTAGAGGAATTCGGCGGCGGCGGCCACCTGACCATGGCCGGATGCCAGATGAAAAATATCAATATGCCGGACGCCCGCCGGGCGCTGCTTCGGGCGCTGGACCAAAAGCTGTCTGAGGTAAGCGGCGGGAGAGAATAGAAGGGAGAGTCTAAAATGAAAGTAGTTTTGTTGCAGGACGTGAAGTCCATCGGGAAGAAAGGCGAGCTTTGCAATGTGTCGGACGGGTACGCGCGGAATTTCCTGCTGCCGAGGAAGCTTGCCAAGGAGGCAAACGCCCAGGCCATGAACGAGCTGAAAAACGCCGAGGCCGCGAAGGAGTTCAAGATCAAGACCGAGACCGAGCAGGCCCAAAAGAGCGCCGGCGCTGTCAAGGGCAAGACCATCAAGATTTACGCCAAGGCCGGCCAGGGCGGCAAGATTTTCGGCTCCGTCACCTCCCGGGAGATCGCCGAGGAGATCAAGAAGCAGCTGGGCGTGGAGGTCGACAAGAAAAAAATTGTGCTGGAAAACGACATCAAGGCTTTCGGCACCTACAATTTTGACGTGAAGTTCTATAACGGCATCAGCGCCACTATGAGCGTGGCCGTGTGCGAGGCAGACTGACGCCATGGCTTTCGAGGAAGGATATCTGGACACCCAGGCCATGCCGGGGCTGAAGCTGCCCTTTAATCTGGAAGCGGAGCAGAGCGTTTTGGGGGCGGTGCTGCTGGATTCGTCCTGCCTGCCCACCGTGGCCGAGGTGCTGCCCCGGCCCGAGTTCTTCTACGGCGAGACCAACCGCCAGATCTATGAAGCCGTGCTGGAGATGTTTACTCTGGGCCAGCCGGTGGACTTTATCACGGTGTCGGAGAAGATGGGGGAGTTCGAGAGCTTCGACCAGGACACCGGGAGGCTCTACCTGGCGCAGCTGGTGCAGATCGTGCCGTCCATCAGCAACGTGGAGGCCTACGCCAAGATCGTGCAGGAAAAGTACGAGATACGCACGCTCATGCAGGCGGTGCGGGGCATCCTGGACGACGCCAGTGAGGGCAATGAAGACGCGTCCCTGCTGCTGGACGCGGCGGAGCAGCGCATCTTCGACATCCGCCAGGGCAAGAGCACTCTGGGCCTGCAGCCGGTGCGGGAGATTCTGCTGGACACCTTTGACCGCCTGGACAAGCTCAATTCGGCGGACAAGGACAAATACCGGGGCCTGCCCACGGGCATCGGCGAGCTGGACAACGTGATTACGGGCCTCAACCGCTCGGACCTCATTATCCTGGCCGCCCGGCCCGGCATGGGCAAGACCAGCTTCGGGCTGAATATCTCCCGGCACATCGCGGTGACGGCGGGGCGCCGGGTGGCGTTCTTCTCCCTGGAAATGGGCAAGGAACAGCTGGCCGCCCGCCTGCTGTCCGCCGAGGCCCGGGTGGAGGGAACCAAGCTGCGTACCGGCGACCTGTCTAACGAGGAGTGGGCGCGGCTGATCGAGGCCGGGGATATCCTCAACAAGGCCAACCTTTATTTTGACGATTCGCCCGGCATCACCGTGCCAGAAATGAAGGCCAAGGTGCGCCGCCTGCGGGACGTGGACATCGTCATTGTGGACTATCTGCAGCTGATGAACAGCCCCAAGCGCATTGATAACCGCGTGCAGGAAATTTCCGAGATCACCCGGAGCCTGAAGCTCATGGCCAAGGACTTGGACATCCCCGTGGTGGCTATGGCCCAGCTGTCCCGTGACAACACCAAGCGCCAGGACAAGACCCCCATGCTGTCCGACCTGCGGGATTCCGGCTCTATCGAGCAGGACGCCGACATCGTGCTGATGTTCCACCGGGAGAGCTATTACCAGACCGGCATGGACGCCCCCGACGAGGGCGCGGACCAGAACGAGTGCCAGATCATCGTGGCCAAAAACCGCCACGGCGAGACCCGTTCCATTCCCGTGCACTGGCAGGGCGAGTTCATGCGCTTTACTGCCCGGGAGGTGATCCGCCATGAATAAGGCCGACGCTTCCCTGCTGCCCCCGGAAGGCCGGGTCGTAGCCGGGTTCTCCGGCGGCGCGGATTCCACGGCGCTGTGCCACTGGCTTTTGGGCGTTGTGGGGCGGGAACGGCTCCTGCTGGCCCACGTGAACCACGGCCTGCGCGGGGCCGAAAGCGAGCGGGACGAAGCCCATGTCCGGGCCCTGGCGGAAGAATGGGGGGCAGAACTGCGGGTGAACCGCACGGACGTGAGGGCGTTAGCCCGGAAAGAGGGCTCGGGGCTGGAGGAATGCGGCCGCCGAGTCCGTTATGCTTTTTTCGAATCCCTGTGTACCGGGGAGGAAGACGTCATCTGCACCGCCCACACCGCCGACGACAACGTGGAAACGCTGCTTTTGCACCTGGGCCGGGGGGCGTCTTTGCAGGGGCTGTGCGGCATCCCCGCGAAAAGGGGGCGGGTAGTGCGGCCGCTGCTGGCGGTCACCCGGGAGGAGGTGGAGGCCTACTGTAAAGCCCACGGCCTTGCCTATGTGACGGACAGCTCCAACGCCTCCTTGGACTACGCCCGGAACCGGGTGCGCCACCAGGTGGTGCCGGTGCTCAAGGAGATAAACCCCCAGTTTTCCGCCGCGTGCCAGCGGGCCATGGCCCAGCTTTCCGTGGACCGGGATTATCTGGAAGGGGAGGCGGAGAAGCTTTTGCAGGCGGCGCGCAGGCCCTTCGGGCTGGACTGCCGCACCTTGCTTAGGGCCCACCCCAGCTTGCAGGGCCGAGCCTTGCGCCAGTATCTTTTAGAGGCCGGGTGCCACGACCTGGAGGAGAAGCACATCGCCCTGTGCACCCCGCTTTTGGGGCAGGACGGCGGCTTGTCGCTGCCCGGGAGCGTGCAGGCGGTGAGCGGGTTAGGCTTGTTTTTCGCCCATGTCCCGGTGGCCGAGGAGGGCTTTGCCATACCCGTGACCCTGGGCGAGACCGTCCTGCCGGGGGGCAGGCGGCTGGTTTTGGGAAAAAAATCCGGGGGAAATGGGCCGTTTCGGGGAAAAATTCAAAATTTGTTATTCAAAAACGCGCTGGACTATGCTACAATATACCCTACAGGACAGATCGCGCCGCCGCTCATCGCGCGCACGCGCCGGCCGGGCGACCGGTTTGCGCCAGCTGGCAGGGGGCTTTCCAAGCCCCTCAAGCAGGTGCTGCGGGAAGCCGGCGTCCCCCCCTGGGCCCGGGAGCGGGTGCTCCTGTTGGAACAGGCGGGGCGGCTGGTGTACTGCGAAGGGATTGGGGCGGCAGAAGGCTTTGCGGCCCGGCAGGGCGAGGTGCTCTCCGTGGACGTTTTTTGAGGGAAAGAGGGTTAATGGTTATGATTGAAAACAGGGAAATGCTCAACGATATCGAAGACGTTTTGTTCAGCGAGCGCCAGATCGCCGTGATGGTGGAGCGCATCGGCAAGGAGATCAGCCGGGATTACAAGGATAAGAACCTGCTGCTCATCAGCGTCCTGAAGGGCTCGGTGGTGTTCATGGCCGATTTGATGCGGTCCATTACCATCCCCGCGCGCATCGATTTTATGGCGGTGTCCAGCTACGGCAGCGGCGTGAAGACCTCGGGCGTGGTGAAGATTAACATGGACCTGAAGATCCCCCTGGAGGGCTATGACGTGGTAGTGGTCGAGGACATTCTGGACAGCGGCAAGACGCTGCACTACCTCATTGACCTTTTGCAGGGCCGCAATCCCAGGAGCATCCGGGTGTGCACCCTGTTCGACAAGCCCGAGCGCCGGGAGACCGACGTGCAGGCAAGCTATGTGGGCAGCCAGATACCCGACGCGTTTATTGTGGGGTATGGGCTCGATTACGCCGAAAAATACCGCAACCTGCCTTTTGTGGGCATACTAAAGCCCGAAGTGTATGCATAAGGCCGGCGTGCGGTCATTATAAATTCAATAAGTCTGAGAAACTTAGGAGGACGAGCTTTGAACAACAACAGAAAGCTGCGCAACCTGGCGCTTTATATCATGATCCCAGTGGTGGTGCTGATGGTCATCTTTTTCCTCTTCCGGAACACCTCGGCGCAGCAGGAAACCCACAAGTATTCCGACATCCTGGATCTCTTTGAGACCCAGCAGGTGGCCGAATACCAACTGAACCTGGGCACCGGCGAGATGCTTATCACCCTGGACGACGAGAAGCACACGGCCGTTGGGTTCGTGCTGCCCAGCATCGACCTGTTCTACCGGGACGCCACCGACGATATCCAGGCCTATAACGAGGCGCACCCCGACAAGAAAATGGTGCAGGACGTCATCCGGCCCGCTGAGACCAGCTGGATTATCAGCCTTTTGCCCACGCTACTGCTTCTGGGGGCCCTGATCTTCTTCTGGGTCTTCATGATGCGCAACTTAAGCGGCATGGGCGGCGGCGACAAGCAGATGAATTTCGGCAAGGCTAAGGTCAAGCAGATGAGCGACGAGAAGCGCAAGACCACCTTCGCCGACGTGGCCGGGGCCGACGAGGAAAAGGAAGAGCTCCGGGAAATCGTGGAGTTTTTGAAGAATCCGGGCAAGTATAACACCCTGGGGGCGCGCATCCCCAAGGGCGTGCTGCTGGTGGGCCCTCCCGGTACCGGCAAGACCTTGCTGGCCAGGGCTGTGGCCGGTGAGGCCGGTGTGCCCTTCTTCTCCATCTCCGGCTCGGATTTCGTGGAAATGTTCGTAGGCGTGGGCGCGTCCCGCGTGCGCGACCTGTTTGATAAGGCCAAGAAGAACCGGCCCTGCATCATCTTCATCGACGAGATTGATGCCGTAGGCCGCCAGCGCGGTGCCGGTTTGGGCGGCGGCCACGACGAGCGTGAGCAGACCCTGAACCAGCTGCTGGTGGAAATGGACGGCTTTGGCGCCAACGAGGGCGTCATCATGATTGCCGCCACCAACCGCCCTGACATCCTGGACCCGGCGCTCATGCGCCCTGGCCGTTTTGACCGCCAGGTCATGGTGGGCTCGCCGGACATCAAGGGCCGTGAGGAGATTCTGCGTGTCCATGCCAAGGGCAAGCCCCTGGCGCCGGACGTTGTATTGTCAACCATTGCCAAGTCTACGGCGGGCTTTACCGGCGCGGATTTGGAGAACCTGTTAAACGAAGCCGCCCTGCTCTCCGCCCGGAAGAACCGCAAGGCCATCACCATGGAGGAGATCGAGGAAGCCACCATCAAGGTCGTGGTGGGCACGGAGAAAAAGAGCCGCGTCATGACCGAGAAGGAGAAGAAGCTCACCGCTTACCACGAGGCCGGGCACGCCATCGCGTCCTTCTACTGCAAGACCCAGGACCCGGTGCACCAGATTTCCATTATCCCCCGGGGCATGGCAGGGGGCTATACCATGCATCTGCCTACGGAGGACAAATCCTACCGCAGCCGCAATGAGATGCTGGAGGAGCTGATTGTGCTTTTGGGCGGCCGCGTGGCCGAGGCCCTGGTGCTGGACGACATCTCTACCGGCGCGTCCAACGACATCGAGCGTGCCACCAAGATCGTGCGCGCCATGGTCACCAAGTACGGCATGAGCGACAAGCTGGGGCCCATCACCTACGGACAGGACGGGTCGAACCCGTTCCTGGGCAAGGAGATGGGGCACGTAAGCAACTACTCCGAGCAGACGGCGTCGGAGATCGACGAGGAAATCCAGCGCATCATGTCCGATGCCTACGCCAAAACCGAAGCCATCCTCTCCGAGCACATGGAGGAGCTGCACCGCTTGGCAGGGGTGCTGTTCGAGCATGAGAAGCTGGATGCCGAGGACTTCCAGGAGGTTATGGCCGGGAACCTGCTGCCCGGCGGGACGGCGGAGGCCCCCGCACTGGAGGAGCCCGAGGAAGAGCCCGAGGCCCTGCCTGAGCCGGAAGAAACAAGCGAAGAATAAAAGTTACGCAAGAATCAGTCCTGTTGCAGAGCACTGCTTTGCAGCAGGCTTTTCTTGCCAAATAGGAGGGGAACATGGCCAAAAAACCAGCCTATGGCAACGACAGTATACAAAGCCTCAAGGGGGCCGACCGCGTCCGGCTGCGGCCCGCGGTCATATTTGGGTCGGACGGCATCGACGGGTGCCAGCACTCCGTGTTCGAGATTTTGTCCAACGCCATTGACGAGGCCCGGCAGGGCTATGGGGATGAAATCACGGTGACGCGCTTTCTCGACCATTCCGTGCAGATCGAAGACCACGGCCGGGGCATCCCGGTGGACTACAACTCCAAGGAGCAGCGCTACAACTGGGAGCTGGTCTTCTGCGAGCTGTACGCAGGCGGCAAGTACAACAATAACGACGAGGCGGGGAACTACGACTTTTCCTTAGGGCTTAACGGCCTGGGCCTTTGCGCCACCCAGTACGCCGCCGAGTATATGGACGCTGACATCCGCTATGACGGCTTCCGCTACACCCTGCACTTTGAGCGCGGCGAGAACGTCGGCGGCCTGAACAAGGAGCCTTATAAAAAGAAGGACACGGGCTCCATCATCAAGTGGAAGCCCGACTTGCAGGTGTTCACGGACATTGACATATCGGAAGATTACTATAAGGATATCTTGAAGCGCCAGGCCGTGGTAAACGCGGGGGTGACCTTCCACTTCCGCAATGAGACCGCTCCCGGGGCTTTTGAGGAAACCGACTTCGTCTACGAAAACGGCATCTTAGACCACGCCCGGGAGCTGGCTGGCACCGACCCCCTGACCCCCGTGCAGCTGTGGCAGAGCGAGAAAAAAGTCCGCGACCGGGACGACATGGCTCTTTACAACACGAAAATCAACGTGGCGGCGGCTTTTTCCAATCAGGTGCACGTGACGGAATATTACCACAACTCCAGCTGGCTGGAGCACGGCGGAGCCCCCGACAAGGCTGTGCGCAATGCGTTCGTGTACCAGATTGACGCGTATTTGAAGCAGAACGGCAAGTATAATAAGAGCGAGGGCAAGATCACCTACCAGGACGTGGAGGACTGCTTGGTTATCGTCATTTCGTCCTTCTCCACCCAGACCTCCTACGAGAACCAGACTAAAAAGGCCATTACCAACAAGGGCATCCAGGAGGCCATGGTGGAGATGCTGCGGCATAACCTGGAGGTCTATTTCATCGAGAATCCCCTGGACGCGGAGAAAATCTGCAACCAAGTGCTCATCAACAAGCGTAGCCGCGAGGACGCCGAAAAGACCCGCCTGAATTTAAAGACCAAGCTTACCGGCAAGATGGATATCACCGGCCGGGTGGCCAAGTTCGTGGACTGCCGCAGCAAGAACCCGAACGAGCGCGAGCTCTTTATCGTGGAGGGCGACTCGGCTTTGGGCTCGGTGAAGCAGGCGCGGGACTCCAACTTCCAGGCCATTATGCCCATTCGCGGCAAGATTCTCAACTGCCTGAAAGCCGATTACGACCGCATTTTTAAGAGCGACATCATCACCGACCTCATCAAGGTTTTGGGCTGCGGCGTGCAGGTGAAAAGCAGGGCCAATAAAAACCTGGGCGTCTTCGACATGGACAACCTGCGCTGGTCGAAAATCATCATCTGCACCGACGCCGACGTGGACGGCTTCCAGATACGCACCCTGGTGCTGACCATGCTCTACCGCCTGACCCCGGCCCTCATTGAGGAGGGGAAGGTGTTCATTGTGGAGTCGCCGCTGTATGAGATCACCAGCAAAGACGAGACGTATTTTGCTTATGACGAGCAGGAAAAGGCGCAGTTCCTAAAAAAGCTGGAGGGCAAAAAGGTGACCATCCAGCGCTCCAAAGGACTGGGCGAGAACGAGCCCGACATGATGAGCCTGACCACCATGGACCCCAAGACCCGGCGGCTTATCAAGGTGAACCCCGGCGAGGCGGAGTACACCTCCCAAATGTTCGATATGCTGCTGGGCAACGATTTGGACGGCCGCAAGGAGTACATCGAGCAGCACGGGGCCGAGTATTTGGATGAATTGGATGTGAGCTGATGGCCGAGTACAAAACCGGGCGCATCACCGCCCAGGAGTTTAACGCCTTGACCGAAAAGGTCGGCTGGGGCACCCGCGAAGAAGCCGTGGTGGAGACGGCCCTCTCGCGCACCCTCTACGCCGTATGCGCCTACGAGGGCCCGCAGCTTGTGGGCTACGGGCGGCTTATCGGCGACGAGACCATTTTCCTCTACGTGCAGGACGTGATGGTCGACCCGGCCTGGCAGGGGCGGGGAATCGGCAGCGGCATAGTGGAAAGGCTCGTGGAGCAGATAAGAAAATATAAAAAGAATAGCCTTGACCTGCGCGCCTATCTGGGAGCGTCCCCAGGGCGCGAGAGCTTCTATGAGAGGTTCGGTTTTAAGAGGCGCAGCCAGCTGGGCCTGGGCGAAGGCATGGTCTGGATGTAAGCGGAACGGAGGATTTTGATGCCACCAAAAAGAGAGAGAAAAACGCCTAAGGCCCCCAAAGCCAAGGGTTATATTGCCGGGGCCGGGGAGATTGTGGAGCAGGACGTGGGGGAGACCCTGCGCAAAAATTTCATGCCCTATGCCATGAGCGTCATACTCAGCCGGGCCATCCCGGAGATTGACGGCTTTAAGCCCAGCCACCGGAAGATTTTATACACCATGTATAAAATGGGCCTGCTGGGGCCCGGGCGCAAAAAGAGCGCTACCATCGTCGGCGAGGTCATGAAGCTGAACCCCCATGGCGACGCCGCCATCTATGACACTATGGTGCGATTAAGCCGAGGGTACGAGGCCCTCTTGCACCCCTTTGTGGACTCCAAGGGGAACTTCGGCAAATTTTACAGCCGGGATATGGCCTGGGCTGCGCCCCGTTACACCGAGGCAAAGCTGGACGAGATCAGCCGGGAGCTTTTTAAGGACATCGACCGGGACACCGTGGACTTTGTGGACAACTACGACAGCACTATGCAGGAACCCGTCCTTTTGCCGGTGGGGTTCCCCACGGTGCTGGTCAACGCCAACACGGGCATTGCGGTGGGCATGGCCAGCAATATCTGCCCGTTCAACCTGGCAGAGGTCTGCAAAACGGCCATTGCCCTCATGCGCGACCCGGAAGCCGACCTGTTCCAGACCCTCCAGGCCCCGGACTTCCCCGGCGGCGGCCTGCTGCTGTTCGACCGGGCGCAGATGGAACGCATCTACCAGACGGGCCGGGGGAGCTTTAAGGTCCGCAGCCGCTACAGCTACGACAAAAGCTCCAACTGCATCGATATAACCCAAATCCCGCCAACTGCCACAATCGAGGTCATCGTGGAGAAGGTGGTGGAGCTGGTCAAGCAGAACAAGCTCAAGGAGGTCGCCGACATCCGCGACGAAAGCGATTTGGACGGCCTGAAGATCACCATCGACCTCAAGCGCGGGGTGGACCCGGATAAGCTGATGCTCAAGCTCTACAAAATGACCGCTCTGGAGGACAGCTTTGCCTGCAACTTCAACGTGCTCATTGCGGGGGCCCCCCGGGTGCTGGGCGTGCGGGCGCTGCTGGAGGAGTGGACGGCGTTCCGGGTGGAATGTGTCCGCCGGCGCACCCACTACGATTTGGAGAAAAAGAAGGAAAAGCTGCACCTGCTCTTGGGCTTGCAGGCCATTCTGCTGGACATCGACAAGGCCATCCGCATTGTGCGGGAGACCGAGGAGGAGGCCGAAGTGGTGCCGAACCTGATGATCGGGTTTGGCATAGACGAAGTGCAGGCGGAGTATGTGGCGGAGATACGTCTGCGCCACCTGAACCGCGAATATATATTGAAGCGTACCGAGGAGACCGGCCAGCTGGAAAAGGACATCGCCGAGCTGGAGGGCATTTTGGGGTCGAAGACGAAGGTGAAAAACATCATCATCTCGGAGCTTACGGAGATTGCCAAAAAGTACGGCAGGCCCCGCAAGACCATGCTGCTCTACGCAGATGAGGTGGAGGAGGCCGAAATCGTGGAAGAGGTGCCGGATTACCCGGTGAACCTGTTCTTCACCCAGGAGGGGTACTTTAAGAAGATTACGCCCCAGTCCCTGCGCATGAGCGGCGAACAGAAGCTCAAAGAGGGCGATAAGCTTACCCAGCAGGTAGAGGCCACCAACACCACCGAGCTGCTGTTCTTTACCGACCGGGCCCAGGTCTACAAGCTGCGTGCCAGCGACTTTGACGACACCAAAGCCAGCGTCCTGGGGGACTACATCCCAGCGAAAGCCCAAATGGACGAGGGCGAACGGGCGGTCACTATGATCACGACAAAGGATTACAGCGGCTATATTTTGTTTGTATTTGAAAACGGCAAGGCGGCTAAAGTGGAGCTCTCCGCCTACCAGACCAAGACCAACCGCCGCAAGCTCCTCAACGCCTACAGCGACAAGTCGCCGCTGGTGGGGGCCCTGTACCTGCCCGAGGACGGGGAGGTTCTGCTGACGGCCAGCTCGGGGCGGATGCTGCTGTTCCACACGGGGCTGGTGGCGGCGAAGTCCACCAAGAACACCCAGGGCGTGCAGGCCATGAACCTGAAGAAGGGCCAGCGGGTCATGGGCGCCGCGCGGTATGGCGAGGGCGATTTGCAGAATCCTGGCCGCTACCGGAAGAAGCTCCCGGCGCTGGGGGCCCTGCCCGATGGGGAGGAAACCGGCGGCGAACAGCTCACCATGTGACGAAAGGGGCGAAGGATCGATGAAAGAAATATTGAGGCGCACCTGGGCCGAGATCGATTTGGATGCTTTGGCGTCCAATTTCCGGGCCGTGCGGGAATGTACGGGGCCGGGGGCGCAGGTCTGCTGCGTGATAAAGGCAGACGCCTACGGCCACGGAGCCGTGCGCGTAGCCAAGGAGTTCGAGGCTTTGGGCGCGGACTGGTTCGCCGTGTCGAACATAGAAGAAGCGCTGCAGCTGCGGAGCGCGGGGATAAAAGCGCCCCTGCTGGTGCTGGGGTTCACCCCTGCCGAGGAGGCCGGGGCCCTGGCAAGGAACAACATCGCCCAGTGCGTGTTCTCGCTGGAGTATGCCCGGGAGCTGTCCTTGTACGCGCAGCGGGCCGGGGAACCGGTCAACATCCATGTCAAGGTGGACACGGGCATGGGCCGCTTGGGGTTCTGCTACCAGGATTTCCTGCGGGACGCCGGGACGCTGGAGGAGATCAAGGAAGTATGCGCGCTGCCGGGCTTAAAGGCCCAGGGGTGCTTTACGCATTTTGCTTCGGCCGATGAGGGCACGGGCGGCGACGCTTTTACCATGCGCCAGTTCGGCTGCTTCAAGGAGCTTTTGGAGGCCCTGGAGCGGGAGGGCATCCACTTTGAGCTGCGGCACTGCGCCAACTCGGGGGCGGTGCTGGATTACCCGCTGTCCCATTTGGACATGGTCCGGGCGGGGGTCATTTTGTATGGGCTGTACCCTTCCGGTGACGTGCGCAGGCGGCCGGACTTGGTCCCGGTGCTGTCGCTGCGGTCGGTGGTCTCCCACGTAAAGGCCGTCCATCCGGGGGCTACCATTAGCTACGGCCGGGACTTCACCGCCCCCGCCGAAATGCGCGCCGCCACCATCCCGGTAGGCTATGCCGACGGCTACCCGCGCCTGCTTTCCCCCGGCGGGGCCCAGGTGCTGATAAGGGGCGTGCGGTGCCCGATTTTGGGCCGCATCTGCATGGACCAGCTTGTGGCCGACGTGACCGCCCTGCCGGACGTGCGGCCGGGGGATACGGTCACCCTCATTGGGCGGGACGGGGACGCCGCTATTACCGCCGACGACATTGCCGCCTGGGAGGGCACCATCAATTACGAGGTGGTGTGCGCGCTGTCCAAGCGCGTGCCGCGGGTGTACATAAAGGGCGGACGGATTGACAGTGTTTATAATCAGCTTGTATAAAAAGAGCCCTCGGCAGCGTGCCGGGGGCTTTGTGCTATTCTTCTGCGTACTGCGATAGGTCGTCCCAGTTGATCTCCCCGTCATCCACGAACCCGCTGGCTTCCGCTTCGGCCAACTCAGCGGCTTCCTGGGGGGTGACTTTGGTGTAATCCGGATCCCAAGCCCGTACAAGCTTTTTGACGAATTCGTAGGCAAAGCTCTGGTCTGCTTCGGGCAGCATATCCATCAGGCGAGCTACTTCCAATGCGGTTTCCGACATATCAACACCTCACTTATAAATATCACCACGGTTGCCGATCTCCAGGATGAAAAGGATTTCCACGGCCCCATCAGACTCTAGCCGGTATATCACGCGCCAGCCGCCAACCCGGAGCCGTTTCCTTCCGTCGGAGTATCCTTGCAAGGGCTTTATGTCGCCTTCGGGAGGTGATTTGGCCAGTCCCGAGATGGCGCTGCGGATGCGGGCCACAGAACGCTTATCTAACCCGCTTAAAAATTTTAGCGACTTTTTGGAATATTTGACAACCATGGCCTCACGACCTTTTCTTAGATTATACCACAGTTTTGCAAGTCATGCAATCATACCTTGTATGTACCCGTAACCAGCTCCACCAAATGCACGGCGTTCCCTCCAGCGGCTTCTACGCCCCGGGTGCACCGGTTGCAGGTGGTGACGACGAGCCCGCAGGTATACTTTTCCAGCTGCTCCCGCATGAGCTGTACCTGGACGTCATCGGGCATCTTAAAGATGGGGGTGTCGGGGAACTGGGCCAGCAGCGCTTGGTTCTCCGGCTTGCGGGGCTCAAAATGCAGGTTCCCGCAGTAGACGGACTTCTCTCGGTTTTCCTCCATCTCTACGATGGTGACGCCCATTTTCCGCAGGACGCTTCTCACGGCGTCGGCGATTTCCGGGTGCTCCCGGTCGCGCCAGCAGTCTTGGACGTTGACGGTGAGGGCGGAGTAGTCGGGCCAGTCAAAACTGGCCAGGGAATCCAGGTACACAAAAAGGTTCTGGGTGGTGGGCACGCCTTCCGGGCGGGCTTCCAGGGTCTCGCGGCAGGCCTGGCAGAAATAGACGGCGGTGGTCTCCGGGCCCAGCTCCCGTTTGTCGACCCGGCAGCAGCCAGCGGTGGGCATGGTCTGGGAAAGGTAAGCCTGGAGGCGCTTAGCGGCCTCGGGGCTGGCGGCGGTGAAATTGCAGCTGGGGAAATAGAGGAAGTTTGCCATATTATACCGTCACTTTCCCGGATAAGATGTTTTTGTAGTCTTCCAGGTTCTGCTTGAGGAGCGTGGGGGTGTCCAGCTCGTAGGGGCACTTGGATTTGCATTGGCCGCACTCCAGGCAGTCCTCGATCTTCATCATCATGGCCTGGGACTCCGGGGTCAGCCAGGAGGCCGGAGGGCTGCGGCGGATGAGCTGGCTCATGCGGGCGCACTGATTGATGGTGATGCCCACGGGGCAGGGCATACAATAGCCGCAGGAACGGCAGAAGTTGCCGATGAGCTCTTTGCGGTCCTTCTCGATGACGGCCTTGATCTCGGGGTCGTCCATGCTGGGGGGATTGTCCATGTAGCTTAAGAACTCATCCAGCTCGCTTTCCCGCTGGACGCCCCAGATGGGCAGGGTGTTGTCGAACTGGGCCTGCCAGGCGTAAGCTGCCGCCGAGTTGGAGATGAGGCCGCCGGAGAGGCCCTTCATGCAGATGAAGCCCACATTTTTCTCTTTGCAGAGGTTTACCAGGGCGATGTCCTTGTCCGTAGCCAGGTAGCAGAAGGGGAACTGCAGGGTGTCGTACAGGCCGGACTCCACAGCTTCCTGCGCCACGTGCAGGCGGTGGTTTGTCAGGCCGATGAAGCGGATTTTGCCCTGCTCCTTGGCTTCCAGCATGGCTTCGTAGAGGCCGGTGCCGTCGCCGGGCTTGGGGCAGAAGGAGGGGTTGTGGAACTGGTAAATGTCAATGTAGTCGGTCTTTAAGAGGCGGAGGCTGGTCTCCAGATCCTTCCAGAAGCCTTCCACGGTGGTCGACGGCGTCTTGGTGGCAATGGTGATTTTATCGCGCACGTCCGAGAGGGCCAGGCCGATCTTCTCTTCGCTGTCGCTGTAGGAACGGGCGGAATCGAAGAAGGTCACGCCGGCATCAAAAGCCTTGCGCAGAAGCTTGCCGGCATATTCGGCGCTCACCCGCTGGATGGGCAGGGCCCCAAAAGCGTTTTTGCCCGACACGATGCCGGTACGGCCCAGAGTCACAGTGGTCATAAAAAACATCCTTTCTAAGCAGATTTTTTACTATATTATCACTTAAAGCTGGGTCGAAGTCAAGCCCTGCAAAAAAGTTTTCCCCAGGGCTTGACTTGTCCCGCTTTTTGTGGTAAAATTATCTAGCAATCGGGGGTATAGCTCAGCTGGTTAGAGCGCCTGCTTCACACGTAGGAGGTCACTG
>CANTDZ010000045.1 GCA_947652665.1 uncultured Clostridia bacterium
GGGGTTTTTAAAAATTTTTCTGAACAAACCGGGGAAGAAGCCGTAAAATGGTGTCAGAAAAATGAAAGCAGGGGTGCCGCCGTAAGGGCAGCTGAGAGGAGCCGCGAGCTTAAACCCTGTGCCCGGTGGCGGGCAGGAACCTGATGCGGATAATACCGACGAAGGGAGCATTTCATCAAAAGGAATGTTTATTTTCTATGCCAACTGGGAGTGTTTCCTGGTTGGTATTTTTCATTTTTCATAATTTTTTATGAAAGAAGGAAAATTCATGAACACTCGCTCTGCACGCACATTGAACCTAGTCACGGGCGGCGTACTGGTGGCGCTGGGCACCGTACTCTCCTTTATCAAGGTTTTTGACCTGCCCTATGGCGGCAGCATCACGCTGTGCTCCATGCTGCCGGTGATGCTCTTTGCCTACCGGACCGGCACCAAATGGGGACTGGGGGCCGGGTTCGTCTTCAGCGTCCTGGAACTGCTTTTTGGGTTGGACGCCCTCAAGGGCATCTCTGGCGCCACAGTCGTTGGATCTATCTTTTTAGATTACTTACTGGCCTTCACGGTGCTGGGCCTGGCCGGCATTTTTAGGGGGAAAATCAAGAACGACCCGGCAGCGTTTACCCTGGGCTGCTTTGTGGCGGGGATGCTGCGGTATGTCTCGTCCATCCTTTCCGGGTGGTTGTTGTGGGCTCAGTTTATGGAGGTTAACTATATGCAGGAATTGGTGGCAACATTCTTCCCTAGCCTCAGATCTCTGACGGGCAATGAATTGGCGATGATCTACTCCACCTGCTATAATGGCACTTATATGCTGCCGGAAATCCTTGTTACGTGCATCGTGGCGTTCTTGCTAATGCAGTTTGCGGGGAAGCAAATCCTGCATATAGGCATGGAAAAATAAGCGGACAAAAAAGTAAAGCCGGGGCCACCCCCGGCTTTGCTTTTTCTATCTTATAAAAAGGAACGAAATACCATAAATAAGAAGGTTCAAGATACCGACGCCCATGCAGATAAGCGGGGCCTTGCGTATCTCGTTTGCGTCCCGGGACTGGCGGGGCTCTTTTTCATTAGCCAGGCTAGGATTGATGGCGGCCTGCATAATGTGGGAGCTGCGCGCGCCCATAGCTACGGTATATTTGGAAGACTTGCCCCCGCGGACGATCATCAACAGCCCCAGCAGAAAAGCGATGAGCCCGATGAAAAAGCTGCTGTCCTGCCAGCCAACGTTGATGAAATGGGCCACGTCGCCCAAAAGCCAGAAGGCCAGCAACAGGACCGCGCCCAAAGCCGCGCCCATGCCGAGTATCTTGAGACGGGGTTTCATAAGGATGCCTCCCAATAGAATTTCACAGAACTATTATAACAAATTTTGTTGAGTTTGTCAAGGACTAGGAAAGCTCCATATGCAGCTCGCCGGTAGGGGAAAAGCCTCCTGCCCGGTAGAGCGCTTGGGCGGGGAGGTTGTCGCTGCCCGTGAGCAGGGTGATCTCAACGGCCCCGCGCGCCTTGCACTGGGCCACGGCGGCTTCCAGCAGCGACCGCCCTACCCCTTGCCTGCGCCAGGCGGGGGAGACATAGAATTCGGTGATCTCTGCCGAGGGCTCCGCGTAGCAGAACGACCGCTTGAGCAGGCAGCAGCAGAAGCCTGCCAGTTCAGCGGCTTCGGCAACGAGTACCAGCTCCGGGCCGGGACTGCGCAGGGATTCGGCAACGGCTTCGGGGGTCTGGCTGCCGGGGCCGTTAAAGGCGGTATTCAGGGCTAGAAGCGCTGGGGCGTCGCTGGGGCGGGCCAGGCGGATGGTGATGGGCATAGGGGCCTCCTTTTGGGAAAAGAATGAGTGCTTTTATATTTTACAGGATGCAGGGCCTTCCGTCAAGGTCTAGGGGCTTTTGGCCCAAATCGGAAACTAGCCTCTGCCGTTCCTCCTCCTGCTGCCCCTCGTATATCTCCTTGAACCGTCCGCCCAAGGCCATAAGCTGCGAAAAATTCCCTTCCTCCACAACCTTGCCGTCTTCCATCACCAAAATGCGGTCGGCATTTGCAATGGTGCTCAGCCGGTGGGCCACGGTTATGGTGGTCATCCCGGCGGAGACTTGGTCGAGGCAGGCCTGGACTTCCTTCTCCGTGGCGGAGTCCAGTGCCGCCGTAGCTTCGTCCAGCAGCAGTATGGGGGCGTCCTTCAGCAGGCTCCTGGCAATGGCGACCCGCTGCCGCTGCCCTCCGGAAAGCTGGCTGCCCCATTCCCCCACCGGGGTGTCGTAGCCGTGGGGCAGGGACAGGATGAAGTCGTGTATGCCTGCCGCTTTCGCTGCGGCCTCTATTTCCTCCTGGGCGGCGCCAGGCCGAGCCATAAGGAGGTTCTCGCCAATGGTGCCGTCAAACAGCGTACACTCCTGAGGCACATAGGCGAACAGGCTGCGGACAGCCGCCAGGGACAGTCCCGTCTGGCCGAAATAGCGGATCTCGCCGGCAGTGGGCGGGTAAAACCCCTCAATGAGCTTGATGACCGTGGACTTGCCGCCCCCCGAGCCGCCTACGATCGCCAGATGTTCGCCCCGGTGCAAAACCAGGCTCAGCCCCTCGACCACGTTATGTTCCCCGTCATAGGAAAAGCATACCGAACGCAGCTCTAAGGCCGTATCGCCAGCTATCTCCACGGTTTCCTTCCCGCAGTGCAAATCCTCCAAAGGCTGCTCCAGCAGGCTGTGTACCCGCTCCATGGCCACCAGGTCGGACTGGGTCAGCAGCAGGAAGGTGCTCAGCCGGTAAACGGAGTCCGCCATCATGCCCATGAGCGTGGCATTGAACACGGCGCCGCCCAAGGTCAGGCTGTGCCTGGCCAGCAGGATGCCCAGGATGAACCCCACGGCTTGGGCGGACTGGGCGAAGAAATCCACCACCCCATAGGTGATGCCGATAATATCCTGATACTTCATCCGCCGGTCCTTGATGACATCGCAGATTTTCGCATAGCGTTCGGCCAGAACCTGGTGCAGGACGAACACCCTCACCACCGGGATGCCCCGCAGCGTTTCCACCAAGAAGGAGGCCGAGTTGGCGATTTCCTGCTTGGCCCGGCGCTCCATGGACTTGGCCAGGGGATTCAGCCACAGGGAAAGGGCCAGGTTGATGCCTCCATAGGCCACCCCGGCCAGGGCGATGTGCCAGTCGTTCACCAGCAGCAGAACTAGGGTCACGGGGAAGACCACCCCAAACCGGATCAAGTTCTGCACGGCAAAAGAGCGGAAGGTTCCGGTGGTGCGGTTGGCATCGTCCCGCAGGCGGGTGATGTAGTCGCCGGTCTTGAACTGGGTCAGGGCGCTGTAGGGCATATGGGCCACGTGCCGGAACAGCCGCTTATAAAGCTGCGCGCCTCCGTATTCGGCGGCGGTGGTCTGCATATAGCGGCCCAGGATTACCGGGGGCACCAGCAGCAAAAACAGCCCCAGCATCTCCAAAAGGGTGAGCAGGATGTTCCCTGGCCGTTCCCCCGTGACCATGTCGATGAGCGCCTGGTTCACATAAGGAAAGGCGAACAGCAGCGCCAGCTCACAGGAGCCCAGAAGCACCCCCAGCAGGTATTTCTTTTTGGCAGGCCCCAGGTAGGCAAAGCTTTTGCGGTATAAGGCAATGGCCGATGTCTTCCTCATGCTTCCACCTCCGTAGGCAAGCCCTGCAGCCTGCACATCTCGTAATATCTCCCTTTCAGGGCCAGCAGGCTGGGGAGCGTGCCTTCTTCCACCACCCGCCCCTTTTCCATATAGTAGAGGTAGTCGGCCCCCTGCACAGTGCTGAGCCGGTGGGCGATGATTACCGCCGAACGGCCCTCCAGCAGTTTGTCCAGGCTTTTTTGCACCTCCCGCTCCGTCTGTAAATCCAGGGCCGAGGTGGCCTCGTCCAGCAGCACCAGCGGGGCTTCCTTCACCATGGCCCGGGCGATGCACAGACGCTGCTTCTGCCCGCCGGAAAGGGTCAGCCCGCCCTCGCCGATGGGCTGGTCCATCCCCTGGGGGAAGCTCTGCACCAAATCCCAAAGCTCCACGTCCCGCAGGGCTTTTTCGCACTGGGCGCGGGTCAGGCCTGGCCTGCCGTAGGCTACGTTTTCGTAGACCGTCCCGTCAAACAAAAAGGAATTCTGGGTGACGATGGCCATCCGGGCCCGAAGGTCGTCGGGCCGCCAGTCCAGGGATTCCATCCCGAACAGCTTGAGGCTGCCGCTTTCCGGGTAATAAAACCGACACAAAAGCTTTAGGAGGGTCGACTTGCCGCAGCCGCTGGCCCCCACCACGGCCACCTTTTTCCCGGCCGGGATGCGCAGGCTCAGCCCGTCCAGCACCCGGCCCTCGCGCCCATAGGAGAACGTGAGGTTTTGGGCTTCGCAGGGGACGGGGGAGGCCTGCATCCCCACCAGGCCCGGCAGCTCGTCGGGGATGTCCATGACCTCGTAATACCGCTGGGCGCAGGCTGTGGTGCGGCGGATGCTCTGGATCATGTAGTCGGACTGGGCGAAGGCGTCCGTAATATAGTTGCTCAGGGTGACAAAGGAGATGAACACGCCCACCTTCAGCAGCCCCTGGGAGACCAGCCAGGAACCGACTATGAACAGGCACATGGTCTGGGCCACGTTGGCGATGTACTTCACCGCCGTCATCTTCATGCTGACCTTCGCGCTTTTGACCTCCATCTCCACCATGTGGTCGCTCATCCGGCCGAACCGTTCCTGGAAATGCTCCTGGGCCCCAAAGGCTTTCACCGTCAGGGCGCCGGCGAGCATATCCGCCACGATGCTCATGGCCGAGCCGCCGCTGTCCAGGGACTTTTTCTTCTGGGCCTGCAGGGGCTTGCTGATCAGGGCCACCAGCCCCAAGGACACCGGGAGGATCACCACATAAGCCAGGGACAGCTGCCAGGACAGGAAGATGCAGGCGAACAGCCCGAACAGCCCCGAAAAGACCAGCCGGGAAAAGTTGCTGACGTGCCCGGCCGAAAAGGTGCTCAGCAGGTCGATGTCGCTGTTGAGCCGGGTGGCCACGTCGCCGGTGCGGAACTGGTTTTCCAGGATGGCCGGGTCCCCATGGGTAAGCTTGTGGAAGGCCCGGGCCCGGACCTCCACAAACATATTCTCCGTAATGCGGCCGATGATGTGGTAATGGACGGCGGTGCGCACGCAGTCCGCCAGGATGAACACGGCCATCAGGACAGCCGCAAAGACCATGTCGCCGATGAGCCCCTCCAGGCCGAAGTCCACCGCCCGGCCCCAGAAGGTAGCCGCCAGCATTTTCAGCACCCCCGAAAACAGCGAGATGCCCACGATGGTCAGGATGCCCGGCAGGTACTTTTTGTTGTCCATGTAAAACCGCACCAGGGGGTTGATCTCCATCAGGCGTCCGCTCCTTCCTCCGGCAGCAGGGGCAGCTCCTTGATGGCCCGGCCGCCGCCCTCGGACAGCCATAGCTGTACCAATTCGTTATCCGCCCATTTCTCTTTTACGTAGGCTTTGTTTTTCAGCCATCCGGCCCGGAACGCGGGTTCCGTCTGCAGGCGATCGTAGCTGCGCTTCTCGGCCGGGTAATGGATGGCTTTTGCCTTGCGGGCCAGCACGTACTTGGCCCCATGCTGGGAGAGCTGGATGCCGAAATCGTTGTCCTCGCAGCCCCAGGTGCAGAAGAAGCTGTCAAACCAGATGTTGTTTTCCCGCATGAAGTCCGTGGGCACCGAGAAGTGCAGGCTCCACAGAACCAGCCAGGGGGCCTGCCAGCGGTGCAGCTCTTCGCTGATGGCATAGTCCCTTTCGCGCCCGTCCAGCATTTTGCGCTCCTGCATGAGGGCGGCGGCTTCGTCGGGGGAGTGGCAGTCGATGATGTCCCGCATCTCCTGCAGGTCAGAGGTCAGGTCGTTGCCGTAGATGTAGCCGATGGTGACCACCTTCGGCCCCTGCTGCTGGTAGAGCCGCCAATGCTCCGCCAGGCACCCGCTGGTGACAAGGACCCCGCAGTCCAAAAACACGCACAGCTCGCCTTCTGCCGCGCGGATGCCCATGTTCCGAGCCTGGCCGGGGCGGAACCCCCTGTCCTCCTGCCAGAAATAGCGGATGCTTATTTGCCCGGCGTACTCCTGGGCCACAGCCTTCATGTCGGCGGAGGAGCCGTCGTCACAGACGAGGACCTCCAAGTCTTCCAGCGGGAAAGCGGAGCCCAATATAGAATCTATCGTCATGCGCAGTTCCTGGGGATTATTATATACGGGGATGATGATGCTAAGCTTTTTCATAAGGGTATCGTCTCCTTTCGTTTTGTCCAATCGGCGTATTTCGTCCTCCCCGGTGACCCGGAAGAAGGTATGGGCTGTATCGAAAAAACCAGGCATGGTCAGCTCGGACATATCTTCCGCCTGACGGCGCAGGGCGGCGGTGAAAGCCGGGTCGGCAAGCCCGGAAGAAGTGTAATAGCCTGCCGAGGCCCGGAAGCGTTCTGCCAGCCAGGGCAGATGGAGGTCCCCAGGGCCAAACTCCTCCAGAGTGGCCTTATACAGACGGGCGCAGGTGTAGCAGTAGTACAGGCTCCAGAGCTTGGCATAGAAATGGTAGCCGTGCTCCCAACAGTATTCGGCCTTGCTGCGGAAAATATCCAGTGCATCGTACCGCTGGTAGGTGAAGCGGCGCTTCATGATGCTGTTGGGGTTTGTGAAGTAATGGTAAAGGGGGAGCGTGGTGCAGGCTGTCACCTGGGCCTTATCCAGGATGCAGTGGATGGTAGCCTCGTCTTCGTGAATCTTGCCGTAGGGGAACCGAATCCCCGTAAGCACCCGGCGGCGGTAAAGCTTAGCCGCCAGCATACAGCGCATGGGCGTGCTGCCGCTAAAGTACGCCGCCATGCCCTGGAGCCTGTTGCCATAGATGTGCAGGCCCAGCTCGGTGCAGTCTACAGGCGGCATATGGTCTTCTGTGGTGCGCTTCATGGTGCACTGTACGACGTCGGCGTGGTGGGATTCCGCAATGCTATACAGAACCTCGATGGTGCGGGGGTCGAGGTAGTCGTCGGAATCCAGGAAGAACAGGTACTCGCCCTGCGCCATCTCCAGAAGCTGCTGCCGGGCGGCGGAAACGCCGCCGTGGGGCAATTCCTTTACCGCTATAGGCAGGCCCGCCTTGCCTGCATAAGACCGGGCAATGGCGGCGGTGCCGTCTGTAGAGCCGTCGTCCGCCAGGCATATTTCCAGGTTTGGGTAGGTCTGGGCCAGCACGGAATCCAGGCAGCGGGGAAGGTAATCTTCCGCCTGATAGGACGGGATGAGGATAGAGACCAAAGGCTTCATAAATTATCACTCCTTTGGCTAAAGTATAGCAGATGGCCTGTGTTTTGCAATGGGTTTTGCATGAACGGTCGAAAATCGCGCAAAATTGGTCAGCGGAAAAGCGGCAGCCCGGTTTTGCCCAGGCCGCCGCTTTGGCTATTGCTTTAATAACAGGACTGTATGGAACAGGCCGGTCTCCTTGTCGTAGTATTGCCGCAGGGTGCCGCCATATTTCCCCACCACATTGGCAATGCTTTTGAGCCCCAGCCCATGCT
This sequence comes from uncultured Clostridia bacterium, assembly GCA_947652665.1. GTDB lineage: Bacteria > Bacillota > Clostridia > Oscillospirales > Acutalibacteraceae > Acutalibacter. Next base: position 7,570 of record CANTDZ010000045.1, read on the forward strand.
GCTGGCTGTCCGGCTTGGTGCTGGCAAAGCCGCCCATGCCGTTGCTTTTGGGGGGCGAGGCGCAGGTGTTCACCAGGGAGACCATGGAGACGTCCCCCGGCCGCAGATCGCAGAGGAGCTCTACATAGCCTCCAGGCGCGCCTTGGGCGGCTTCCACGGCGTTTTCCATCAGGTTGCCGAACAGGGCGGTCATGTCGCTGGGCTCCAGGCAGTCGGCGGATTTGTCCCGGACGTCTGCCGAAAATTGGATTCCTTTTTCCCGGCAGATGTCCCCATAACGGGCCAGGATTACGTCCAGAAGCCGGTTGCCGCAGATACGTACCCGGTTTTGCAGGGCGGGGGAGCGTTCCAGCTCGGCCACGTACCCGGCTACGGCCGGGTCTCCGGCGGACTGGGCCAGATCGCGTATGGCGGCCAGGTGCTTGCGGATATCGTGGATGAGGACCCGCTGGCGGGCGTACTGCTCCTCCAGAGCCTTGTAGTAGCTGATCTCGGTCTGCTGCTTTTGCAGCATCAGCTGGTGGGCCAGGTTCTGGCGGCTGATGCGCTGGCTGATCCGGTAGCCCACGAAGATCAGCAGGTTGTCAAACAGCAGGATCATGACGCCGGCCAGGGCCAGGGAGCCGATGGTCAGGGGCAGGTCGATGATGAGGGCGGTATAGACGATGATCAGCACGATAAACAGGGTGGACAGGGAGAAGCCGGTGAGCATCAGGGCGGCGGGGTCGTAGCGGGAGGAGGTGCCGCCGGAGCGGGAGAAGCGCCCGGTGGCCTTTCGGAAGCCCCGGTAGAGGAATTTCCCGCCAAAGCACAGGATTACGAAGCCCAGCAAAAGGGCAAAAGTTTCCTTCATCATCGCATGGCCTCCACATAGAGCATATAGGCGTTTTTGAAATCCTGGCAGCGCCGCCGGGCCAGGTAGGCGGAGTACCGGGTGCCGTCGGGGGCCTCCAGGGTGACCAGGGTGGGGGAGAAGGAGCGGACATATTTCATGTTGAGGATGTAGCTGCGGTGGGTGCGGATAAAGCCGCCGATCTCCAGCAGGGACTCCCAATGCTTCATGCCCTGGGTGGAACGGTAGCAGCCGTCCACAGCCCGGACGTCTACCTGGCGGCCCTGGGCCTCTACCAGGATGATCTCGTGGGCGTAGCGGGTGACGGATTCCTTGGCGGTCTCAATGAGCACCGGGCGGGTCTCCACGCTGAGCTGGTAGAGGGCGTCCTGCATATTGCGGAAGAGCCGGGCCTTGTCCACGGGCTTGGAAAGGTAGCGGAACACGTGGAAGCGCATGGCGTCGTCCAGGTAGTCGGCGTGGGAGGTGAGGATGAAAATTTTCATGTGGGGGAACCGGGCTTGCAGCTGCGAACCGGCCTCTATGCCGCTGATGCCGGGCATCTCCACATCCAAAAAGGCGATGTCGGGAGGGGGAAGCCCCGGCTGGCCGCAGGCGGCAAGGAGCTCGCAGGCGGAAAGATAAGCGGCATATTGGGGCTGGGGCAGTCCTTTTCCAGCAAAATATTCCCGAAGGCAGGATTCCAGCTGCACCGGGATGGCGGGATCGTCGTCACAAAACAGGATGCGCATGGCACGGGCCTCGCTTTCGATTGGGAAGGTAGGTATTTATTATACCGCAAAAGGAAGGTGGGGGCAAGGGGCGGATTTGGCACATCTTGGCCGGGCCTTGTAATGGCGGCGGGTTCCTAAAAAATTTTTGAAATTTTTTTCAAAACCGCCTAACCAAACTCGCCCCTCTGCCGTCTATGTAAGGAAGAACCAAAAAGGAGGCCTATCCATGTTTCTAAAACGCTCATTTTACAGCCTGCGCCACCGCTGGTGGCAGAACCTCTTGCTTATTCTACTGTTTGCGTCGCTGTTCGCAGTGGCCATCGGGAGCCTTACGCTCTACGGCACGACCAAAGCCCAGTCCGACCACCTGCAGAAAGCCCTGGGAAATGCCGTGACCCTCAAGGGCCTGTCCGTCAGCCTGCGGGACAACTACAGCGCCCGGGGAGGGCAGCAGGACATTTCCAAAGAAGAAATAACGGCTTTCTTGGATTCCCCGCTGGCAGAGGACTATAATTACCTGGATTTTTCATTCCTCAGCCTTGTCGACGCAAAAGGGGTATATGAAAAAGAGTTCCCGGACGTCAAGGATTACTCCTTTTTCCGCAAATACGCGGTTCACAGCTATGGCGTGCTGGATTCCAGCCTGGATGCGGCTTTTAACCTCTATGGCTACCGGCTTATTGATGGGGAGCACATCACGAAGGACCGGGTAAACGATAACATCTGCCTGGTCTCCCGGCAGTTTGCCGAGCTCAACAGCTTCCATGTAGGGGACAGCTTTGACGTGCGCTACGCCATCGACCCCAACAATCCGGCTGTGTCCCTCCAAATCATTGGCATCGTAGAGCCGCCGGAGTGCGACTACGGGCGCCTGGGCCTGGGGAGCCGGCCGGAAGAAATCATCATCACAACCCCGGGCGCTAACTACAGCGTGAGCGGGCGGGACGAATCAAGGCCGGATTTGTTGTACACCCACAACGGCTCGCCCCGCGTTACCGTGTATCTGGATTCCCCCGAGGAAGCGGAAGCCTTTGTAGCGCAGGCAAAAGAAAAGCTGCCCATCCGAACCGTGGTGGACAGCTACTATGACCATCCCCGCGACGAGCCAGCCCCGGAAGAAACCGCAGGAATGATGGATTATATGGACGTTTTCGATTACATGGACGAGCACAAGCAATACGACCTTTTCCTCGACCGGGAATGGTACGACCGGGTGGGTGCGCCCCTGGAAAAATCCCGCAATCTGGCGGGGGGCATTGCCGTCTTCCTTTTGGCGGCGGTGCTGCTGGTACTGGTGCTTACCATGGTGCTGATGCTCTCCGGGCGCAAGCGGGAAATCGGCATCCTGCTCTCCATGGGGGAAGGCAAAGGGAAGATTGCCGCCCAGCTGGCTCTGGAAGCGCTTGTGCCCTTATGCATCGCTATGGCGGTGGGCCTGCCCTTGGGCAGGGCAGTAAGTGCGCCGGTCATCGAGTACCTGTGCAGCGGGGTCTACCAGCAAAGCGCCGACCTGACCCAGCAGGAAAACGACCTGATAAGGCAGGCTGCCTTGGCCCAAGACCAGGTGGCAACCACGGTTGAAATGTCCGAATTCTCCTCCGCCCTGCTGGGGAATGAGCCCGGACGCGTCGTCACCTATCCGCAGGCCGAGCCTAAGCTGGATGCCTGGTCACTGGGGGCCTACCTGATACTGGTGCTGGCGGCGTCGCTCTTAGCAGTAGGCATACAAGCGGGGGCTGTGTTCCGATTAAAACCCGCGCAAATCCTGACAGGGAAAGGGGAATAACCATGAATTTTTTAAAGCGAGCTGTTTTTAGCTTTTTGTACCACAAAAAGAACACAATCTTGCTGTTTGCGGTATTTTTCGTCATTGCGGCGCTGATCCTCACGGGCTTCTCCATGCTGGAAGCGTGCAAAATAGAGGAAAAGAATATGCGCGAGAACATCGGGGCCACCGTGACCATCGGCTCGATGCTAAACGGGGCAAACCTCATTCCCCACGAGCAGGTGTCCACCCTGGCGGAATTGGACAACGTGACCGGCTACAACCCCTACGTGCTGTCCATGGCCCGGGGCCTGCAGGACATCACGCCCTACGCCACCCCGGAGCAGAAGGACAAGTTCGGCTCTATGGACCGCTGGTTCCGGGTAGACGGCACCTGGGACGTCGCGGCCACCTCCGGCTTTTTGACGGGGACGCAGGCGCTGTCCCAAGGCCGCTTGTTTGCAGAAGGGGAAACGGGCGCGGCGGTCATCAGCGATGCTGTTTTGGAGGACAGCGGCCTGCATCTGGGCGACACCGTGCACCTGGAGACCACCCGGAATCTGTACGGCGGCGAAGACGCGGCGGTGACCATCGTGGGCACCTACTCGCTCTCCCAGGTGGTTTCCCACACCAACGCCCCTTACTACAACAGCGAAAACCAAGTCTACGTGACCCCCGACGCCGCCATGCAGCTCTTTGGCCCTGACCAACTGGCGTACAGTGTGCGCTTCACGATTCAGGACCCCGAACGCGCCAGCGAACTGGTGGAGGCCATAACGGCCCTGCACCTGCCCGAAGAGGACAATCTGCAAACCACCATCGACGACCTGCAGTACCGGGCCATGAAGGGCACCATCGCCAGCATGACTGGCATGGCCGCCGCGATGCTCATCGCATCCTGCGCCATTGGCGGCATCACGCTGGTGATGCTCCTGCTCATCCAGCTGAACAGCCGCGACTTTGAACTGGGCGTGCTGCTGTCCCTGGGGGAAAGCAAGGGGAAGATTGTATTGCAGTTGATTCTAGAGTCCCTTTTCCCCGTGCTGCTGGCTACTACGGCGGCTATCTTCGCCTCACCCCTGGCCGATTGGGCCGTAAACCTGCTCTTTACAGGCTCCCTCACCGCGCCGGTGAGCGCCACGGCGGCGTCCATCACAGCCATGTACCTGTGCGGCTGTGCGCTGACGTTAGCCGCTTCCGTGGTCACGGCTTACAAGATTGCCCGTTACCAGCCCAAAAAGGCGTTGATGGCTGCAGGCTGAATTGCCTCTCCCAGCCGGACAAACACCTGCGCCGCCTGGGCACGGTTGGCTTCCCCGGTGGGGTTCAGCGTGCCGCCGCTGCCGTTTAAGAGTCCGGCTTCTGCGGCCCAGCACAGGGCGTCAAGGGCCCAGGGGCTTGCCTTATCGGCGTCCGTAAAGGACAAAGAGCCGTGTTCGGGAGCAGGGCTCCCGGCAAAATTCCACAGCATCAGGGCCAGCTCCTGGCGGGTGACGGGTTCGTCCGGCTGGAAGGTGGTGGGCCCGGTGCCCCCGGCGATTCCCCGGCTGTAGGCCCAGGCAATGGCCTCCCAATAATAAGCGGTAGGGGAGACGTCCTCAAAAGGTACAGAGGCAACGCCCTCCAGGGTCTCGCCGGAGAAGCGGTACAAAACAGCGGCCAGCTGGCCCCGGGTGATGGGGTCGCCGGGCAGGAAGCATCCCCCCAGGCCCCCCTGGAAATACCCGGCCTGCACGGCCTCATCCACGGGGTCGAAGTACCACTGGGAGGGCGGCACGTCGGCAAAAACATTGCCCCGTGACGTGCACCATCCCCGCGTTTCCTCTGACCGGCTGCCGTTCATATTATAAGCGGCCACAGCCCGGACGTACACAGGGGAGCTTGCGAAGAACGGCCCCGTATAAACCTGGCTTTCCTGGTTCAAATTGCTGCCGTCTGTGGAGTAATAGACCTGCGCCCCCGGCTCGGCTTCTATGGTGACCCACACGCCCCCGTCCGCCGCTTCTGCGGAAATCGTGGGGGAAGCGATGGGCCCTAAATCCTGGCCCGTGCTGCGGATGCGGCTATAAAGGGCGCCGTTTTGTGGGGTGACGCCCCGGCGGCGCATGAGCTCCCGCACGGTGACGAACTCATACCCCTGGGCCTTCAGCTGGTCAATAGCGGCCAGGGAGCCCGTAACGCTGGTCCGGTGGGTGTCGTGAACCAAGATAATAGCGCCATCATGGGCGGCGCTGACGATATCCCGGCGCACGGCCTCCGCGTTCTGGGTGCGCCAGTCCTGGGGGTCCACGGACCACAAGATCAGCGGGGCCCCCACGGATGCCGCCGTGGAATTATTTATGTCCCCATAAGGGGGCCGCACCATGTAATCCGTGCCCTTGCCGCAGGCCCTGTCCAGCAGGTCGTTGACCCGCTGCACCTGTGACCACACTTCGCCGGAGGAAATCCAGGTCAGGTAGGGGTGGCTGTAGGTGTGGTTTGCCATTTGGTGGCCCTCCCGGTAAGCCCGGGCCACGATGTCGGGGTAACGCGCCACATTGGTTCCCACCGTGAAGAACGTCGCCTTTACGCCCCTTTCCTTCAGCCCGTCCAGAAGCTGGGCGGTGTAAGCGCCGGGGCCGTCGTCGTAGGTGATCGCTACCAGCTTGTTTCCAGCCGCCTGGGCTGCGGGGGCCGCCGGGACGGCCAGGCCCAGTGTGACCAGAAGCGCCAGTGCCAGTGTCAGCAGCCTTTTCATGACAACGCCTCCGTCAGCTGGCAGATTTCCTCGATCATCCCGCCAATAGTTTCGATGGTGTCCAGCAGCGGCCCATCGGTGGAGATGTCCACCCCGGCCATCTTCGCCAGCTCCAGGGGCGTGCCCGTGCTGCCGGCCCGCAGGACCTTCTTCCAGTCCTCCACCGCCGGCTGGCCCTGGGCTTCGATGCGCTTGCAGGCCTGGGTAGCCACAGTGAGCCCCGCCGAATACGTGTAAGAGTACAGCCCCATGTAGTAGTGCGGCTGGCGCATCCAGGTGAGCTCGCTTCCCTCAGGCAGTTCCACGGCGTCGCCCCAGAATTTCTGGAGGGTCTCGCCCATGATGCGGTTCAGGGTCTCGGCCTGCACGCTGCCGCCCTGGTCGATAATCTTGTAGACTTCCCGCTGGTAAGCGGCCTCCAGCAGGTGGGTGACGAAGTTGTGGTAATAGGTGTTGCTGACCATATTGCTGAGCACCCAGCGCCTAAAGCGCTTGTCGTCGCTGGTTTTCAGCAGATAGTGGCCCATGAGCAGTTCGTTCATGGTAGAGGGGGCCTCGACGAAATAGGTGGAGACCTCGGTGTCAAAAATGGACTGGGCTTCGTTGCAGGCCTTAAAGTGCCCGGCGTGGCCCAGCTCGTGGGCCAGGGTGAAGACGTCGGACATCTTGTCGTGCCAGGTGAGCAGGATGTACGAATGATTCCCGTAGGGGCTGGCGCAGAACCCGCCCGTAGATTTGCCCTGGTTCTGGGCGAAGTCCACCCAGCGCTCCCGGTAGGCGGCGCGGATCATTTCCACGTAATCCTCGCCCATAATGGAGAGGCCCTTTTCGATGTAATCCTTGGAGGCCTCGATGGTCACGTCGGGGGCATAGTCCGGGTCGACGGTGAGCTTTAAGTCGGCGTAGGTCATCTTGTCCAGGCCGTGAATTTTTTGCAGGAGTTTTGCATATTTACGCATGTGCGGCGCCAGCTTTTCCATGATGAGGTCGATCTGCCGGTGGTACATATCCAGGGTCACGTGCTGGTCGAACAGCAGGTACTCAAAGACGGAATCGAAGCCCCGCAAAGTGGCGAGAGTTTTCTCCTTCTGGACTTGGGCCTGGTACGCAGCGGCGGTGACATTTTCGTATTCCCGCAGTTTGCCGTAGAACCCTTTGAAGGCCTCCCGGCGGACGTCGGTGCGGGGGTCGTATTCGTAGCTGTCCTCATAGAGGGAGTAGCCCAACGGCAGCTCCTGCCCGGCGGCGGTAAAGGACGGGAAGTGCATATCAGCCAGCTTGGCCATGTTGTAGACCTGGTAGGGCGTGCCCAGGGTGGGCCCCAGCGCTGCCAGGACTTTTTCGGTTTCCGGCTGCAGCTGGTAGGGCTTGAAGCGCAGCAGTTCCTTGAGATATCCCTGGTTGGGGCCGGGACGGCTCACGGCTTCCTCCAAGATTTCCTGGGGCTGGGCGAGGATCTCGCTTTTGATAAAGCTTAAGCGGCTGGTGAGCTCCGAGGCCAGGCGGGACATCCGCTCGTTTTCCTCTTGGAGCTGGGCGTCGCCGTAGTCGACGGAAGCGGCTAGGTCGCGCCAGTGCAGGGTGAGGGTCAGCAGATGTTCCATTTCCCGCAGGCCGTCCAGGCACGCGTGGATGCGGTCCGGGTTGTCGAGCTTCCCTTTGTAGTCGGCTTCCAGGCGGCTGCAAAGCTCTTGGGCGCGCTGCACGTCGGCCTCGAAAGCGGCGGCGTCGGGGTAGATGGCGGTCAAATCCCAGGTGAGCTCGGCTGGGACTTCTTTTCTTTTAGGCAATTCCATGTGGGGTTCCTCCTCATGCTATGATGGAAAAATCCCCCGTTTCCGGGGGATTTTGGGTGATTCGATTATAGCACATTCCGACGGGTTTAGCAAGTCATGCCTTTTCCATAAAATTTTTAAGCATCTGGGCCGTCTCCGCCCGGCTGGCATACCCGCCGGGGTCCAGGATGCCGTTGCCTTTGCCGCTTATCACGCCTTTCTCCACGGCCCAGCGCAGAGCGTCCAAGGCCCAATCGCTGGCCTGGCCGGCATCAGCAAAGTTCAGTTGGTTGGCGGCCGCAGACGGTTTCCCGGCGTAGCGCCACAGCATGACGGCCAGCTGCTCCCGGGTGATGTTGTCGCCGGGGCCAAACCGCCCGTTGCCGTAGCCGTCTACAATGTGGTTATCCGCCGCCCAGGCGATGCCCTCGGCGTACCAGGTACCATCGGCCACGTCGGCAAAGACGCTGCTAAGGGCGTGGGCCGGGTTGCTTTCCAGATTGTGCAGCACTACGGCCAGCATCCCGCGGCTCATGGGGAGGGTGGGGCTGAACTGGTTGGGGGCAGTGCCCTGGAACAGCTCGTGGGCGCTGGCGAAGGCCACGGCGTCAGCGGCCCAGCTGGCAGCGGGCACGTCGGCGAAGGGCTTGCTGTTGTCCACGATTTCCAGCTTGGCCGGGCCGTCCAGGGGAATGGTAACGCTGCCGCTGCCGGCCACGGATTTGCGCACCACTTCCCGGGTGCCGTCGCTGTGCACTAGTACGGCGACCGTGCCGGAGGCCGCGCTGGACGAGGGTACGGTAAGGGTCAGGCCGCCGGGGATGCTTTCAACGGTTTGACCGCCTGCCGTCACGGACAGCTCTACCGCAGCGCCGTCCTGCTGGGCGGTCACGGTGACGCTGCCGCCTGAGCCGGACAGGGTGCCCAGGCCCCCGTTCGGGATGGTCACGGCGGCGACGGGCGTGCTCACGGTGAGGCTGGCGTTGGTCTGCTGGCCGATTTGCCCTACTGTAGACGCCGGGATGGTCACCTCTGTTTTTGTCACACTGCCCGTTATCTGCGGGGCAATTACGATGTTCCCGCTGCCGCCGGCCACCGCCTGTTTCACGATCTCCGCCCCTATGGCTCCGCTGACCGTGCTGGTCGCTGTGCCGCCCTGGGTGCTGGCGGTGGGGGACGCCGTTGTGGTCATCCCGCCTTGCGTGGTTGTGCCTGTGGTTACAGGGAGGCCCGGGGTGCTCGGTACGGAGGGGGTATTGGGGCCGGAGGGGGTGCTGTTCTGCTGCCACTTGGCGTAGAGCGTCAAGCTGCCCGTCACGGGGCTGCTGAAATCGTACGCTGTGGTGCACGCTTCGTCGGTGTACCAGCCCTGGAAGGTATAGCCGGTTCGGGCGGGGTCGGCGGGCTTGGCAAGTGTGGCGCCGCTGGTTACGGTCTGGCTGTTGATGGCGCTGCCGCCCTGGGTGTTGAAGGTGACGGTGAAGGTCGGCTCCGCATTTTTCTCCCACTTGGCGTAGAGCGTCAAATCGTCCGTCACCGGGGTATCAAAGTCGTACTCGGCTGTGCAGGCTTCGTCGGTGTACCAGCCTTGGAAAGTGTAGCCGGAACGGGTAGGGTCGGCAGGCTTGGTAAGCACAGCGCCGCTGGTTACGGTTTGGCTGTCGATGGCGCTGCCGCCCTGGGTGTTGAAGGTGGCGGTGCAATTTTTCAGCCACCGGGCATAAAGCGTTGCGGCTTCATCAAACACGGTGTCCGTGCTCACTTTTTCACCGCCTGTTTCCGCTGTGTACCAGCCGTCAAAGATGTAGCCACTGCGGGTGACGCTTGGCAATTCAGAAAGCGTTCCCTTTGTGGTTTGCTGAGGTGCAGGGTTTTCTACGCCTTCGCCTGCATTAAAGGTAATAGTGCATTCTACCCGCTGGCTCAGCTGTGCTTCGCCGCTGTCGGCGTTGGTGACCATATAGTCCAGATTGTCGCTGGAGAAGAATTTTTTGTCGGCTGAGGAATTTGTGAAAACAGAAGGAGCCCCTTCTTGCGGGGCACGATTAGAGTGCACCGTCACGCCTATCTTCCCGCCGGACAAAGTACCACCTATAAGGATGACTTTTGACCCATTCAAATAGACATTGTTTGCCGTGCCGTCTGCTTTTGTGTTGTTTGTGACCGTCGGACTGCCGCTGACAGTTAAGGTGCCATTGTACACCAAAACGCCAGCACCTAAGGAACCTCCCGCAAGAACGTTATCCGTGATTTGACCTCCGGAAAGGTTGCCAGTGCCGTTGAATATAGACACACCAGCACCACCAAGACCAGCTTTATTGCCTGTGATACTGCCGCCGGACATTTCAAATGTACCGCCACCAGAGCTATAATTGTCGCTTGTGCAGACAACGCCGTTATTACCGGCATAGTTCCCTTTGATTTCGCCGCCCTCCATTTGGAAAATGGATGTCGAATCAACTTGCACGGCGGCACCTGATGTGCCCACCGCATTATTTTGGATGACTGCCCCTTCTTTCATAATTAACGAGCCGTTCCAAATATAAACGGCCCCGCCATAAGAACCATTGCCTGTTAATTCGTTGTTTTGCAGGATGGCTCCTTTCTCTAAAATTACGGTTGCACTGTCGGTATAGTCCGTGCTACCCGTACAAACAGCGGTCTCTCTTCAAATATGAATGCGCACTTGATTGTAGTC
>CANTDZ010000046.1 GCA_947652665.1 uncultured Clostridia bacterium
GGCAAGTGTAAATTCTGCATAATTCTACAGTAATTTTTTGTACAATCCGCTTTTCGAACGTCTTATAATTAGAGATGAAAGCGTCCCCTTTTTCTATCCTCTTTGGATAGGCAAACGGGCACTATACCCCATGGCAAATTTTTATCTTTCTATTATCCGAATCGCAGGTTCGTACACAGAGGTGGAGGTAGATGAAGATGAATTTGAACCGCGACTTCCCCAGAATCCTCACTTTATTGCGAAAAGAAAAGCATCTCAGCCAGAAGCAGGCCGCCCACGATCTGCAGCTGCCCCAGGCCCTTTTGTCCCATTACGAGAAGGGCATCCGGGAGCCCGGGCTGGAGTTTGTCGTGCGGGCCGCCAAATATTACGGCGTCTCCTGCGACTTCCTTCTGGGCTGCACGCCCCACCGCAACGGCGCCGTCCTTTCGGTGGAGGATCTCCCCGGACGGCCCAAGGGCCGCCCCCGCAAGCACAAGACCTTGGCCGAATACCATCAGCGGGTGCTTACCAGCTCCCTTCATATTGTATTCGCTTTGCTGAAAAAAATCAATAACGAAAGCCTGACCAAGGAGCTTTCCGCCTTCCTGTTCGCGGCGGTGTACCGGGTGTTCCGGGTGCTCTATTCCGGCAACCCCCAGAACCCCCAGGGGCTTTTCTCCCTGGAAAATGCCCTGTACAATGCTTCGGTGGACGCGGGCAGCGTGCTGTCCATGGCCCGGAGCCGCTACCTTTTAGGCAGCCGCAGCGACAACCCGGCCTTGTCCCCGGCCACGCTGGAGGAGGAGTTCCCCCAGCACGCCCCGGCCCTTTTCGAGCTCATCCGCCAGACCGAGGAAGCCATGCCCCCCGAACGGGAGCCCCTGCGCGCGGTACGTCCCCCGCGGTACAGCGAGGAACCGGTGCCGGAGGCGGTCGACCAGTAGGCCTTGGCAATATAATGAAAAAAAGCCTGTCATTTCTCTCCAGATTGTGTTATACTAGAGAGAGGCAGGCATTTTTGTGTTCAAAAGGAAAGGACGAAGCATTTATGTGCGGATTTATTGGCTTTACCGGCAGCGGGGATACCCAGTGGGACCAAGGCGTGCTGCAGTCTATGACCGACGCCATTGCCCACCGGGGCCCCGACGACGCCGATTATTATATGGACGGCCAGGTATCCCTGGGCTTCCGGCGCTTGTCCATCATTGACCTGGAGGGCGCCCGCCAGCCGCTTTTCAACGAGGACGGGAGCCTGGCTATGGTCTTTAACGGCGAGATTTACAATTTCCAGGGCCTGCGCCAGGAGCTCCTCCAAAAGGGCCACGCGTTCAAGACCAAGGGCGACGGCGAAGTCCTGCTGCACGGATACGAGGAGTGGGGGCCCGGGCTCCTCAATAAGCTGCGGGGAATGTTCGCATTTGTCATTTGGGATAAAGAGAAAAAGGAGCTTTTTGGCGCACGGGATTTCTTCGGCATCAAGCCCCTGTATTATGCCCAGATGGGGGAGGCGTTCCTGTTCGGGTCGGAGATCAAGAGCTTTTTGCACCACCCGATGTTTAAGAAGGAATTAAACCAGCGGGCGCTGGAGAATTATTTGTCGTTCCAGTATTCGCCGGGGCCGGAAACGTTCTTCAAAAATGTCTATAAGATGCCCCCCGCCCACTACTTCACCTATAAGGGTGGAAAGATGGACATCACCCGCTACTGGCTTCCGGAGTTCCACGCTGAGGAAGACAAGCCCCTGGAGTACTGGGTGGACGAGATCGAGAAGGTATTTGACAACAGCGTGGAGGCCCACAAAATCAGCGACGTGGAGGTAGGGTCGTTCCTGTCCTCCGGGGTGGATTCCAGCTATGTGGCCTGCTCGGCCCATGTGGACAAAACCTTCACCGTGGGCTTTGACAACGGCCAGAAGTACAACGAAATCGACTACGCCCAGGACCTGTCCAAGCAGATACCCGTGCAGAACATCAGCAAGGTGATTACGCCCCAGGAATTCTGGGGGAATTTCGCGAAAATCCAGTACCACATGGACGAGCCCCTGGCCGACCCTTCTGCCGTAGCCCTTTACTTTGTGTGCAACACGGCGGCCCAGCACCTGAAGGTGGTGCTCTCCGGCGAGGGGGCTGACGAGATTTTCGGCGGCTACAACATCTACAAGGAGCCCCTGGAGGTGCCCTGGTACGACAAAATCCCCTTCCCCATCCGCAAGGCCATTGGCAAAATAGCCGGGCTGTTCCCCGCCCACCGGGGCCTTAATTTCCTGGTGCGCCGGGGCAAAAAATTAGAGGACCGGTTCATTGGCAACGCGTATATGTTCAGCGAGAAGGAGCGCCGCGCCCTGCTGAAAAACCCCACGGATGCCCCGTCCCCGGCCCAAATGGTAAAGCCCTATTACGACATGGTGCAGGACAAAGACGACGTCACCCGGATGCAGTTTGTGGACCTGAACATGTGGATGGTCGGCGACATCCTCCTAAAGGCCGACAAGATGAGCATGGCCAACTCCCTGGAGCTGCGGGTGCCGTTTTTAGACAAGGAGGTCATGGCGCTGGCGGCGCGCATCCCCACCAAGTACCGGGTCAACAGCGAGAACACCAAGTTCGCCATGCGGGGGGCCGCCCTGCGCCGGATGCCCGAAAAGTGGGCCGGCAAAAAGAAGCTGGGGTTCCCGGTGCCCACCCGCGTCTGGCTGCGGGAGGACAATTATTACAGCATCGTGCGGCAGGAGTTCACCGGGCCCAACGCCCAGAAGTTCTTCCACACAGACAAGCTCATAAAGCTCTTAGACCAGCACCGCGACGGCAAGGCCGACAACAGCCGCCGCATCTGGACGGTGTATACGTTCCTGGTGTGGTACAAGCAATTCTTCTCGGAGGCAGATTATGCACAAACGAAATGATTTCCAGCCCGTTTTGCTGGGCAGCGATATAAACGTGTACGGCATGGCCCGCTCCTTCCACGAGGAGTACGGCCTTACAAGCGTGGCCATCGGCAAGGGGATACTGGGCCCCTGCACCGCCAGCAAGATCGTCAAAGTAGAGGTGGTGGAGCCGGAGTTGGAAGACGATGCCGTCTTTGTCAAGACCCTGCGCGACTACGCCAAAAAGTGGGAAAACACGGGCAAAAAGCTTTTGCTGGTGCCCTGCGGCGACAACTACATCAAGCTGCTGGTGCGCAACCAGGACGAGCTTCGCGACCGCTACTATTTTGAGTGCATCGACGAGGAGCTCTTGATGCGGCTTTCCATCAAGGAGAGCTTCTACGAGGTCTGCACCGAGCACGGCTTCTCCTTCCCCAAGACGACCACCTGTTCCTTTGAGGAGCACGAAAACATCCAGCTCCCCTTCGACTTCCCGGTCATCATCAAGCCTTCCAACTCCGTGGCTTATTGGAACTGCTCGTTCCCCCACAAGAAGAAGGTGTTCGTGGCCGAGACCAAGGCGGAGTTTGACGCGATTTTGAAAGCCATCTATTCCTCCAGCTACAAGGACCACCTGATTTTGCAGGAATACATCCCCGGCGACGACAGCAATATGCGCGTGATGAACTGCTATTGCGGCCGCGATAAAAAGGTCAAGCTCATCGCCCTGGGCAACGCCCTGCTGGAGGAGCACTCCCCCGAGGGCATTGGCAGCTACGCGGCTATTATAAACGGCTACGACCCCAAGCTCAATGAGCAGATGAAGGGCTTTTTGGAGGGCATCGGCTATGTGGGCTTTGCCAACTTCGACATGAAGTTCGACTCCCGGGACGGCACCTACAAGCTCTTTGAGATGAACCTGCGCCAGGGACGCAGCAGCTTCTACGTCACGGCGGCCGGGGGCAATCTGGCCAAATGGCTGGTGGAGGACGTGCTTGACCACAAGGAGATGGACTGCACGGTCATTAAGGACCGGGTGCTGTGGACGATCATCCCGACTAAAATCATCTTCCAGTACGTGCGCAGCGAGAGCGCCAAGGCCGAGGCCAAAGCCCTTTTGCAGGCGGGGAAGGTGTGCCACTCCTATTACTACGAGGGCGACCGCTCCTTTAAGCGCTGGGTGAACTATCAAAAGAACCAGTTCCACTATTTTGAGAAATATAAGCGCTACTTCGGCAACAAGGCCCTGCGCGATTAAGGAGGCGCCCATGGAGAAAAAAACCTTGGGCATCCTGGGCGGCATGGGCCCCATGGCGACCGCCTATCTGCTGCAGCTCATCATTGAAATGACCGACGCCAAAACCGATCAGGAGCACCTGGACGTGCTGGTCTTCAACCGCCCGGCCGTGCCCGACCGCACCGCCTATATCCTCGACCACGCCCAGCCCTCCCCCCTGCCCCTGCTCACCCAGACCGCCCAGACCCTGGAGCGCTTGGGGGCCGGGTGCCTTTGTGCGCCCTGCGTCACGTCCCATTACTTTTACCAGGAGCTCAGCGGGGCTGTGGGCATCCCCTTTGTGAATATGCTCACGGAGACCGCCGCCGAGCTCAAAAGCCTGGGAAAGCGTCGGGTGGGCATTATGGCCACCACGGGCACGGTGCGCACGGGGCTGTTCCAGTCGGCGCTGGACGGGGTGGGGCTGGAAGCCGTGCTGCCCTCGCCGGAGTGCCAGGAGCTGGTCATGGCCCTCATCTACGACGAGATCAAGGCCGGGAAGCCGGCTGACCCGGGGAAGTTCCAGCGCATCACCCAGGAGCTCTTTGATGCTGGGTGCGACAGCATTGTGCTGGGCTGCACGGAGTTGTCGCTCATCAAGAAGTCGGCCCCCCTGCCGCCCGGCTGCCTGGACGCCCTGGAGGTGCTCTCCAAGCGCTGCGTGCAGCTTTGCGGCGGGACGCTGAACCCCGCGTACCACAACCTTTTGACTTGAATCAGGAAAGGACGATCAAGATATGTGCGGCTTTGTAGGATTTATGAACACCCCGGAGGTCACCGCGCCCGGCCCCATCATCCGCGCCATGGCCGACCGCATCGCCCATCGCGGCCCCGACGATGCTCAGTATTACGACGGAAAGGACGTCAGCCTGGGCTTTCGGCGCTTGTCCATCATCGACCTGGAGGGGGGCCGCCAGCCCATTCTCAACGAGGACGGCAGCAAGGTGCTGGTCTTTAACGGCGAAATCTACAATTACCAGGAATTGCGGGAAGACCTCTTGAAGCGCGGCCACACCTTCAAGACCAAGGCGGATTCCGAGACCATCCTGCACGGCTATGAGGAGTACGGCGCGGAGATTTTGCAGAAGCTGCGGGGGATGTTCGCGTTTGTCATCTGGGACCAGAACAAAAAGCAGCTTTTCGGGGCCCGGGACATCTTTGGCATCAAGCCCTTCTACTACTATAAGAAAGACGGGCAGTTTTTGTTTGGGTCGGAGATCAAGAGCTTTTTAGACCACCCCTGCTTTGAAAAGGAGCTGGACGAGGCGCTGATCCCCGAGTACCTTTCGTACGAGTACATCCCCGACGAGCGCACGATCTTCAAGAACGTCCGGAAGCTGCCCGGAGCCCACTGCTTTACCTACAAGGACGGCCAGCTGAAGGTCGACCGGTATTACCGCATAAAATATAATATTGAGGAAGACAAGCCCCTGGAATACTGGGAGGGCGCCATCACCAAGGAGTTTACGGAGTCTGTGGCCATGCACCAGATCAGCGACGTGGAGGTGGGCTGCTTTTTGTCCTCCGGCGTGGATTCCAGCTATGTGGTCAAGGAGATTTCCAAGGGCACCAAAAAGGTCAAGACCTTCTCCGTGGGTTTTGAGGAGGAGAAGTACAGCGAGCTTCCCTACGCCCAGGATTTCTCGAAGGTCGTGGGCGTGCCCAACATCTCCAACAAGGTGTCCGCCGACGAGTTCTTCGACGCCATGCCCGAAATCCAGTATTTTATGGACGAGCCTCTGCCCAACCCCTCGGAGATCCCCCTGTACTTTTTGGCCCAGAACGCCCGGAAGTACGTGAAGGTGGTGCTCTCCGGCGAAGGGGCCGACGAGCTTTTCGGGGGCTACCCCATGTATTTGCAGGGCGGGCATTTCCAGGATTACTCGCAAAAAGTCCCCCGCCCCCTGCGCAAAATGGCGGGAGCCGTGGCTGGCAAGCTGCCGGAGTTTAAGGGCAAGCACTTTTTGGTGCGCGGGGCCATGGAGCCCTGGCAGCGTTTCATGCGCGCCAACTATGTCTTCCAGAGCAGCGAACGGCAGAAGTTCCTCAAGCGCAAAATCACCTCCAAGCTGCCCGAGGAGTACAGCAAGCGCTACTTCGACGAGGTGCCCGGCTTAGACGAACCCACCCAGCTGCAATATGCGGATATGCACACGTGGATGATCTACGACATCCTCTTAAAGGCCGACCGCATGAGCATGGCCAATTCCCTGGAGCTGCGGGTGCCCTTCCTGGACAAAAAGATGCTGGAGCTGTCCTGCCGCATCCCCACCCGCTACCGGGCGGATTCCGCCACCGAAACCACCAAAAAAGCCCTGCGCTCCGCCGCCATCAAGCAGCTGCCCGAGCGCACCGCCAACAAAAAGAAGCTGGGCTTCCCCGTGCCGCTGTCGGACTGGCTGCGGCAGGACAAGTATTACGGCAAGGTCAAGGCGGCTTTCCAGAGCGATATTGCAGAGAAGTTCTTCGTAACAAAGGAGCTTATGAAGCTGCTGGACGATCACAAGGCCGGCAAGGCGCTGAACATGCAGAAGATTTGGTCTTTTTATACGTTCATCGTGTGGTATGAGCAGTTTTTTGTGAAGAATTAAGCTGGTTTCTTCCATATTATTACTTTCTGGCTCCAGAAAGCAAACGCCGCAGGCTCTCCAAAAGAGAATGCCTGCGGCGGTTTTATTGTAACGGCTATCCCTCCAGCTGGGCTGTGTACAGCTGCCAGTACCGGCCCTGCTTATCCAGCAGTGCCTGGTGGGTGCCCATTTCGGCAATGCCCTTGTCGGCGATGTACAAAATGCGGTCACAGTTTTTGATGGTGGAAAGCCGGTGGGCGATGATAAACGAGGTGCGCCCCTGCAGCAGTGCGTTCAGGCCCTGCTGCACTAGCTTTTCGGTTTTGGCGTCGATAGAGGAGGTGGCTTCGTCCAGCACCAATATCTTGGGGTCCGAAAGCAGCGTGCGGGCGAAGGCCACCAGCTGCCGCTGGCCCTGGGAGAGCCGGGAGCCCCGTTCGTTGACCTGGGTGTCATAGCCCTGCTCCATTTGGCTTATGAACTCGTGGGCGCACACGGTCTTGGCGGCGGCAATGACTTCCTCGTCTGTGGCATCCAGCCTGCCATAGCGGATGTTCTCCATGATGGTGCCCGAGAAAATGAAGCTGTCCTGCAGCATGATGCCCATCTGGCTGCGCAGGGAGTGCAGCGTCACCCCGGCAATGTCCGTGCCGTCCAAAAGCAGCTGGCCGCCGGTCAAGTCGTAAAAGCGGGAAAGGAGGTTCACCACCGTAGTCTTGCCCGCGCCCGTGGGGCCTACCAGCGCAATGGACTGCCCAGGCTCTACTTTTAGGTCGAAGTGCTCCAGGACGTTCACCGTGCCGTCATAGGAAAAGGTCACGTCCTTAAATTCCACCCGGCCCTGTATGGGCGGCAGCTCTGTGGCGCCGGGCGCGTCGTCTACGGTGACGGGCTCATCCATCATTTCAAAGATGCGCTCCAAATAGGCCACGGCGTTTATGAAGGTGTTGTACAGGTTCGACAGGTTCAGCATGGGCTGCCAGAAGCGCCATGCGTAGGAGGACAGGGCAATGATGGTGCCAATCTGCATGGTGGGCCCCAAAAAGGCCAGGCCGATCAGATACATGGCCCCCACCACCCAGGTGGAAATGTTGTCCACCGACACCCAGATGAGCTGCGAGGTGTACTGGGCTTTCATCCAGGCCTTGCGGTATTTCACGTTCAGGCGGTCGTATATCCCGGCGTTTTCCTCCTCGCGGGTGAAAGCCTGGGTTATCTTCATGCCATCCAGGCTTTCGTGCAGGTAGGCGTTCAGGTTCGAGCTCTTGTTGGACACGTCCTGCCAGGCCCGGCGCTGGGCAGGCTTTACCAGGAAGATGACCACCAGCAGCAGCGGCACCCCCGCCATGACCACCAGCGACAGCCGCACATCGCAGATGAGCATAAAGACCGCGATGAGCACCAGGTTGAATATCTCCAGCACGAAGTTGATGATGCCGTTGGAGAGGGCGTCCGACACGCTGTTAATGTAGTTTATTACCCGGGTGAGAATCTTCCCGTGAGGGCGGTCGTCATAAAACTGGAAGGGCAGCTTTTGCAGATGGGCGAACAGGTCCTTGCGGATGTCGTAAATAATTTCCTGCCCCACGGAAATCATATAGCGGCTGCGTGCCCGGGCGAACAGCACCGACACGATGATGGCCGCCAGCATCCCTACCGAGAGCAGCACCAGCTCCCCATAGTCCCGGTTCGGCACCGATACGTTAATGCCCCTTTGCACCAGCAGCGGGCCCAAAAGCGCCGCGGCGGCAGACAGGGCGGAATATAAAAGGGACAAGGCCATCTTTTTCTTGTGCCTGCCGATGTAGGTGCCCGCCCGCAGCAGATGCTTTATGTTAAATGGGGTCTCCAGGTTTTCGTCTACGTCAAAACGGTTGCGCGCCATTTAGCCCACCTGCCTTTCTTCTTCCCCGCCGTTTTGCAGCAGGAACACTTCCCGATAATACCCGGGCTTTTGCGAGAGCTCCTCATGGGTGCCCACTTCGGTGATGGACCCGTCCTCTATCACCACGATTTTGTCGGCCCGCTTGGCGGTAGAGATGCGCTGGGCCACGATGATTTTGGTGCAGGGGAAGTCCAGGCCTGCCAGCTGTTCTTGTATGTATTTCTCGGTCTCCAGGTCCACGGCGCTGGTGGTATCGTCCAAAATCAGCACCGAGGGCTTTACCGCCAGGGCCCGGGCCAGGGCGATGCGCTGCTTCTGCCCGCCGGAAAGCCCGGTGCCCCGCTCGCCAATGACGGTGTCGTACCCCTGGGGCAGCTTTTCGGCAAAGCCCGCCACGTCCGCGATTTGGGCAAAGCGCTCCACTTCTTCCTCCGGCATACCGCTGTCCCCATAGGCGATGTTGCCGTCCACCGTGTCGGAAAACAGGAACACGTCCTGGGTGGCGATGCCGATGGAGGAGCGCAGGGCCTTCAGGTCATAGCGGCGGATGGGCACGCCGTCCAGCTCCACCTGCCCGGCGGTGGGGTCGGCAAAGCGGGGGATGAGGCCGATGAGGGAGGTCTTGCCAGCGCCTGTGGGGCCCATGATGGCCACGGTCTCGCCGGGCTCGATTTTCAGGTCGATGTGGGAGAGAACTTGGGTGCCGCGCAGCTTCAGTCCCACGTCCTTAAACTCCACCCGGCCCTTGACCCGGCCCTGGGGCATCACGGCGTCCGGTCGGGAGACGATGGTGGACTTGGAGTAGTACAGCTCGATGATTTTCCCGGCGCTGGCAAAGAACCGCTGCAAGTCGTTCAGGTAGACCCCCAGGCTGCGCATGGGCTCGCTCAGGGTCCAGGTCAGGCCGTTGAACATGGTGAAGGTGCCGATGGTGATGCGCCCGTTTATCAGGAAGATGCCGCCCACCAGCAGCACGGCGATAGAAAGGGACTGGGAAAGGGTCTCGATGTACGGGCTGTACCGCAGCCACAGCAGGGAAGCCTTTTTGTTGGCCTCCTTATAAGCTCGGTTCTTTTCATCGAACCGCTCTATCTCATACCCCTCCCGGGCAAAGGCCCGCACCACCCGGTTGCCCGCGATGTTCTCCTGGGCGGCGGTGTTCAGCCCCGACAGCTTTTCCCGCAGGTCTACATACAGGGGGTGAACCTGCCGGGAGAAAAGGAAGGTCAGGAGGAAGATGAAGGGCGTCACCGCCAGCATACACAGGGCCAAAAGCCAGTCGGCGGCAAAGAACGTGATGGTGGTGGTAGTGAACAGCACGATGCAGTGGATGAGCTGCCGCAGGATGAAGCACACCGTGTGGCGTATCATGTCCATGTCGCCGGTCAGGCGCGTCATCAGGTCGCCGGTACGGTAGGCGCTGTAAAAAGCCTGGTCCTGCTCCTGCATGTTTTTGTACAGGTCCCGGCGCAGCTCATAGATGAGCTTTTGGGAGATGTTTTCATAGGTCAGGTTTGTAAAGTAGCCAAAGCCCGTGCGCAGCAGCGTGAACCCCACGAGCACCGCCACCATCACCTGCAAGTGCCCAGAGATGCCGGGCCCGGCCGTGCCGGATTCTTGCAGGGGGCGGAACACGGTGTCCATGATGTTGGCTGTGATGATAGAGTTGCCCAGGGCCATTACAGCCAGCAGGGCCGTGGAGACGAGGGCGAATAGGTAGCGCTTGTGGCTGCCGCCAAGCCGCGCCCACACCCATCTTAACTGGAACATGGCAATATCCCCCTTGTAAGGTGAGGTTTTTTCAAAGCTCCCACCATTATAGCGGCTTTTTGGAAAAAGGGAAGGCCTTTTTTTGTGAATTTCAAAATTCGGCGTTTTTGCTTTTGGCTGTCCACTTTTGGGCAGGAATATGGTGAAAAGGTTTGCGTGAAAAAATCGGGATATTTGCATTTTCCCCCTTGACAAATTCATTATATAAGATTATATTATGATATAAGGAGGTGGTTGCCATGCGTGTGATCGGCATTGGTGACAATGTGTGCGATAAATACGAACATCAAAAAATCATGTATCCGGGCGGGCAGGCTTTGAATTTTGCCGTGTACGCAAAAAAGCTGGGGGCCGAATCGGCGTACATGGGCGTGTTCGGGACCGATGAGGCAGCCGGGCACGTCATGGCTGCCCTGGATAAATACCAGGTCGACCGCAGCCGCTGCCGCCAGTACGAAGGCGAAAACGGCTGTGCCAGGGTAGCCTTGGAGGACGGGGACAGAATCTTCCTGGGCAGCAATAAGGGCGGCGTGCTGAAGGAGCATCCCCTTGTGCTGGACGATGCCGATTTGGATTACATCCGCTCCTTTGCGGTGTGCCACACCTCCAACAACAGCTACCTGGACAGCCAGCTGCCCAAGCTCAAGGAGGCCGGCGTGCCCGTTTCCTACGACTTCTCCGACAAATGGGACGAACCCGGTCTATTGGAACACGTCGCGCCCTTTATCGATTACGCCTTCCTCTCCTGCGGGCCGGTGGGCCGGGAGAAAGCGGAAGCCCTCTGCCGCTGGCTCTGCGGAAAAGGGCCGCAAATGGCCATCGCAACCTGTGGCAGTGCGGGAGCCATCTTATACGACGGAAAAGAGTTTTACACCCAACGCCCCCATCTGGTAGAAGCCGTAGACACTCTGGGCGCAGGCGATTCCTTTACCGCCGCTTTTCTCATCCACTGGCTGGGGAGCGGTTCCATCCAGCAGTCATTAGAGCGCGCCGCTGTGTTCGCGTCGGAAACCTGCCTGGTCTACGGGGCTTTCGGAGAAGGGAAACCTTATATTTAGGAGGAATTATGCTGGATTCAAAAGCGGCTACCCCGCTGTATGTACAGTTGATTGAGATTTTAGAGCGGCAGATCACCTTTGGGGAGTTGGAGGTCGGGGAGCGCCTGCCCTCTGAAAGCGAACTGGCAAAGCTTTACGGCGTCAGCATCATCACGGTGCGGAACGCCGTGGGTGAGCTGTGCAAGCGCGGCCTGCTGGAGCGCAAGCAGGGTAAGGGCACCTTCGTGCGCAAGGCCAAGTTTATGCGCGACAGCCGCACCCTGTCCGGCTTTACCGAATCCTGCCGCAAACAAGGCATGGTGCCCGGGGCCCGGACGCTGGAAAAGGACGTGGTGCCCCTAGGCGCAAAGACCGCCCGGGAGCTGGGCCAGGCTCCCGGCAGCAAAGGCATTTACCTAAGCCGCCTGCGTTTTGCCGACCAGGAGTCGGTCATTATCGAGCACAGCTATTTCCCCATGAAGTACGCCCTCTTGCTGGAAAAGGATTTTGACGACTGCTCCCTGTTCGAATATTTGAAGGAAGCGTACCACGTGACAGTGGCCCGGTCCGACAAAGAGATCGAGCTGTGCCGCGCCACAAAAACCGAGGGCGAACTGCTGGGGGTCCCGGAAAACGCCCCCCTCATCTTGGTAAAAAGCACGACTTATACCCAAACCGGAGAACCGCTCTATGTGGGCACGCAGGTGATGAACGGCGAACGCTTCACCTTGCAGATCACCCAAGGGGCACTCATATAATTTTCAGGAGGAATATCCCATGTATAACATCGACATGAAAAAAGTAAAGGACATCGTGGCCGACATCGTATCCAAGCACACCATCGAGAACGTGGTCTTTGTAGGCTGCGGCGCGTCCAAAAGCGAGCTGTACCCCGGCAAGTATTTCCTGGCAAACGCCTCCCGGAAGCTGCGCGCGGCCCACTACACCGCCAGCGAGTTCAACACTGACACCCCCGACTGGCTGGGCGAATCCACGGTGGTCATCTCCGCTTCCCTGAGCGGCAACACTCCCGAGACCGTCCAGGCCAATTCCGTGGCCAAGGCCGCTGGAGCCACGGTGGTTTCCGCTACCCATGTAGACGGCTCCCCGCTGACCAAAGAGGCCGACTACACCATCGTCTACGGCTTCCAAAGCAACTATGCTGCCAAGCTGGAAAAGATGGGCTATGTGATGGCCCTGGCCCTGGAGCTTCTCCAGCAAATAGAAGGCTATGACAAGTACGAGCAGATGCTCACCGGCTTTGACAAGATTTTCGAGCTGGCGGAGAACAGCGCCCAGTCTGCCCGCAAGGCCGCCAAGGAGTTCGCCGCCCAGTACGCCGACGCCCCGGTGATCTACGTTATGTCCTCCGGCGCCTCCGCCGAGGTGGCTTACTCTACCTCTATCTGCCTGCTGATGGAGATGCAGTGGATGAACTCCGGCTCCTTCCATACCGGCGAATTCTTCCACGGCCCCTTTGAAATCGTGGACAAGGACGTGCCCTTCATCCTGCTGATGAACGACGGCAAGACCCGTCCCGTAGATGCCCGGGCGCTCACCTTCCTGCACCGCTTCGACGCCCTGACCACCGTAGTGGATTCCAAAGACTATGGCCTGTCCGGCGTGGTTGGCAGCGAGGTCGCTACTTACTTTAACCCCATGCTGCACACAGCGGTGTTCCGGGTCTATGCCGAAGAGCTGAGCAT
The DNA here is from genome assembly GCA_947652665.1 of uncultured Clostridia bacterium. Classification (GTDB taxonomy): domain Bacteria; phylum Bacillota; class Clostridia; order Oscillospirales; family Acutalibacteraceae; genus Acutalibacter. Next base: position 13,090 of record CANTDZ010000046.1, read on the forward strand.
CGCCCGCCAGCATCCCTTGAGCAAGCGCCGCTATATGTGGAAGCTGGAATACTAAATGATAAAAGCCGTTATCTTTGACATGGACGGCGTGCTGGTGGATTCCGAGCGCTTCTACCAGGCCCGCCGGGAGGAATTCCTGCGCCGCATGGATTTCCCGTTCCCTCCTGGGCTGGACTTCACCGGCTCCAACGAGCGCGCCATCTGGGAGGCTCTGGTGCCCGGCGATGCTGAATTCCGCCAGGAAATGCTGCTGGGCTACCGGGCCTACCGGCGGCTGCACCCCCTCTCTTATGAGGAAATGCTGGACCCCCAGGTGCCGGGGCTCTTTGCCGAACTGAAACGGCGGGGGCTGAAAATCGCCATTGCGTCCTCGTCGGCGCGGGGGGCCATTGAAAAGATGGAGAAGGCCGCAGGGGTGTCGGGTTTGGTGGACATCGTGGTAAGCGGGGAGGAATGCCCCGCCCACAAGCCCGCCCCGGATATTTACTTAAAAGCCCTGGATCTGCTGGGGCTGGGGCCGGAGGATGCCATCGCTGTGGAGGATTCGCCTGCCGGGATCGCTTCCGCTAAGGGAGCCGGTCTGCCGGTTTATGCGTTAAAACCCCGCCATGGGGAAGCCATGGATCAGAGCGGGGCCACGGCGGTGATTTGCCAGCTGGATGAGATACTCCGGTATGGAGGCTAAAGCTTTCTTTTGAAAAAAAGATAAAAGGCTCGGCCAGATGATTTGGCTGGGCCTTTTCCGTTACACGGGCATTTACTTTGATTACGGCCTTACATCGGAATCCACGCCGCTATATCCGTCTCGCAGTCCTTCCCCGCAGACGCATAATCCGTCACCCGCAGACAGCCGCCGTCCTGCAAAGCGACATCATAGGCCTGCTGCGCTTCAAAGGGCAGCTCCTCCAGCGGGACAGGCCGTACATCCAGCCGGCCGTCCGCCTCCTGCTGAAAAGCCACAGGCCCTATCAGGCAGTTCCCCGCCACGCCTTCGGACGCGGCCAGCACGATGGGTCCGCGTACCAGCGCCTGATGGGGAGGCAGGGCTTCGTTCCCTTCGCCCAGCTGCCAGGAACCGACCGCCTCCACGCCCATGGGGAACCGCAGCCTGACCCGGTCGCCGTCCTGCCACAAGCGCTCCAGCCGCAGCCAGCCCGGCTGGACGGGAACCGCTTCCCCGTTCACGTAAGCTTGCGGGCTGCTGCACCAGCCGGGAATACGCAGCTCCAGCAAAAACCGCTCCGGCTGGCCGAGGGAAAGCTCCACAACAGCCTCTTCCCCCACCGGGTACTCCGTAACCATGTGCAGCTCCAGACGGCGCCCCGCCGGGGTCTGCAGGGACGCCCTGCCCGGCAGATACAGGTTGACCGCCACGCCTTCCCGGCTGTGCAGCGCGCTTAGCTGGGGCGCTATCCCCAGCCCTGCCGCGCCGATGGCCGCACAGCAGCCGTAAATCGTGTTGTCCGCCATGACCATGCGTCCGCCCACCTTCTGGCCGCGCTTCCCCGCGCGCAGGGGGCTGTAGCTGTCAAAGGGGAGCCAGCCATGGGGAGACAGCGGGTCCCGCGGGACCTGGCGGCTGTTTACCGCGCCCAAAAGCGCGTTGTATAGGGAACGCTCGATGGCATCGCCAAAAGCCGGTTCCCCGGTATAGCAGAGGGCTTGTCCGCAAAGCTTCATCCAGGTCACGGTGACGCAGGTTTCCTGCATGATGCCGGTAAAGGCCGGGTCGGCCTGGCCCAGGCGGGAGTGGTCGAACAGCTCGTGCGTGCACCCTGCGCTGCCGATAATGGTGATGTCCGAGGCCAGCACCCGCTTGGCAAAGTTCACCACAGCTTTGGCCCAGCGGGGCTCTCCGGCGGCGCGGGAATATTCCAGCAGGCCCTCAAAGCAGGACATCATCTCGTAAGCCTTTGTCACGGGGTACTGCCAGGGGTCCAGCCTGTCCTCCAGGGCCAGCCGAAAAATATCGGCGGACTGGATGCCCCCCAGCCCTACGATATAGCCGGCAAAATCCAAGTATTTTTTCTCCCCGGTCATGTTGTACAGCCGGACCACCGGCTCCAGCAGCGACGACGAGTTCAGCCCCTCCCAATGGCATGACGCCTGGCGCAAGTCTCCCTTTCCCGGGCCGAAATGGGCCAGCAGGCAGTCCGTCTGGGCTTTTAGCGATGCCAGCATCTCCTCCTTCAGGGCTTCGTCCTGGCAGATGTCATAGAAATATTCCATCCCCAGCAGCACATACTTCCGGCCCCAGATGTCCCAGCCCTGGAACTGGGCCTCCCGGCTGTATGTGGATATCCGGCCGTCCTCCTCCCCAGCGGCCAGCATGGCCCGGGCCGTGGACTCCAGCTGGCGGTACAATTCCGGGTCCTGGGTATAGGACCACACCAGGGCCCCGCCGCGCATCAGCTTGCCCCAATACTCGCAGCGCCAGCCCAGGTCGTGGTCGTCCGAGGGGCGGGTGAACTGCTCCACGAAACGCGCCCAGAGGGAGGCGTCCAAAAGCTGGTGCTGTTGGATGAACCGGATGGCCTGGTCCAAGGGGCCGGTGTAGGAAAAAGCTCCCGGGGCCGGGCAAAAGAGGCGGTCGGCAGCCAGGCGGGGCTTGTAGGCGGAAAAACCAGAAATGAGGGGGGACGTAAAATCAGCCATAATGCACGCTCCTAATCTGTAGTGGGGTTTGGGGCCGGAAAGGCTCTCGGTTTCTTTGTGTTAACTATAGCAGATATTTCCCCGCAGGGCAACCTAAAGTTGCGTCCCGTTTTTAAAACGCACCCTGCGGTTGGTGGAAAAAAAGCCCCCCTGCCGCTATAATAAAAGAAACTTAGGAAAAGGAGCGATCGTAAATGTGTTTTGGAACAAACCTGCAGCAATTACGAAAGATGTGCGGCGGCATGACCCAGGAAGACCTGGCCGGCCGCTTGGGCGTCACCCGCCAGACCGTCTCCCGGTGGGAGCTGGAGGACGCATACCCGGAGATTGATAAAATCAAGCAGCTGTGCCGACTGTTCTCCTGCACCATGGACAGGCTCTTCATGGAGGATATGTCCGCCATGGACGGCCCCTACTCCCACATCCGGGTCGAGCTCGTCCCCGCCATGCGCTATCTGCGCTACACCGTCATCAGCCCCGACCCCGAAACCGATGCCATCCAGCGCGTCACCGGCTGGGCGCGCGAGGCCGGTTTCCCGCAGCCGGATATCATCGGGTGGGATTTCCCCTTTGTCACCCAGGAGCAGGTCAACGTTTACCATATGCATGGCTATGCGGCCGCGTGGCTGCTCCCCGAAGGCTTTATGCCCTCTGCCCCGGACGCCGAGGTGTTCCGCCAGCCCCCGCAGAAATATGCCGCCATCACCATCGACGGCCCCTTTCAGGAACCCTTCCGCGTCATTCCCAACGCCTATAAGACCCTCATGGAATATATGGCCGTCAACAAGCTGGAGCATAAGGAACACAAAGACATCCTCTCCTGCTTTGAACGGGAGTACAGGCAGGACGGCCGCGAGTTCATGGATATTTTTATCGCGGTCAAGGAGTAGGGGCGGGAACCCTCCATTCACTCCCCTCCTCCCGCCGGAATAGAATAGGGGAGAGCTAAAAAAGGAGGGATTCTTCTTGGCAATTAAAATATTCATTGACCAGGGCCACAACCCCGGCGGCGTCAACGGCGGCGCCGAAGGCCACGGCCTGCGCGAACAAGACGTGACCTATGAAGTCGGCACCTACCTGCGCGAGCTTCTGGAGGACGACCCGCGCTTTGAAGTCCGGGTCTCCCGCCACACGCCCAGCGAGGTACTGGGCACCACCAACGCCACCAGCCTTCAAGCCCGCGTCCAGCTGGCAAACTCCTGGCCGGCCGATTACTTCCTGAGCATCCACTGCAACGCAAACCCCAACCCCGTCATCAACGGCACCGAAGCCTACGTCTACCAGGAGAACACCCAGTCCTACTGGCTGGGCCAGCACATCGTAATTTCCGTCGCCCGCCAGGCTGGCACCCGCGACAACGGCGTCCGCCTGAACCCGTCCCTTTATGTCCTGCGCAAAACATCCATGCCGGCCGTCCTCGTCGAGCTCGCCTACCTGTCGAACTCCGCCGACGCCCAGCGCCTTCAGAACGATCCCTGGTCCTTCGCCCAAGGCATTTACTATGGGCTGCTGTCCTATTTCGGCTTCCGCTTTTAGACCTTGGGGCCCCGCCCCAAACCCCGCCAGAGGGGGCCTCCCCCTCTGGACTCCCACTCGTGGGAAACGGGCGATGTCAGCAAGACATCGCCCGTTTCTTCGTGCTTGGTAAATGAGATATGTACATTCTGGATAGCTTTCGGCTACTGTGCGTTGCGTTTGGACAATAATACCACCGTCTCCACATGGGTCGAGGAAACAGCATTGATGTCAGATTGCCCCTGTTAGTCCTCGGGAACATATCGACTGACCTCTCCTGTCCAGGTTAATATCGATAGTTCTTGGAAACATATCGACAAACTAAAAATTTTTTATCAGCAATAAAACACTAATTATTATTAATAGTATAACAATTGCATTTAAGATTCCGTTGTTCTTATATTTCCCCATACGTTTACTATTTAGACAGTATAAAAGGAAAATCATAATAACAGGCAGGATAATAGCATTTGCAAACTGGGCAAAAATGATAAGATTTGTTGGACTCTTTCCCCACATGATTGATGAAATAAAGCCAACCAACAATACACTGCCCCAAATAAAACGAAATCTAAAACTTTTCGTATCTACGTTCGCTGATGACGATATTTCAGATATTGTGTATGCAGCACCAAGCGGTGCGGTTATG